>JBBSKN010000080.1:0-18071 GCA_038256265.1 Phormidesmidales cyanobacterium
AGGGCCAGGGGGTGTACCTGAATGTGGTTGGCAATGATGAACTCCAGCCGGGCCAGGCCGACGCCGTCGTTGGGCAGGGCCGCCAGGGTAAAGGCCAGCTCGGGGTTGCCCACGTTCATCATGATTTTGGTGCGGGTTTCGGGCAGGCTGTCGAGCTGGGTGGTCTCGATGCGAAATGGAATCTCGCCTCGGTAGATCAGCCCCTCTTCGCCGCCAGCGCAGGTGACGGTGACGGGTTCGCCCGTGGCCAGCAGCTGGGTGGCGTTGCCTGTGCCGACGATCGCCGGAATGCCCAGCTCCCGTGCAATGATGGCGGCGTGGCAGGTGCGCCCGCCCTGGTCGGTGACGATCGCACTGGCCTGCTTCATAATCGGCTCCCAGTCGGGGTCGGTGCGGGCGGTGATCAGCACCTCACCGGGGCGAAACTGGGCGATCTGGTTCACTTCAAAGATGACGCAGGCGCTGCCCTGGCCGATCAGGTCGCCCACAGCGCGGCCTGTGGCCACAGGTTCTACCCCCTCGGGCGGGTCGAGGATGTACGATCGCAGCTCATTCTGAGATTTTTGCGACTGCACGGTCTCGGGCCGGGCCTGCACAATGAACAGCTCGCCCGTAATGCCATCCTTGGCCCACTCAATATCCATCGGGCTTTTGACGCCCCGCAGCTGGCTGTAGTGGTCTTCGATGGTGCAAGCCCAGTGGGCCAGCTGCAAAACGTCGGCTTCGTCGATGGCGTAGCGGTTTTGATCGGCCAGGGGCACCGGCTCGTTTTTGGTCAGCTCGGTGCCGGTGGTGTCGTAGACCATGCGCAGGGCCTTGGTGCCCAGACGCTGGTTGAGAATGGGTTTGTGGCCCGACTTGAGGGTGGGCTTAAACACCACGTATTCGTCAGGGTTGACGGTGCCCTGCACCACGTTTTCGCCCAGGCCGTAGGCGGCGGTGATGAGCACGGCATTCTCAAAGCCGGTCTCGGTGTCGATAGAAAACATGACGCCGGAGGTGGCGAGATCTGAGCGCACCATGCGCTGAATGCACACCGACAGGGCCACGTCGAAGTGGTCGAAGTGTTTGGTGGTGCGGTAGGAGATGGCGCGATCGGTGAATAGCGAGGCGTAGCATTTCTTACAGGCGATCAGCACGGCCTGGTCGCCGTAAACGTTGAGGTAGGTCTCTTGCTGGCCCGCAAAGCTGGCGTCGGGCAGGTCTTCGGCGGTGGCGCTAGAGCGCACGGCCACATCGACCTCGGTGTAGGCGTTGCCCGCCAGGCATGACTCGTCATTTAGGCAAAGGCTCTGGCCCGCCTGCTCGCACATCTGGTGGTAGGCGCTGAGAATGGCGGCCTTGAGGTCGTCGGGGAAGGCGGCGTTGAGAATCAGCGATCGCGCCTTCCGGCCCCGCCGCCGCAGCTCGGTGACGTCGTCGATATCAAAGCCGCCCAGCACCTCCCGCAGCTGGGCGTCTAGCCCGGTTTTCTCAATGAAGTAGCGGTAGGCAAAGGAGGTGGTGGCAAACCCCGTCGGCACCCGAATGCCCTGGGGCGTGAGCTGCTGAATCATTTCGCCCAGGGAGGCATTTTTGCCGCCCACCAGGTGCACATCGTCGAGCCGTACCGCATCGAGCCAGAGCACCAGCTGCTGCTCTCGCTGGACAGGGGAGTGCTGAACCGTAGCTGTAGCTACCATGTCGCCACCTTAAAGAAATACTCGCAAAACTAGATTGACTGCGATCACAGACCCAACCCAGCGGGCAGCCAGCGTCTTAGGAGAGGCTAGGTTGTGCCATTCTCCGAGCGAAAACTGAGCGATCGCACTGTCTACTTCCATGCTAAAAACCCTGGGATCAGCTCACAACCTTGTCTAACTTTTCGTGTCTTGAACGCAATGGATATACACAGTTGCCGGGTCTAGATCTTATCCAAGTCCAGCCGTGGGGTTTTGCCTGTAGGCAAACGCCAGATCTCGAGCCGGACTGGGTATCTCCCTTGAGATCACTTCCTTTGGGGAGACCCAGGGCGTAAGCTAGTAGCAGGCTATTAAGAAACATTGCAGGAGCCGCCCCTTGACCAACATTCTCTCTCGCCCGCGCCAGCGCTCGGCTGAAGCCTTACCCCTGCGTACCCTCTGGGCCGACACCCTCACCGTGTTTTGGGGCGACTGGCTCGATTTGCGGGTGCGCATTCCCCAGGTGGCGGCCTCGGGGCTGGTGTCGCCGCTGATCTACATTTTGGCCTTTGGTCTGGGTCTGGGCAACGCCATCGACCAGGTGACTACGCCTACAGCGGGAGATAACTATTTAGAGTTTATTTTGCCGGGCATGGTGGCCCTATCGTCGATGGTGATTAGCTTTGGCGGCACTACGTTCTCGATTTGCGGCGATCGCCTGTTCACCAAAACCTTTGAAGAAATGCTGCTCTACCCGGTGCACCCCCTGGCGCTGCACCTGGGCAAAATGCTGGCGGGCATCGTGCGCGGGCTGATGACCGCTAGCTCGGTGATTTTGGTGGCAATTATTTTCACCGGCCGGTTTTGGAGCTTTATCAACCCCCTGTTTTTGCTGCTCGTGATTCTCAACTGCGCCGTGTTTGCGGGGCTGGGGGTAATCGTCGGGCTAAACGTGAAATCCCTAGAGAGCGTCGGCCTGTTCAACAACTTTTTGATCGTGCCGATGTCATTTCTCGGGGGCACTTTCTTTGACCCGGCCACTCTGCCGGTGGCGCTGAAGGCGATCGTCTACCTGCTGCCCTTGACCTACACCACCATTGGTCTGCGGGCGGCGGCCTACATGCCTTTGGCGGAGTTTCCTTGGTTCACAATTCCTATTTTAATAGTGGTGGCGGCGGTGCTGGCGGCGATCGGCGCACGGCAGTTTTCCACCCAGCAGGATTAGGTCTACATCGGGTGAAAGCAATAGCGCCGATAATCGCTTGCTGGTGCGGTGGGTGGACGGTGACAATGTGTTTGCGTGCCATGATATCTCTCGCTGGCTGAGGGATGTGGCGAGTCAGCCAGGGCATATACCCATGAATCAGACAGATTTCTCAGCCTAGTCTTTTGCCTTGAGCAGTGCCACCGATCGCGACAGCCGCGCCTGGGTTTGGGTCATTAGCGGGCCGCGCAGCCGCAGCCGCCCCAGGGTGAAAAAAAATAGCCCCAGCAATAGGTCTACCCCAGATACGGTGGCGATCGCCTGAAGCCAGCTCAGCCCCAGTGATTGGGCAAACACCACGCTGGCGACGATGCCGAGCACGATCGCTGTGGTAAGCAACCCTACGCCTATACCCAGCATGATAAAACCGCTGATCAGGCGGCGGCTTTCGTAGTTGGCCTCTTGCACGGCCACATCAAGGTGCGTATCGACTAACACTGATGCCAACCGCAGCAGTCGCCGCAGGTAGCTTTCTACTTGGTCAAAGGTAGAGTCGAAGCTAGCCACGCTTGCCCCTCAAAATCAGACCTAAAACAAAACCGATGCCCAGGGCAATCAGCAGGCTTTGACCCAGATTGCTGCGGGCGCGTTTCTCAAGCTCCGGCAGCATCTCGGCCTTGAGCTCTTGGATCAGGTTTTCGGTGCGCGACTCGAGGTCGTCGAGCAGATTGTCAATGCTTGACTTGTCGATTCCCAGCGGCCCGGTAGGCTCAAGGCTTGACGATGCGGCCCCATTGTCAGCAACCTTTTCTGGTGCTGAGGCATCGCCCTCAACCAGCGTGGCCAACTCATTGATTTGACGACGCACCAAGGTTTTGGTGCGGTCAGTTTCACTGCTGATATAAACTACGGTCGAGTCCAAGTCGCCTTCAGTGGCTACCAGGTTTTCTTCGGTCAGCTGAGGCCACTCAGACAGAAGCAGCGGCACCATCGACTCGAAATGGTGTTTAAAGGCTTTTTTAGTGGCGGCGGTGAGTTGGCTCTTGGCCATAACTGGCTCCCGATGGTTGACGTTAGGCAGAGCTGTAACTACTGAGGTTTAGGGCTGCGCATTTGCACCCCCGGCGACGAAACAGCAGGTACATCAGCACACCTACTATCATCAATACCAGAAGTGGCACTGCGATCGCGAGTATCGAAAGGAGGGTTGAGCTGGCCAACTCTTTAGTCGATGACGTTGCTTGGCAATGTTCATAGCAGCTTAGCCCAGGGGCTAGCTATCGGCGGCGGGCGCCACCGGGTTTTCGTCGATAGAAAACACCTGGCCGTCAATGAACAGGCGAGTAATGCCCTTGGCCTGGAGATAGGGGCTGGTGGTTTGCAGCAGCGCACCGTCGGGCACTTTTATCACCCGCTGATTGCGGCGCGAAAAGCGGCGGGCCACATTGTGGTTTTCAAACACGGGTAGGGTACGCGAATCGCCCTCGGACTCAGGAATTTGACCCAGCTCAGCAAAGGTGCTTAGGGGCAGCACGACCAGCTCTGAAGAGGTGCGTTCTACCACGACGTAGCATAGCGATGGCAATGCCTCAGCGGTGAGCGGCGAGATTTCCAGGATTTCCAGATTGGTGGTAGTGCGATCGCGGCCATCCCAGGCGTCGTCATCGTCATCCTCGTCGTCGTCGTCGCCGTCATCGTCGTCATAGTCGTCGCCGAGCACGGGGTTGTTATCCCATTCGTCGTCAAGGGCAGCTTCGTCATTCGGTGACTCGAGGGGTTTGGCGGGGGTAGCCTGGGCCGACTTGAGCACTGGCCGGGCGGGCTGTTCGGGGGCCTCAACTGCCGCAGGGGCAGCGGGGTCAGGCAGCGATAGCTGAGTCAGTTCAGAGGCCGCTTCGGCGGCGATTTTCGGTTCTGCCGCCAAGTCTTCTTCGGGCAGTTCGGCGGCGTGCGATCGCCGCTTGCGAGCTGGTTTTGCCGCTTTCCCTGGGGCTTCTACTTCTATCAGGGGGGCTTCCGTTTCAGGCGCTTCTGTAGCAGCTGGGGCTGGTTCTGCCACAGGTTCAGCCTCAATCACCGGCTCAGGCTCAGTCTTTTTCTGGTGGCGGGGTTTGGCCTTGGGCTTTGTCGGAGCTGCTTCTTCGGGCAGAGCAGGCTCTGCTTCGGGCAGAGCTGGGGGTGCAACCACGGCCCTGTCGATGGAGCCGCGCTTTTGCTGAATCAGCACACTGTACTCGGCTTCGGGCAGACTGGCCTTGAGCAGCCGGCTGATGGTGCTGTTGCTGACGCCGTAGCGCTCCGCCAGGGTTGAGGTTGTCTCCTGGGGCTGGCGGTACAGGCTCAAGATAGAAGTCTTGTCAGCCTCAGTCAGCTTTTTAGGTGCCATGCCGTGGGTTCCGTAACAATGCCATCTAACATCTTAAGGCCATACCAAGGCCAGCTTAGGATCTAGCATTTTCTCTCGGGCAAGATTCCTCCGCTGGGCTTAGATTGGCTAGGCTGGGCTCAGGTTTAAAGCCCCAAATCGCCTTATCCCCGTCGCCGCCTATTGCTGCGGCGAGAATTCACCGAAACGGCTTGCTCTACTACCGCCCCCAGACCGAAAAACACCGCCGAAAACGTCCAAAAAACCTCCCAAAGACTTCCTTCTACGTAGGTGTCAGTGTTGATGGCGTAGGCAAAAAACATATCGGCAATGTAAAGGCAAAAGGCGGCGATCGCAATCAGCTTCCACGACTGAGAATAACGCCCGCCCCAAAAAGCCACCAGCAGCGTACCCGCAATCACCAGCAGCACAATGTCGCCAATCAGGTAGAGCAGTCCCACCGCATCCTCTAGAGGTTCTAGCATGCCGTCCAGATGCAAGATCAGGGGAGGAGCAGAGCTAGCTTCTTCCTCTGGGACGGGAGCCTCAGCGGGGGCCACCTCCAAGGCGGGGTCGGGGGCAACATCGGGGGGTGCCTGGGCCAGATGGTGCATCGCTGGCACCTGGTCCAGAGGCACCGGGATCGCTTCAGCAGCGGCAATGTTCACAAAAATAGCCAACAGCACCCCACCCAGGCCAATGCCCACTACCATCATCCATTGGGGCAGCTCTAGGTTTAGGCGTCGGGGCAGCACCGCCTTAAACATGCCCGCCGCCAGGAAAATATAGCTAAAAATATAGAAAAAGTCGCCCAGAGACACCGCTGGGTCAAGCCCCCACACCGTACCCCAGATAAAGAACAGCACAGTGCCCATCGAGTAGAACAGTAGCCCTAGGCCAATCCAAAACCAGACATAGCGACCGCTGACGATCTGGCTGCTGCGCCAGTTGCGAAAGCACAGGAGCGCGGCAAAGAAAAATGAGCCAATTTCTAACAGGTTGATGCCCGTCAGAAACCAGTTGGGCTGGGCACCGTCTTCTCCTGGCGCAGTAAACAGCAGAAAAAATAGCAGCGTAACCACGCCCCAGGCGATGCAAGCCCCCACCAACAGCGGCGTGGACGAGTCACGGGCAGAGGTCGGGGTAGATGATTTGCTCAAGGGTTTACTCCTAACGGAACTCAACGGCGCAACTGCGAACTGGCCAGTGCAATCTCAGAGGTCACCGCAATCTCAGAGGTCACTCAGCCCCAGCAATAAGCCCAACGCAAAGTGAATTGTACCGATTGCCAACGCTCTTGGGCCGTCCAGATAGAGGAATCGTGCCAATTAGTCGCGCAGAGCAATAATTCTTAAACTCTTCTGGGGCAAGGGGAACGGTATGCGGTTCACGGTTTAAGGTATGCGGTAGGCCATGAACCGTAAACCTTGTACCGTATACCCTCCCCTGACCTGTCACCTTAAGCCTGACAGACCCTTAGATGCTCTCGCCTAAGTCCAAATCTTGCCCGCCGGAGACTGCTGTAACCATCGCCGAAACTGGCTCTGCTCAGCGGTAGTCATGTCTTCCACCGCTTCTAGGGCGCGGGCGGCAAAATCGGCGTTGCCAAAGTAGTCTTTGCCTACGCGGTGCATTTCTTCTAGCAGGCGCTGGAGGTGGTGGTCTTGCCAGGGCGGCAGTTGGGGCATCGCCAGAGGGTCTACGGTGAGCAGATTTTTCATGGCCTCAGGGGCCGTCGCCTGGGGAAATTTCCAGGCGGCAAACACCTTGGCAATGTCATCTTCAAACTGCCGCGCCTGCTTGCCTCCCAGTAGGTCTTCCACATCCATATAGAGCACTTGCAGCATTAGTAAGCAGGCTTTGATAAACGGGGCCGCTGCCGGGGGGGTGCCGGTGTCGCCACCTGTGTCAGGAACAAACTTTTCAAGGCGAATTTTCCCCCAAATGCTGTAGCGATCAGGCTCCTCTAGCAGCACGCAGGCTTTGCCCCGGTTGTCGGTCAGATCGCGCCACAGCACCCGAGCATCGTCTTCTTGGGCCGCATTAAACACGCTCAGCAGACGAAAGGTCTGCCCCTGGTAAGACAAAATCGGAATCTGCTGATCTTTATGTGGATGGTGCATCGTCTTGATGTCAACATCCTGCCGCTTGAGGATAAACATGTTATGGCCTGCTGACTCCTAGCTGAGGTAAGTACCTGCTGTAGGCGGCGGCTGCAACGGTAGACCGCACCCTTAGTACTGCGTGACGATAAAAATCTGTAAACCTTCACAAATTACCGGATTACCTCACTAATGCATTAAGAGCTTTATACCAAGTACAGCTCAGAATCTGTTGTCTTTCTATAGGTGTCTTCCTACAGATGTCTTCCCACGGGCAGAACTCCACGTCTAAACTTGGATGAGGTTTATCTTAGCGGCCCTGACTGCATTGGCAGTAGTTTCATCGCTGTTATGCCAATTATTCTATTCGTCATAGTCTGCCCTAAGGATCACCTATACCCCCTAAAATGAGAGGAGCGTATCAAAGAGCTTACTGGGGCCATTAGCTCAGAGGATAGAGCAACCGCCTTCTAAGCGGTCGGTCGCTGGTTCGATTCCAGCATGGCCCGTTGTCTGTGGCATAGCCTCCCGCTGCCCTGGCTATAGCCCCAAACCCATACGGGCAGATCCCTACAGGCATATATTTACAGGCAAAAACTTTGGACGATGCAGACCTAAAAGCCCGGCTCCAACGGTTAGAGGCAGAGCTAAACCACGCCTCACCACCTGCTGCCCAGCGCCCTAATTCTCGCGCTGCCGCCGGACAGCCAGCGCCAAAGTCCCAGGGATGGGGACAGCGACTCAAGGCCAATGCTCTAATACCCGTCTACTTATTGGCCATTCCTTGGGCTCAGGAGATTGTTGACCAACTCTTCTTTGGTGGTCGCTGGAACCTGCCGGTGCATCCCCGCAGCCTGGAGGGCATACCGGGCATTTTTCTTTCGGCTATTTCCCACGCTGGCTTTGCCCACCTGATTGGCAACACCATTGGCTTTTTAATCTTTAGCTGGCTAATTTTGGCCAAGGGCCGCCGCGACTATTGGATTACGCTGCTGGTGGGCTGGCTGGGGGGCGGGGTGATGGCCTGGCTGCTTGGCCCCAGCAGCGTCCACGGGCTGAGTGGGGTGGTCTATACCCTGTTTGGCTATCTGCTCTGCATTGGTTGGCTAGAGCGGCGGGTGGTACCGCTGTTGATCTCAATGTTTGTGCTGATCAACTACAGCTACTTTATTTTTGGCATGCTTCCGACTCAGCCCATGGTGGCTTGGTGGGGGCACCTGTTTGGCTTTGGGCTGGGCATTGTGGCCGCTTACGGGGTATATCAGGAACCGGGGCGGGGGAGGAGTAGGTGAGTGGGTGGGTGGATGAGTAGCTGATGTAGGGTGGGCACTACCCACCATTTTGAAAAACTATTTTTCAGAAGTCGCCTTAGTTATTTGGGATAACCCAGGGTTGCAGTGGGGTGCTGCGGTGCGTAGGGGGTGCCGTGGCTGGCCAGTGCGGTTATGGCTTAGGCAGCGGCATTTGGCCTGACATGGGTTGAGCAGGGTGAGGACGGCGCGATCGCAATCCCCCAATTTTCCCCGATTTCCCTAGGCGAAGAGGTTAACCACGGCGATCGCCCCAAACCCCCAGCCCAAAGCTAGCCCCATACATCGACGCAGGGTGGGGTCGTCTAGGCTACCGTCGGCCCGGCTCGGATTTAGCATGACGATGGCCAGGGTAGAGTCGCTACCCCAGCATCGCTCTAGGCTGTAGCGATAGCGACCCGTGGGGTCGAAGGTGGCGCTGCGCTCCATGGCCGTTACTTGAAACATTTGTTTACATTAGGGGTAGGGGTTTGCTGCGGTGCGAGCATTCCTGGCAACCCAACCGTCTACCCGGAGAGCGATCGCCTTGACTATTTTCTCAACCTTTAGCCCATCGGTGCGCAATAACCTGACGGTGTTGTTTGCGGCGGGGCTGTGCTTTTGGGCGGGGCTGGCGGGGCTGCTGCCGACGCTGCCTTTGTTTATTGAAACCCTGGGGGGCAGCGGCCAGCAGATTGGCATTGTGATGGCTTCGTTTGCCCTGGGGCTGCTGGTGGCGCGGCCCTACCTGTCGCGGCTGGCCGACGAGCGGGGCCGCAAGGTGGTGCTGCTGGTGGGGATGAGTGCGATCGCCGTTGCCCCCTTTGGCTACCTGCTGGTGCAGTTTTTGCCTCGGGCGATCGTGCCACTGGCGATTGCTGGGGTGACGCTCAACCTAGACAGCTCTATTCTCGCCATGATTGGCATTCGCGCTTTTCATGGGTTGAGCATTGCCGCCTTTGTGGTGGCCTACAGCGCCCTAGTGCTTGACCTGGCCCCGCCCGCTAACCGAGGCGAGTTAATCGGCTACATGACCCTGGTCAACCCCATCGGCCTGGCCCTGGGGCCAGCCCTGGGGGGCTTTCTCTACGAGGCCACGGGGTTCACGACGGCGTTTTTGGCCATGGGGCTACTGGGCATCGTCGGACTGGTGCTGGTGGCGCGGCTGCACGAGCCATACCAGCCCCGCGATGTCGATGAGGCCGCCGCCTCAAAGAAGTTTTGGGGCCAGCTGTGGAGTGGCCGAGTGCGTACCCCAGCCATTATTTTGCTGCTGGTGGGGCTGGCCTTTGGCACCCTGAGCACCTTTGTGCCGCTGTACGTACGCGAGGCCGGTCTGGCGCTGAATGTGGGGCTGATCTACACCGCCTCGGCTGCGGCCAGCTTTATGTCGCGGCTGGTGGCCGGGCGGGCCTCCGACCGCTACGGGAGGGGCCGCTTCATCACCGTCAGTCTGCTGCTCTACAGCCTGGGCATGGGGATTTTTTGGCTGGCCGAGAGCGCGCCGATGTTTTTGCTGGCGGGGTTGGTGCAGGGGTTTGCCGGGGGCACGCTGATTCCTATGATTGCGGCGCTGATGGGCGATCGCTCTAGCCCCAGCGATCGCGGTCGCACCTTTGGCCTTGCCATGGTGGGCTTTGATGTGGGCATTGCTCTGGCTGGCCCCGTCTTTGGCACCATCGCCGATCAGATTGGCTACCGGGGCATCTTTGGCCTTTCGGGGGTGATGACCCTGGTGGGCATGGTGATTTTTGCCACCGCCAACAGCAAAGACCTGGCCCACTCTCTGCGGTTTGCCCTGGGGCGCGGACAGGATGTCTATGCCGTTGACCTACCTCAAACGATAAAATCCCCCTAAACGAGTTTTCGTTTAGGGGGATTTTGAAGAACGGGCGTGGAGGGATTCGAACCCCCGACCCCGTGGTCCGTAGCCACGTGCTCTATCCACTGAGCCACACGCCCCTGTGCAGGCTTTTGATACTAGCATATTCTTTTGCGCAGTTTAAACCCCAATGACTGAAAATTCTGTAGCGGCAGCAGCTCTGACTCATCTCGATGCCCAGGGAGAGGCCCATATGGTCGATGTCGCTGCCAAGCCCCAAACCCTGCGCGAGGCGATCGCCGTTGCCACCATAGTCATGCAGCCCCAAACCCTAGCCACCATCGAGGCGGGCAACGCCCCCAAGGGCGACGTGCTGGCCACCGCCCGCATCGCGGGTATTATGGCCGCTAAACAGACCGCCCACCTGATTCCCCTCTGCCACCCGTTGCCGATTCAAAAGGTTGAGGTGCAGATCACTCCCGATGACTCGCTGCCGGGCTACCGCATTCAGGCGACGGTCAAAATCAAGGCCGAAACCGGGGTCGAAATGGAAGCCCTCACCGCCGCCAGCGTCGCCGCCCTCACCCTCTACGACATGGCCAAAGGGCTAGAAAAATCCATTGAAATTCGCAGCATTCGCCTGCTCAAGAAGACTGGCGGCAAATCTGGCGACTATCAGGCAGAACCCTAGAGGACTGATGCTAAATCCTGTTGGGTTACCATCGCTACCTCGGGGCGATCGCCGTAAAGCCAGGGCTAGGCTGCGCTTATGCCCCTACGGTTTGGCCTTTTGGGAATTTAAGGTGACGTGATTCAGATTTGCTATGAGCAGCCACCACCGCTTCTTCTACCCACCTACTCACCCACCCACCTACTCACCCACTCTCCTACCGCCCCGCCATGCCCATTGCCCTGATCACCGACTTTGGCACCCAGGACTGCTACGTGGGCGTGATGAAAGGCGTGATCGCGACCCTCTCCCCCAGGGCTCAGCTGATTGACCTCACCCACGACCTGCCGCCGCAGGATCTCTACGCCGCCCGCTTTACCCTGCTGTGCGCCTACCCCTACTGGCCACCCGGCACTGTTTTTCTGGTGGTGGTCGATCCGGGGGTGGGTACGAGCCGTCGGGCGATCGCCCTACAAACCTCCCAAGGCTTCTTCGTTGGGCCAGACAACGGGGTGCTCAGCGGCGTTTTAGAGCATGAACCCGTTCTGAACGCCGTGGAGCTAACTAACCCCAATTTTTGGCGATTGTCCCACCCCAGCGCCACCTTTCACGGACGCGATATCTTTGCCCCGGCAGCGGCCCACCTGGCCAACGGAGTAGCTCTTGGCAAACTGGGATCGCCGATTTCTCCTGACTCTCTGGTGCGGTTGCCGCTGACCCCTCCCCTCGTCACCGCCACCGGCTACAAAGGCTCGGTGCAATACATCGACCGCTTTGGCAACGCCGCCACCACCATCCCCGCCCACGCCGTGGAATCGGGCCCCTGGCAACTCACCCTGGGCCAGACCACGCTGACGGGGGCTAAAACCTACGGCGATGCGGCGGCTGGAGCGGCGTTAGCCCTGGTCGGCAGCCACGGGTTTGTAGAAGTTGCAGTCAACCAAGGCAGCGCTCAGAAGCGGTTTGAGCTAAAGGTGGGCGATCGCATCCACCTCACCCACCTCCCCACCCCCTAACCTCTCATCGCCACCCACCTACCCCTCTACCCCTGCACCGGACGGCTCTGCAAAACACCGCCAGCACTGGTCAGACCATGGGCCTGATTGGCCCTGACCCAGGCCCGGTAATCTTCGATGAGCTGGCGTTCGATGCGGTGTTTAATGGTGGCCAAAATACCGCTGAGGAACGTTTTGCCTGCGTAATCGAGCATGGCAGGGGGCATAAAGCGAATCGGCGGCGGCAGGTCTAACTGAATTTGCAGGTCGGCCTGGCCCCGCAGCTCGGTGTAGCTGGCCTCGCGGTGGGGCGTGAGCTTGCCCTTGAGCGCCATGCCAAAGGAGTCATTCACAAAGCTGAGGTAGTCGGGGCCTTTGACCTGGCAGCCCACCGACTCTAGGTACAGGCTGCCGTCAGAGAGCGATCGCACCTGCAAATCGGTGGTAGGTTCAATGCTAATACCGATAAACTGCAGCGGTCGCAGGCTCAAGCGATAGACCCCATCGCCCAGCACTTCAATCCGGCTCGGGTCGGTAATCGCCTGCACCAGCCGCTGGGGCTGTCGCAGGTAGTGCTCAATCGGAATTGCCTCGTTGGGCACCCGCAGGCGTAGGGCTTGGCGGTTGTGGAACTCTTTCATAAAAGAAAGCTACCGGAAAACGGGATCTTACTAAGGGCAGATGAAGCTTTGTAACCCTTCTTTAATAATTTAATACATCCTTAGGTTTCGTGGTGTTTGCAGGGCGGCGCTGGGCAGCCTGAGAGGCTTTGCCTAGGGGTGTCTTAAGAGAGATGAGGAGATCCTACCCGGCGATATTCGGCCCTCCCACTCGCGACTTTTGCTGAGAGGTCGTTACATAGAGTTACTACTTATTTAGGGTCAGCTGCACCCAAGGAGACCGCAATGACATTTACCCCAACTCACGTTTTAATTTCGCGCACCAAAGAGACCCCGGTGCAGCTGGTAGCTGGGCCTAAGGGCTACTGGCTCTACACCGAAGCCGAGGCGCAAAAGGCCACTGCCCCTGCCTTTGAGGTACGCCCCAAGCTCGGCGTTTACTGTCGGGGGCAGCAGGTGGTGGGCTTTCGCCTCCAGCCGCTGGCCGCCGCGACAGCCGCTCAGCCCAAAGCAACCACTGTTGCTCAGTAAGTAGGTCGGCAGAATCATAAGTAGGATGTGTTAGGCATAGCCGTAACGCATCAAACCCTTATCTGGCATGGGTTACGCTGCGCTAACCCATCCTACAGTGGTTTTACATTTGATTCGTTCCACCTACTTAGCGGCACAATAAAAGGACGTTTTTCTTTCTAAATGGAATACGCCTAAACCAAGGGTGGCGTCATAGGGGATAAACGGCCGTTTACCCCCTATGATCTTGACCTAGCCAGCGCCCTGCGCCTGAGAATCCTGCGCCTGAGAATGTTTGGGCAACTCAACGATAAAGCTAGTACCCTTGCCCGCCTCACTATTAACTGTAATTTTTCCGTGATGCGCTTCAACAATATTTTTGGCTAAAAATAACCCTAACCCCCAGCCGGTTTGATCGTCAGTAGAGGTGCTGCGACGAAACTGCTGAAACAGAATTGATTGAGCGCTTGGGTCAATCGGCTGCCCCTCGTTGTGAACAGTAAAGCTGACGTGGGTTTCAGTTTGCTGAAACACAAAGGTAATGGGCGTATCAGAAGCCCCATATTTGACGGCATTAGTCGCTAAGTTTTCAATCACCCGCCGCATCTCTTTAGGGCTGCAACTAATCCAAATGTCAGCATCAGAGCAGACGACAAAGCGATCGCCGTAGGCAAGCGCAAGGTCCTCTGCAGTATCTTTGACCAGGCTGCTTAGGTTGCACTCTTCAAACTCAACTGTCAAGCGATATCCCGCCCGCAGTCGACTGGCATCAAGCAGGTTTTGAATCATCGAGTTCAATCGGTCAGCTGCAACTAGAATTTTGGCTACAATATCTCTTTGCCTAACTCCTGCCTCAAACTGAGGTAGCGTCAGTTGAGCACCCATTTTTATGATGTTGAGCGGGCCTCTCAGATCGTGGGTCAGCGATACCATAAAGAGTTCTTGAATATCTTGCAGCGTCTGAGAAAACTGAGTCGCCGCGTCGCTAACGGCTTGCTCAAGAGAGTAAATAATGATATCTCGTTCTCTCACCTCTAAGGGCGCTTCTGCTTCCAAAATTTGAAAGATAACTTGTCGAAGAATTCTGTACTCAAACATTAGCTGGGGGAGGGAGTAGTCGGCGTATCCTGCTCGCTCTTGCCCGTGCTTAATGCTAACCTGAACGCTTTGCAACCTGGTTGTTAAAATCTCACTCGATGTTCGTTCAGATTGTTTGGAGAGGTCGTCGGCTAAATGGTTGAGATAGTGGGGTAATGAATCTCTCAACACAAGAGAGCTTTGATGCCTAGAGGCAGCTATCTCAGCCCGCACTCGCACTTCCCACATCTCTATAATTTTTTGAGAATTTTGTTTGAGGAAGCTAGATGTTTGGTTAGTCATGCGATTGATGTGCGCTGCTGCTCTCAGTGGAAAATGGGTTTTAAAAAGTGAGCTGTGGAATGTTTGAGCGACTATTATAACCTAGCCCTGTCATCGGGTTGACAGGTTGACTAGCTGGTGTTGACCAGGCTTCCACCCGTCTGCCTGATTTTGAACAAATTTTGATGATCTTAAGTTTTTAATTAGGCAAGCTATGGCAAGAGCATACCAGGTCAGCTCAGAACTTAGGAGTCATTCGTAAATAAACTGCCGATTCGGGCTAACTGGGACTATAGATCCAGCCATATAGGGCATCAACATAATTACGTTCCTCTAATGATCAGCAATTGAGCAAGACCTGCTGAATCAAATTGGCTAATTTTGTGGCGCTGTCGGCAGTGGCTAGGTGTCCAGCGGCGGTGGCCATGGCAGCCAGCCGCTGGGGCTGGGCGAGCAGATCTAGGGCCAACGCCTGGAGTTGGCCTGACGACGTTTTGCCCTGGGGCAGCATGAGGGCGGCATTGGCCTGCTCAAAAACCTTGGCATTCACCGTCTGGTGATCTTCCGCTGCGTAGGGGTAGGGAATCAGAATTGAGGGGGTGCGAGAAATCGCCAGTTCTGTCAGCGTGCCCGCCCCGGAGCGACCGATGGCCAGGGTAGCCCGGTGCATGAGGGCGGCCATGGAGCCAAAGAAAGGCCGATGAATGTATTGAGCATGGGCAAAGCTGTCGGCCTCGGGGTCGCTGCTGCCGGTTTGATGCACAATCCAGGCTCCGGCCTCAATCCAGGCGGGGGCGGCGGCTCGCACCAGCTGATTTACCGCGACGGCCCCCTGGCTGCCGCCCACCACCACAATCAGCGGCACCCCCTCGGGGATGGCGGGGTCGGTTAGGTCGGGGGGGGTTAGCGTCAGGAACTCGTCTCTCACGGGGGTGCCCACCACGACGGTTTGGGCCTGGGGCAGGTGGGCGCGTGCAGCCTCAAACCCCAGCGCCACCGTGGTACACCAGGGGCTAAGCCAGCGGGTAACCTTGCCCGGCAGGGCGTTAGACTCGTGCAGCACGGCGGGCAGGCCGAGCGATCGCGCTGCAATAATCGCCGGGGCCGCAATATAGCCTCCGGTGGTAAACACCCCGTCAAATTTGCCGGCTTTAAGCAGCTGGCGCACCTGCCCAATCGCCCGGCTAAACTGCCCCAGGGTTTTGACCGTGCCCAGCCCAGGCCGCCCCTGAAACCCAGCCATGCGAACCGTATGCAGCGGAAAGTGGTCGGGCACCAGGGTGGTTTCGAGGCGATCGGGCACCCCCAGCCACTCAATCGAGTAGTGGGCATCGAGCAGGGCGGTGGCGGTGGCGATCGCCGGAAACAAATGCCCCCCCGTGCCGCTGGCCGCCACCAGCAGCCGAGGCGATGTCGCTGGGTTAGATGCCGCCGGGTATGCCGCCGGGTTCGAGGCCGCTCGGGTAGATGCTGGAGACAAGGGAACACCCTCGACGCTAAAAACGCCTCTAACTATACCAACTCCCTGTCTATTGATATAAGGTAGACGGAGTATTTGTGGCGTAGGGCGGTTGAGCGTGGCAAAAGCTTCAGCAAAGCGATGGGGTCTGGGGGCGTTGTCAGGGACGTTATCAACGGTGGCCCTGGGCCTGGGGGCTGGGGTGGTGGCACCCCCGGCTCAGGCTAACCCGCCCGTCGTCGCCCAGGCGGCCCCCGCCGAAGTGCAGAGCCTGCTCGCTGAGCTAGAGGCAGCGGCGAGCGATCGCAACCTCGACGACGTGATGGCCTTCTACAGCGAGTCATTCACCAGCGACACTGGCTTTGACTATGCCCAGCTGCGCCAAACCCTAGAGACCCTCTGGCAGCAGTACCCCGACCTGACCTACGACATTGAGCTACTCAGCTGGCAGGCCGCTGGCCCCGGCAGCTACACCCTCGAAACCCGCACCCTGATCACCGGCCAGCAGTCGCTACCCAACCGCACCCTGGCCCTCAGCGCCGATGTCACCTCCCGCCAGCAGCTCGACTCGGGCAAAATCACCTCCCAAGCAACCCTCTCAGAAACCAGTCGCTTGGTGTCAGGCCCTAACCCGCCTGGCCTTCGGATACAGCTACCCCAAACCCTCTCTCCCGGCCAGAGCTACAGCTTTGACACGATCGTGCTAGAGCCCCTAGAGCAGCGCACCCTGATGGGGGTGGCTGTAGAGGAAGGGGTCACCGCCGTAGACTTTTTCGAGCCGCGCCCGGTGGTGCTTGACATCCTTAGCTCTGGCGGACTCTATAAGGTGGGCACCGCCCCCGCCGAACCCGACAGCCGCTGGGTCTCGACCGTCGTCATTCGCGAAGACGGCATGGTGGTTGAAACCCGTCGCCTGCGCGTTGAGTAGCCTCACCTCCTGGGAGAGATAGGTACAAGGCCCGATTGAGAATTTTGCATGTCAGGTACCGATGGCAAACTCTAACTGGCTGGTTACCGACGACGGCCACCACCGCCTCTTTGGCGACCCCCAAACCTTAGAGCCAGGGCGCTACTATCGCCTGTATCGGTTTCTCACCGAGCTAGAAGATATTCTCGACACCTTTCATGATGACCTCAGCCGTTTAGAGGCGATTACCCCCCTGGTGCGCAAGCTGCTGGTTAGCTCTTACTGGCTGCAAATGGAGTATAAAAACCCCGACCCCGCCACAGGCTGGAGCGTTAACTTTCTCTACCGTGAGCACGAGTTTCCGATCACGGTGCAGATGGTGACCTGGCTGCCGGGGCACCAATCTACCATTCACAACCACGGGACCTGGGGCATTGTGGCCCTGGTGGGCGGCCAAGAGCGCAACCGCATTTGGCGGCGAGACCCCCAGCCCGGCCAGAGCGATCGCATCGAGCTGGTCGATGAGCTAATTCTCAACCCCGGCGATGTGGTGGCCCTCACCTCCAACGCCATTCACAGTGTCGAGCCGTTGGGTGATGAGCCAACGGTGTCGTTTAACCTCTACGGCGTGACCAACTTTAGCGATCGCCGCGAGTTTGACCCAGAAACCCACACCGCTAAGCCGTTTTAAGGAATTGGGGCGTTGGGTGTCGGGTATTGGGTATCGGGTGTTGGGTGTGATACATAACCCCTCACCCTTCACCCCTTCACGCCCCCACCCTTCACTTCCTAACTTTCTCCCCAACGGGATGAAAGATTTGGCAAGTTGGGGTAAACTTCATCAGACCATTGGGGAAATGCTCTCTAAAGCTGGGTTGTAGCCTAGGGCTAGGCCTGCTTTTAGCCATTGGCCTGTTTAGCTTTTAGAGTGACTCACCTTCAGGGTGGCTCACCCAGCCCCGTTACCCTCTCCCTTTGCCAACGCCAGGATAACTCGACCTATGAGCCAGGAAGAATCCCGCAGCACCGCCACACTGCCGCCCGAGGAGCCTACCCCGGTCGAGCCAGAGGTTCTGGTAACCACCTACGCCGACAGCCTGATTGCCGA
>JBBSKN010000081.1:0-17869 GCA_038256265.1 Phormidesmidales cyanobacterium
CCTAACCGGTGCCCAGTGGAAGGCGCAGCGGGTCCCTCAAGTGCTCGCCCACCGCTGCGCCTATCTCAACGATCTCATTGGCCAACAGGAGTTAGTCACACCCTAAGCACAATTACTCATCGCCAAGGTGACGTGCTCCCACGATACCTCCCTGCACCCTTAAACCGTGGCTTACCGCTACGCTTGCCATTGACATCACCTTTTAACCATCGATCAAACGTCTTTTCAACTCTGGCAATCACATCTTGCAGAGCGTGAGACGGAAGCTCCTTGTACCCAGGAAACAGTTTTTTAGTGTTAACCAGATCCCGCTTCTGGGAATAGAGTCCGGGACGATCTTTCAACTCTGGCAAGTGACAGATGAGCGGGCAAGCGTTGATATCGCAGCGGTTCTGCTCATACCAATTGAACCGCTCCGCCAGCCGATAGTTGTATTGACGGCGGCAGAGTTCAAGCCAGCTATCCACTGTGGCTTGCTGTGCTGAGGTCAATCGCAATCGGTACTGATAGGCTGTTCTCATGCTAATATTGTAGTGCAAATTCTACTACATAGCAATGGCCAAAACGGTATTAAACGTCAGGATTGAAGAGTCAGAAATGGAGCTGCTTAAGCTCTATTGTGAGCAGTCAGGCAGAACCCAAACTGATGTAACTAGAGAGTTGGTCAGGGGACTGAAGCGAAGGATTGCTGATCGTCCCGGCAAATAGGTTGCTCGTTTCCTCCGTCTCACCCTCCCTCGCCTACGGCATTCGTCAGGTGAGCGTCGTCAGCTCGCTCGCATTCTTCCCGACGCTCACCCGACGCGGGTAGAGCGCGGGGCTGCTGCTGCAAAAGCTCAAATCTACCGCTGTTCTGGAGAAAAGATAGCTCATACCAAATCCGAATCACCTACCCCCGATTGCCAAAAGGCCAAGTCGTAGGGGCGTTGGCGCAGCCGAGCCAGAGGCTCTATGGCATTCGCCCAGAGGTATCGGGGGTATCCAAACAGGATTTAATCAGCCCGTGGCAAACTGCGGCAGAAGCCGTGCGGGTGCGCGCGCGATCCCCCTGAGCAACGGCGCGCACCCATCAGCCGTCATCGGGTAGGGTCAACCGGATGCTATGGCTCTAAACTCCCAGGCTGGCGCGGGTTTGGGAACCGACGATGCCATCGACCGTTAGCCTCCGACTGGCCTGAAACTGGCGCACGGCGCGATCGGTGTCGGGGCCAAATACCCCATCAGCCACTAGGAGAAAGCCTGCGCGAATGATCGCCTGCTGCACGAGCCGCACATCGTCGCCACGGGTGAAGGGGTTGGCCAACCGCAGCACCCGAATGTGGGTGGGGGTGCCCTGGGGTGGTGGGCTTTGAGTCGGCGGGCTTTGGCTCGGCGGGCTTTGGCTCGGGGGACTTTGGCTCGGGGGACTTGGGTTCGGCGGAGTTGCCGCCTGATTTTGCAGCCTGGCCCAGGTCTGCGGCCCAACAATGCCGTCGGCGATCAGGCCTCGGCTGGTCTGAAACTGGCGCACGGCGCGATCGGTGGCCAGGCCAAAAATGCCGTCGTCAGTGACGGCAATGCCCGCCCTGGCCAACCCCTGCTGGACTGCCCGTACGTCTTCGCCGATCGCGAAGGGGTTGGTGAGGCTCAGCAGCCGATTGAGCGACGGGGCGGCGGGGGGCGGCGGGGGGGGCGGGGTCGGCTGCCGCTGGAGCAAGGCCCAGGTCTGGGGGCCAACAATGCCGTCGGCGACTAGATTCTGCGATCGCTGAAACTGCTCCACCGCCAGCCGCGTGGTCGGGCCAAAGTAACCGTCGGCGGTGATATTTGCCCCCCATCGCTCCAGGGCCTGCTGCACCTGGCGCACATCCTCACCGCTCAGGTAGGGATTGGTCAGACTCAACAGCCGCACCCCTGGGATGGTGGGTGTACCGCCGCCGACTGAGCCGCCTCCCGTCGATCCGCCAGTTGAGCCACCCACCGTGGGGCGGTTGGCCAGGTAGGTCTGGGCCTCGCGGCTGAGGTTAGAGCCGGGCACAGAGGTGCGCCCGCCCGCCAGGTAGCGCTGCCCCGCCGTGCTCAGGGCCACCCCCGGCGTGCCCGCCAAAAATACGTTGGCCTCCGAGAGGCGGCGGCGCAGCAGCCCCTCTTCGACATTGGTGCCGGGGTTGCGGTAGAGAATCAGCGCCGCCTCAATGTTGTTCCACTCCTGGTTGCGCAGCACCCGCGAGATGGTTTCAAAACCGCTGGCCCTGTAGAACCTGGCCCCCAAGTTGTAGGCAAAGCTGAGAACCGCTCCCTGCTGATTTTCGTTCAGGGTGTCCCAGCCGGGAATCGCGCGCTGGGGGGCCAGATAGTCGTTGGCGGCCTGGGCCAGCAGCAGGTCGTCGGCCTCTTGCCGGGTGATGCGATCGCCCAGCTTGAAGGGCCGCCCGTTTTTATCGCGGGTCGACCCCCAGCCGATCGTGATCGGCAAATTCCCGGTCTTGGGGTCTGGGTAGGCTAGTAAGCTCAAGCCTTCAAAGGTTTTGATCAGGTCGAGACCTGGTGTGGGCACCCCAGCCATAGTGATTTCCTCGCTGAATAAGCTGAATAAGTCGTCAGAACTTAACGCAAGTGTATCGACTCTGGGATCAATTCCGAGGGGGCGCTTTATGGGGTTGGTGGGTTTGACAGAGGGGCAACGGGTATAGCAATCACCATGCTGATAAAAAAACAGAGGAAAAGCCCTAGGCAAGCCATTGGGTCACGCTTTTGAGTGACGACTTTTGGGGCATGTCTCCCAGGGGATAGGGCATCAAGTCTTTCGCCCCCTTGCTTGAACCCCAGATTGTCTGTAGAGTTTCCCTATTATTTTTGGGCTCTCGAGAGCATATCACTGGCCCTCACCCTGGGAAGACCATGACTCAGTCCAACGAGCAGGCCCCCAACCCAACCCCAGGCCAAGACGATAATTCCCGCTGGCGGCTCGCCTTGAGGGTGGGAGCTGGGCTAGGGGGGCTGGCCCTGATCGGCGGTGCGGCCACCGCGATCTGGGGCCGCGCTGTCGTCAATCAGCAGGTGATTCCGCGCCTGGAGGCGGGGCTAGAGGAAACCTTTGAGCGCCCGGTTCAAGTCGGTCAGCTAGAGCACTTCACGCTTACGGGTTTTCGCATTGGCCCATCTTACCTGCCGCCCACGGCGGCGGTGCAAACCGAGGCCACCGTGGAGGCCATCGATGTCACCATCAGCTGGCGCGACCTGTTGTTTCAGCGCATTGTGCGCCCCTCACTCACTCTGATCGATGCCAATGTGATCGTGGTGCAAGCCGCCGATGGCCGCTGGGCCGACCTCACCCTGCCTGAGTCCGACGACGAGGAAGAGGGCTTTATTTCCTTTACGTTGGGCGAGTTGCAGATCGAAAACGCCCAGGTGTCAGTGACCAGCCTGGTGCCGCGCCCCGATGCGATCGTGGTGGCTGAGACGATCTTGATTCAAGCGGTCAACGGTGAGATCTATCTCACGGGCCTAGAAGATCCAGAGGTCGATCAGGTGGGCTTTAATGTGGCAGGTGCCCTCGGCGAGGGACGGTTTTGGGCCAAGGGCAACGGCCAGCTAGAGCAGCAGCAGCTCAACGTCAGCGTGCAGACCCACAACCTGCCCACGGTCGGGGTGAACATGTTTCTGCCGCCCGAGCTGGGCCTCAGGGGCGGTACCCTAGACAGCAATTTCACCGCCAAACTGCGCATGCAGGACGAGGTGCTGCCGGTCTCGGCTCGGGGCACCGCCCAGTTTCAGGATGGGGAGGTGCTGCTCAGCCAGCTGCCAGAGCCAATTCGCGACCTGAATACGACCCTGCGGCTCCAGGGCGATCGCGTCTTACTCGAAGAAACCGCCCTCTCCCTAGGCACTATTCCCCTGACGGCGGCGGGCACCGTTGATTTTGAGACCGGCTATGACCTGACGGCGGCAGTTCCCGCCGTCAGCCTGGCCCAGGTGACGGCGCTGCTCGACGTCATTCTCCCCGTCCAGGCCGCTGGCAGCTTTCAGTTTGAGGGGGTGGTGTCAGGCCCGCTGGGGCAGCCCACCCTAGTGGGCAGCATTGCCAATCTAGGCCCAGTGCAGACCGACCAGGTGACGGTAGAGTCTCTATCGGCCAACTTCGCCGCCAGCCTAGATCAGTTCACCCTGCAATCGCTGCGGGTGATTCCCGCTGCGGGTGGGTTCATCACCGGCCAGGGCCGAGTCGACTTGACCGACCTGACCAACCCCAGCTTTGCCGCCGACCTTCAGGCCGACCTGCCCGGCGATGCCCTGGCCGCCCTCTACGGGGTAGCGCTGCCCAACCAGGCGGTGATTGGCTCGGTGCAGGCGGTGGGGCAGCTGGGGGGCAGCCTGACCAATCCTGAGGGGGTGGTGCAGTTTCAGCTGCCCGAGTCAACCTATCCGGGGGGCGGTCAGGCTAGCTTGCGCGACAACACCCTGGTGGTCGACCAAACCCAGTTTCAGGTTGAAGGGGGCCAGGTCAATGCCACCGCCCTGGCCCGCCTTGATCGGGGCGACTGGTCAGCCGATATCACCACCGCCGAGGTACCGGTCGAACGCTTCACCGACCAAGCGCGGGGGCGGCTGAGTGCCGTGGTCAATGCCTCAGGAAATTTGCAGACGCTCAATCTGGCGGCGATTCAGGCCAGCGGCACCGCCCTGATTGCCGAGGCCGAGGTCGCCCTGGCTCCCGGTGCTCCTTCGCTGCTAGAGCGCGGCGACTGGACCACTGCCTTTCGCTGGGCGGGCAGCGGTGTCGAGGTCGAACGGTTTAACGCGCCGGGGGTGACCGCCGCCGGGTTTATCGCCACCAATTTCGCCAATAATGTGGCTGGCACGCCGCCCATCGATAGCGTGGATCTAGACGTGCAGCTCAGCGCCTACGACCTAGAGCGGCTGGCTCCGCTAATCCCCGCGCCTGCCCGCGCCGAGGTTGCCCTGGCGGGGCTGACCAACTTTGCCGGGCGGGTCAGCGGGCCATTGGCCAACCTGCGGCTGCAAGGCAATGCCCAAGTCAACAACCTGGCGGTCAACGCCCTGGCCTTTGAGCCACGCCTGACTGGGCCAGTGAATTTGGCTCTGGCGGGGGGGGGCGAGGTGGATTTGCGGGGCGGGCGCGATCGCATCACCGCCACCCTGGATCGCGACCTGCTGCCCAGCCAGTTTGCCCTGCGTCGGGGTGACACCACCGCCAAGGGCCAGATGATCAACCGCCAGCTCACCGCCACTCTGCAAAACTTTCCGGTCGAGGCGCTGGGTCTGGCCCCGGCGGCAGACGCGGGTCTGGGGCCCCTGGGGGGCACCCTCGACGCCACCCTCAGCGCCGACCTGAGCGATTTGGCCAACCCCGCCGCCCAGGGTTTCGCCACCATTGCCAACCCGGCCCTGGGCAATATCGTGGCTGAAAGCTTTGCGGGGCAGTATAGCTACGGCAATGGCGCAGTCGCCCTAGCCGACGGCGAGTTGCGCTTTGCCGACAGCCAGTATCGCCTTACCGGCCAAGCTGACTTGGCCACCCTCGCCTACAGTGGCCAGATCGACATCGTCGCCGGCAATTTTGAAGACCTGCTGGCCACCCTGGGCTGGGCTGACTTTGCCGATATTGGCTTTAGCCCTCCGCCAGAGGCCACCGGCACCGCCGCCGATGTGGCCACCGTCCCGGCCACCCTGCCCGCCGCCCCGTTCTTAGATCAGGTGCAGGCCTTTGCCAATTTTCTAGCCGTCTACGAGCCTCGGGGCCACGGTACCCAGGTGGCCCTGCCGCCCCTAGATGCGCTACAGGGCGGGTTTAGCGGCGTCATCACCGTGCAGGGAGAAGGGTTTTCCTCCGACACGGTGCAGGCCACCGCCGATATTCAGGGCCAAGACTGGCGCTGGGGGCAGCTGCTGCCCTGCGGCCCCAGGGAGAGAGCTGAGTCTTTGGACTTTAGCAGCCCAGCGATCGCCCCCAATGCCTGCAATCAGTTTCAGCTGGCTGCCCGCTACGACCAGGGCGAGTTTGTCGTCAGCCCCCTAGAGTTTCGCTCCCCCGACACCCAGATCAGCTTTGTGGGCAGCGGCACCCTGGCCAATCTCGACGGCCAGCTTACCGCCAGCGGCATTCCGGCGGAGCTAGCGGAGCTGTTTGTCGATCTGCCCGCCACCGTCGAGGGCGCGATCGCCACCACTGCCGAGCTGGGGGGCAGCCTCAGCAATCCGCTGGTGGTGGGGCAGGTGGTGGTGGTCGATCCTCGCCTCAACCGGCAGCCGCTAGACTCGATCGCCGTAGATTTCACCTACGACAATGCCCTGCTGCAGTTTGACGGGGCGGCGGTGGTGGCTGGCCCAGCCCAGATCGCCCTGCGGGGCACGGTGCCCTACGCCCTGCCGTTTATGGCGGTGCAGCCCCCCACCGACCAAATCGATGTGTTGGTCAGCCTGCAAAATGAGAGTTTAGAATTGCTCAACCTGTTGACCGACGAACAGCTGCGCTGGGACGGGGGCCAGGGCAATATCACCGTGCGGGTGGGGGGTACCTTGGCCGAGCCGCTCGTGGCCGGTCGAGCTCAGTTTCAGGAGGCGCAGCTGTCGAGCAGCGCCCTGGCTGCACCGATGACAAACCTGAACGGCACGGTGTTGTTTGACCTGGAGCAGGTGCAGGTCAAACAGCTCCAGGCGGCCTATGGCGGCGGCACCCTGGCGATCAGTGGTCGGCTACCCCTGCAAGCCGAAACGGTGGCCGCTCTGGCCCAGACCAAGCAGGCCCCAGAAAGCCCGGCGGGAATTGCGATCGCCCTCACCGAAGTCAATGTCGATTACTCTAACCTGATGGCAGCCCAGGTCGATGGCCAGGTGCTGGTTGGCGGTGCCGTGCTCAACCCTGTGGTGTCAGGAGTGGTCGAGGTGAGTCAGGGCCTGATCAACGCCAACAACCTGCTGGGTCAAATGGGCTCAGTGCCCAACGGCGACCTGACGGCTACCGCGCCTACCCCCGCCGCCCCCTCGCCCCTGCCCGACTACGTAGCGGCCTACCGGGCCGAAAGCGGCGGGTTTGCCCCGCCCCCGCGCCCGCCCCAAACCCTGCCCAATCAGCTGATGGAGCGGGTCAGCCTGAGCAATTTCAACCTGGTTTTGGCTGATCAGCTGCTGATTGCCGGGCAGCCGTTTTACAATCTGGCGGCCTCGGGCAATATTGAGGTCAACGGCACCCTGGCCGACCTCCAGCCCGAGGGCGTCATCACCCTCGACACGGGCTGGATCAATATTTTCTCCACCCAGTTTCGCCTGATTCCTGGAGAGACCAACACCGCCACCTTTACCCCGGCCCACGGGCTAGATCCGTTCTTGAATGTGCGTATGCGCGCCCAACTGCAAGATCAGCAGATCCGGCAGGCCGCTGCCACGCCCTTCTTCAGTGCAGAAGTGGCCGACACCTCCAGCTTGACCACGGGCCAGGTGGAGTTTATCAACGTGTTTGCCACCGCCTTTGGCTTCGCCAGCGAACTCCAGAACGCTGACTCGCCGGGGCAGGTCACCGAGCTGATTGCTCTCACCAGTCGCCCGGCCCGCAGTCAAGCAGACCTGGTCAGTTTGCTGGGGCGCAGCGTCCTGTCAAATGTCGCCGGCGCCTCGTTGGGGCAGGTGGGTGGCTTCTTTGGCTCCGGTGCTCTGGCGGGGTTTGGCGATCGCATTGCCGACACCATCGGCCTGCGCTCCTTCAGCGTCTTCCCCACCACCGATACAGCTGCCGACAGCGCCGTGGGCGTCGGCATTGGGGTCGAGGCCGCCTTTGATATTGGCGATCGCATCAGCGTTGACGCCCTAGAGATTCTCAACAGCGGCAACCCGCCAGAGGTAGGGGTGTCCTATCGGTTTAGCAATCAGCTGCGCGCCAGAGGCTCCACCAATTTCTCGGGCAATGAGACCGTCACCGTCGAATACGAGGTCAGGTTTTAACCCGCCATCCGTCGGCTAGGGCATTGGCGGCTAGGGCCAGATGGTGCCGGTGGGCTGACAGTGGCGAAATACCTCATGCCAGCTCACTACCTGACCAATCACGGCGATCGCCGGTGCCTCAAACCCGGTCTCAGCCACCTGGGCCACAATCGTTGCCAGGGTGCCAATCAGGGTTTCTTGCTGGGGGTAGGTGCCCCAGCGAATCAGCGCCACTGGGGTCTCGGGGCTCAGCTCGGCGGCCAGCAGCTCGGCGGCAATGGTGCCCAGATTGTGAATCCCCATGTACACGACAATGGTTTCTGACCCCTGGGCCAGGGCGCGCCAGTTGACCCTGGGGCGGTACTTACCCGCCGACTCGTGGCCCGTCACAAAGGTCACCGACGAGCTGTGGCTGCGGTGGGTGATAGGAATGCCCGCATAGGCGGGCACCGCTACGCCAGCGGTAATACCCGGCACCACCTCTACCTCAATTCCCGCCGCTACCAGGGCCGCCATCTCTTCGCCGCCGCGCCCAAAAACGAAGGGGTCGCCCCCCTTGAGTCGCACCACCACAGCGTGAACCTTGGCCTGGTCAATAATCAGCTGGTTGGTGTCTTCCTGCACGAGCGAATGCCGCCCCCGCCGCTTGCCCGCGTCAATGACCACCGCCTGGGGATTGATCATGGCCAGAATGGGCGCGCTCACCAGGGCGTCGTGAATCACCACATCGGCGCACTCTAGCAGCCCCTTACCCCGCAGAGTAAAGAGTCCTGGGTCGCCCGGCCCCGCGCCCACCAGATATACCTTGCCGTAGGGTTGCCCCCCTAGGGGCCTAACAGCTTCCGATACCATAAGCCTTCATTACAACTCAAACTACCGACTCAAACTGCAAACCCAACGTGCAAATCAGCAATACCGCAGTCTAAGATAACTTCTAGAGAATAGTTTCCCCAATGGTGGGCAGTGCCTACAGCTTCTTGTCATCACCTCATTTCATCAAAGAACATGGTTGATAACAGTAAGACTGTCTGCGGTCAATTGCGGCGATCACCCACCCAAGCTAAGACACCACCAAACTAAGACACCATAGACGACGGCTGAATAGCGTGGCGAAAGGCCATCCGCTGCATTGGCAGCAGTGCGTGCTGGGCATGGGCGGGCACCCGGTCAAGGGCCAGCTCCACCACCAAGCGGGCCAGCTCAACCGACGGCCCTAAGGGCGGCAGCAAGTCAAACCCCATCTGCGGAAACCGCTCAGCCAGCTCTTCGGTGAGGTGGGTAATGGCGTCGGTGGTGCTGCCCGCAAACAAAAAGTAGGGCAAAATCGCCACCCGCTGCACCCCAGACTGCCTATGGCGAATCACCTCGGACTCTAGGCTGGGGGCAACCGCCCAAAAGGCGGCGCTGCCCCCCAGTGATCGCGCCAGAGCCGCTATGGGAGCGTTGCCGCCGGGGCGACGGCTACCGTGGGCCAACAACACCAGCGTTTCGGCGGCGGTAGCTCGGAGCTGTTGACGCAGCAGCCCCTCAATCCCCGGATGGCTGCCCAGGTGGGGGCACAGTTCTAGCGTCAGGTCGGGCAACCCCTGGCGAGCCTGCTCGATCTCAGCCGGGATATCGTCCATGACGTGAACCCCGGCCAGCAAAAACAGCGGCACCACCCGCAACCGCTGGGCACCTGCGGCCCGTGCGCGGCGGCTAAAAGCAATGATTTGCTGATGCAGCGGCACAGTCCCCACCTCTAGACAGGCGGTGCCCACCAGCGGGCCGCTCACCGTCTGAGGCAGCGATGCCCTGCTGCCCAAAATACCCGGTTCATTCAGGGCCAAACCGCCAGGGCGCAAACCATCTGGAGTGAACACTCGGCGCAGCAGTGGGGCCGCCTGACCACCGACTAATTGCTCTGGCGCTGACCGATTGCTGCGCTCAGCCCAACTGCCTGAGGGGTCTTCGATATCCCCAGAGCGATCATTGTGAAAATCTGGCAGCTCGGTTTCGGGCGATCGCACAAAGTGAGCCAACCGCTCCATGGCCTGGCCCGGTCGCGGGTCGCGGCTACCGTGAGACACCAATAGATAAGCGGTCAGTGCAGATGCAGACACAGGCAAATCCTAAGATATTAGACGAAGCAATCTTAAACAAAGCTTTTTGGCAAACATTTGGACAATGGCCGCTGGCCGCAAATCCTCGCCTTCCTACACCAGGGCTACCCCACCCCCCGATTAATGGTCATGGCTCTTCATTATAAAGATTTAGTCTTGACTATCTGGTATCGAAACCATCAAAAGGATACTCCCTGGGCCAAGACTCAGCTGGGTTGCGTCAATGCGAGCTGTCCCAGGGGGTGTGATAAACTATAAACCAGTTTGCGGGTGTAGTTTAGTGGTAAAACCCTAGCCTTCCAAGCTAATGATGGGGGTTCGATTCCCCCCACCCGCTTAGTGTACAGTGACACGCTATTTGTCATCGGTGACGAATTAGTGTCGTCGGGGCCAATTTAGTGTCATCATGACAAATTGATGTCGTTAAAGTGGTGGTGACAGATTAATGTCATCCAAAGGCCTATAGAAAAATGGCACTCACGTAAGCCCTATCAAGCTACCAGCTTAGCTTTCAGGACTGAGCGGGGTTCCTGCATTCTTGGGAAAGGTTTGGGACGACGTTTCACGACTCGGGGTTCTGACCGGTTCGGGCGAAACGGAATAATCAGCCTTCGAACAGCGCTTAACAAGGCCTGGTAGCCCCGCTGTTGTTGGGATGGAGAGAGATGCAGAAACTCGGGTCGGAAGTAATTGAATTGCTGCCGAGAACCCTTTAGGGAGACCCGCAAAGCCCCAACCTCGGAGTCGGCCACGGCATACCACATCAACATCCGTAGCAGATTGTAGGTTAACAGGTGCACCCAAATACTTTTGGTTACCATGGCGGGCGTTTTGGCGGCAATCATCTCCATGGCTATGGTGGTTTTTAGATGCCTGAGATTGACTTCGGCGGACTGCCAGCGAAGGCGATAGAGTTCGGCCAATTTGGCCTTGGGATAGCGTTTGGGGTCCGTCAGGGCGGTCACTAAGTAGCAAGGCTCAATCATTTGTAAGATGGTGCGGCTTCTTCATAATCGCTGAAAGCCTTGATTGATGAGGGTTGTGGATACTTAACATATTTGATATTTAATTCGTCCCACCTACCTACCACGAAGTTAGTGGGGCGAAACCCATGCACCTGAATGGAGAGATGGACTTCCCGCACCTCAATGGACTCAGCCAGGGCTTCAAACTCCTCAGGCGAGAGCGCCTTGGGACGCTGTTTCGGGCGGTGCCAACAGACGATGGGGTCACCAATCCCGGATTTCTCACCGCGATGCCCGCAACCAGACTCTAACCACTGCCATTCATAGCTTTCAGCGATTCTCTGGAAAAACAGTCTGTTTCTTTGCTTCCATCAGCCCAAAAGCTTGCTAGGCAAGCTTTTACAGCATACCTGGATGGACTGGTGAGAAATTCGGGCAATGCCTAATTTTTTGTCCCGTCTAAAATCACAGCAGCGCTGATGATGCTTGCGAAAGACGGCATCGGCTCCCGTCAAAGCGACCCAAGCCAGATCCACATAGGTGCCATAGGCCGAATTGGCTACCACCACATCCTCTGGACGTAGCTTCCGATAGAGTTGGCGGGCTAAGCGCCACTCGCTCACCCGAAAGGGAGCCATCGCCACCTCTAGAACCGCTCCCGTGGTCACGCAAAACCACACATGGAGCCTTAGTATCGGAAAGCCACAACCGGCTTGCTGGTTACTGTGTTGAAGATACGCCGCTTGATTGACTTCGGTACCACTCATCAAGACCGTCATTGCGTCAAAGGCCTTGACCGGACGACCACACCACCGTTGATTGGAAGACACCTGCCTTTGCAAAGCCCTCGCCACTCGTCGTAACAGGGGCGGGAAAATCGACTCGGGAAGGCGTTTTCGCGCTTTGCTATAGCCCCCGGTATCTGCTGATCCTTGAGCACTTCCGCACGATTCGGCATCATAGAGGCAAGATTATAGGCTTCGACGCTTTGATTCTTACAAATCAAGCGCTTGAAGCCTTTTTTGCTCTCTTATGTCAGTGCCATTCGCCTATAGAAGGCTAGGGTTTTACCTTTCAACTCGCTTAAAACTACAGAAATCAACGTTCATGGCCTTTAGCCTTTAGGGAAGTACAGCTCCTAAGAAACTGGGCTAGCAGCCATCTCTCTATTCAGCTTCCCCTGGACAGGGTAGTTGATTGTGACCTGTTCGTCCGGGGCAGTCAAGTTGTCGCGGCCATCTTTCAACCTCCCCTGGACAGGGTGGTTGATTGTGACGTGATCGTCACAGGCGATCGCATTGTGCTCCCCGGCCTTTCAACCTCCCCTGGACAGGGTGGTTGATTGTGACGTTTGTCATGCACGGCTTGGGGGAGTTTCTCGGTCTTTCAACCTCCCCTGGACAGGGTGGTTGATTGTGACAGGCCGACCCGGAGCCACTGCTAGATGATCTGTGGCTTTCAACCTCCCCTGGACAGGGTGGTTGATTGTGACCTCCAGGTCAAGGTCGTCGGCCAACTCATTGAGAATCCTTTCAACCTCCCCTGGACAGGGTGGTTGATTGTGACTCAAGAGCTTTCATTAGCTCATCCCTGTCTATTGGCTTTCAACCTCCCCTGGACAGGGTGGTTGATTGTGACATTACCACACCATGTCCCTGGCGCAGGTCGAACCCTTTCAACCTCCCCTGGACAGGGTGGTTGATTGTGACTCAGAATTAGTGGAAAAGGTGGGGCAGCACGTATTCTTTCAACCTCCCCTGGACAGGGTGGTTGATTGTGACTTCAGTTACAGGTAGGCAGCCCGTACCCATTCTGCTTTCAACCTCCCCTGGACAGGGTGGTTGATTGTGACCGCTGGCCTCTGAAAGCTAGATTTATCAAGTCTTTCAGAGGCCATTTGCGCGGATCGGCTCAGCCATCCCTATTGAACTGGTTAAATGCGGGTCTTACTGATCCCCCTAAGCGCCTAAAATGCTTATCAAACAAGCACTTCAAGACTTGCGCGGATCGGTCAAGGGAATTGCACCCGGTTGAAGACCCTCAAATCCAGTATTGGAGCGAGTTCCCCCTTGATTGGGGGTGATTCGGTAGCCGCTACAGCAGTACATTCGCACCCCTATTGCTGGGAGCGCACCTACGCCATAATTGACATAACAAGCACATCAACTACGACTTAATCTCTTCTGAAAAGCCTAAGCCTCTCATCCGACAGCATCAGGGTGAGCAGCTACCAGGGCCAGAAAGCACGGCTGTCTTCCGACAGCCAAACTAACCCTTATTTCACACGACTCAGAGGCCAAGGCATGAGTCGCGGCGCTATTACTCTATTCAGTTATCAAGGTTCAAAGCCTTGAGCTATTGTACTACAGATAATAGTTCTAAGATATTATTGCCTGCCTGGACTCATAGGCTGTGATCGCAACGGCCTTGGCCATCTCAGTAGCATTCTTCTGCCAGGGCTGTTTAACGGCTTCTATGACAAGTCCCGTTTGGGCGGCTTTGCTAGAAATCTGATCAAGCAGCCTACCGTAACTCCACTTGTGGATGCTGCTTTTGTACTGCCTGGTATACCGCTTCTGGCCCTCAACCGAGCCTGGAGCCTTTTGCTCGGCTTTTGACTGAATTTCGGCCTGTAAAATCTCTCGGATGTTGTCTAGCTTGGGGATAGCTATACTGCCAGCATCATAGTCCTGGGCCGTAGTGATTACAGCCTTTGCCAGTAGTCGATCCACATGCTCTCCCAGGTTGGAGGTGCCAAATTGGTTATTTTTCCCCTGCCGCTGGGCCTTGTGACGGTTATGGGACTGCTTGCCTTGTTCTCGTCGCTGCCGCTGAAAGAGAGGATAGTCTTTGCCGAGTAGCTGGCGTAGGCTGCGGTACACCAACACTTCTTGGGTGTTGGCATTCCAGATCGCCAAAGTGAGGGGATTATCCCAGCTCAGGCTGAGGCCAGCAATGATGTGGGATTTTCCCTGGTAGCGGGGTTGACTAGGGCGATGGAAGGGACTGTCGAGCCTATTCAGGGTGGATGTCAGCCGTTTTGCGTAGGCAGCCTGGGTGTCAGACAGGCTGACTTTTTCATTGAGGCGGGTGAGCACTTTAGCCGTGTCAGCCGCTTTTTCCTGGCGGACTTCGTCGGTGCCCTCGGCACTCCAGAGGCGCGTATCGACAGTACAGGATAGGGTAAGAGAGTGAGCATCCCAAGGCTGGCCCTTGCGGTCACTTTCTTGCCAAGAAATACGAGCTGAGCGCAGTGCAAACAGGGCACTAGAATGCTGATTTTTGCCGGCTCGCTTGGTCTCCTGGTCTTCTAGAAACCGCTGGAACCAGGGCAACTGTCGCTGGTCGCAGTAAATCTGAAAGGTGTGCTCACTCAGGCCGTTGAAACGAACGCAGAGGCGACTAGCCTGGTTGTGAGACCACACCAGGTCTTCGTTGGTCTCAAACAGGATAGGGAAGGGGATGGTGCAAGGTCGGGCGAGGAGACGATCTTGCCACTGCTTATGCTCGCTGTTGTCTCTGGGTACTGTTGTGGTGGCGGTCGACAGGGTAGGCAGCCAGGCTTGCCCGGTTAAGTCGCGCCCCTTGGGAATCCGCCCTTCGATCTGGTTCTGAAGGCGTTGAACCTGAATCTCGGCTTTGCGCCGTCGCTGGGCAAACTTGTCGGGGTCTTCAGGCTTGTCAGGAATTTTGCTGCTGTTTTTGAGCAGGTACGCCGCAGCGCAGCGGTTCAAGGGCTGCTTGGCCGAGTGATATTTTTTGAATAGGTGAGTCCTGATTTGGTCTTTTTTGCTTTTACCCTGGCTCTCTTCGGTTGCTTCGCTCTCAAGGGTTTTCTCAATTTGCTTGAGTAATTGTGCTGCTGTTGCTTGGATACCCTCTAAGGGTTGGCCACATAGCTCTACTAGCTCATCGTCGCTCTTGAGCATATCGAGCCAGGCTTGTTTGCCAGAAATTTGACGCTGAAGACGGCTTTGGAGGGTGAACCAAGACTTGAAGATATAGTTCACGGCTTTCTCGGCTGAGGCGTAGAACCGGGAGGGTTGCCCCGAGAAAGAGACTTCGGTCTTGAGGCGGCGACAAGCTGTGGCAACCAAATCGGTGGGGTGTCTGCCCTTGAGCCGCCAGGCTTCAAAGTCTTCGTGACTGACGACTTCTTGAATGAGAGCGTTGATTAGGGGAGTATTCTTTTCAGCGGCTAACCCCCAGAGATATTGCCGAGTTGCAGGTGGGGCGACAAGGCGGCATTGGATCGTTTTTTGACTCATAGCGCTTAGGTCACCTGTGATTAGTTCAAATGTACTATGTACCTTTGTTTAACACAAGCCTTTGACGCTTTTTTCCTTAGATAGAGCAGACCTTCGAGACAAGTAAGAATTACGGCTCTCACTCAACTAACTCTGGAGGCAACGCTGCCAAAAATTGACTTGGTGATTGAATCCCCCAGCTATTTTCCTCAAAACCTGAGATGTGAAGGCGCTTTTTAGCCCGTGTCAGAGCAACGTAGAAGAGGCGTTTTTCTTCTTCTATATCGCCATTCTTAATGCTGTAGAAGCCAGGGAACTCTCCGTCAGACATTCCAGCAATGAAGACGTATTCGAACTCTAGCCCTTTAGATTGATGGGCTGTAATGATGACAGCCTGGTTGTCTTGCTCTGAAATGTGGTCTAAGTTTTTGGCTAATGCCGTGAACTCTAGAATACTTCTTAGAGCAGTGTCTGGATGTAAAGCAGTGTCATCTTGGGTACGGAAAATGTCTACCAACTGCTTAATATGTTGGACACGATCAGGCTCTTCCATATAGAGTCTTGCCAAGCCTGAGGTGTTGAGAATGTGAATCAAGAGTTCAGCAGGTCGAATGGTTTGACTGAGGGCTTTCCAGTGGGAAATTTCGTCGGCGAGGGGCGCAAATTTTTCTCCGTACTTATAGTAAATTGCGACGCGATCGCCAGCAGTCTCCTGAATCAGCGGCACTAGATGACCTAATAGCTGTACTGTGGTCGACACATCATCCATGGCGTGATGGTTGGGCGTAGAGGCTAGGTTGAGTTGGCTGGCTAGGTTTTCAAGGCTGTAGCTTTCAACCTGGAGGAAGCGATTGGCTAGGTTCCAGGTGTCGGCCCATTGCCAGATGGGAGCTTGGATGCCAACCTTTTGGGCGTGGGCGATAACCATTTTGATATCAAACCCGACGTTGTGGCCGACTAGCAGCGATTCCCCGGCAAACTGGCAGAAGCTTTTTAGCACAGCTCGGGCGGGCTGGCCATTTTGCGTTAAGAAATTATTGTTGTAGCCATGGATTTGTTCGGAGTCACCAACATCGGCAGCATCGGAAATATAGGCATGAAATTGGTCTGTGGGTTGACCGTTTACCAACTTGACTGCTGCGATCTCAACAATGTCGCTGCCAATGGCGGTACCTGTCGTTTCAACGTCAAAGACGACTATGGTGCCGTGGAGAAAAGCCTCTGTAACATCTCCGAGGGGATCGTCATTGACAAACGGTTGGGGTATGGCCAAGTCGGTTACTCGAAATCCGCAGGGTTGGCCTTCTGTGTAAATTGAGCGGAGGGTAGTTAGGCCAATTTCTCGGCTAGGGGTGGTGACTAACCGCTTAAAGGCCCCGGCATCAAAGGGATTAGTAATAAAGCGTAGATAAGCCAAGACATCTTTGACTTCCTTGCGCATGAAGAACTGGTATTTCTCAACGGTGACACAGGGAATGTCAGCCTTAGCGAAGATAGATGCGATGCATTGAGCCCGTGCATGGGTGCGCGTGAGTACGGCTAAGCGGTTGTACCGGAAATCGGGATAATTCCCTGCTAAGGTTGCCACCTGTCTCGCTATCCATTCAGCTTCTTGGGTTTCGTCGGCAGCGGTATGAACCATAATTTTTTCGCCGATCGCACAGGTCGGAGACGGTTCAATACAGGTGTGGCGTTCTTCAAACTCATCGGCGAAGGCAGATGCGGCCTGCAAAAGGGTTTGGGTGGCGCGATAGTTGAGCGATAGAGAGTAGGCTGTCGGACTAAACTCAACCTCAAATCGCTCTAGGACGACTGCAGGCTCTGAGCCACGCCAAGCGTAGATGGTCTGATCAAGATCACCAATTAAGGCCAGGTTTCCGCTTTTATGAGCCAGGTGGCTGACAATTTCGTATTCACCCATGTGGGTATCTTGAACTTCATCCACCTGTACCAGGTTAAAGCGGTTGGCCCAGCGTTCAGCGACTGCTGGCATCCGATGTAGCATTGACCGGGTATAGAAGATTAGATCGGCAAAATCGAGGGCATGACGATTGCTGAGGGTCTTTTGATACTTAAGGGCGATCGGGCGGATACGGTCATCGAGTGAGGTAAACAGGTCACTCAGGGTTAGTTCTAGGGAGAGCTGATCCCGGAGTGCCTTAGATTTGCAATCAGCGATGGTGCCCATCAAATCCCAGACATCGCGGTCTTTTTCAAAGCGGGATAATGGCTTCAAGATGTCGAAGCAGTCGTTGTCGTCGTAGACAACGAAGTCAGCGGGGAGGCCGATGGACTGGGCTTCTATGCGAAGCATCCAAGCACAGAGGCCATGAAATGTTTTGATGGTGAGCTGGCGACGAACGTGGGGCAGAGATTGGGCCAGGCGATCGCCCATTTCCTTTGCCGCCCGGTTGGTAAAAGTGAGACAGAGGATGCGGTTGGGAGAGATACCCTGTTCAATTGCTTTGGCTACCCGTTCTGAGAGCACAGAGGTTTTGCCCTGACTGCCTGACACAAGTGGGTGAAAGGGTTGAAATCTCGTGACGCGAGGGGGAAAGGGCGAGCTGACATGAGACGCTGAAATTTGCGTACCTCAGGGTCTGTACCATGTCAGCCACCACCTGTCTCTATGATCAAG
>JBBSKN010000082.1:0-17787 GCA_038256265.1 Phormidesmidales cyanobacterium
CTATCCCACGGTCAGAAAACAGGCGAGTCGACCTAAAAAACTGTCAAAAACCGTCGCTTAGCTCCCAAATCATCCTTAAGGCGTCACTATTTTCCTTCCCTGACGACAGGGGAGAAATTTGCCTTAGTCTAAACTCCAATTCCCTAGAAACTAGCGCTCATAGTACTTGCCCTCAGCTTAACCTGACAGAAGTCTAGGTATGGAGTTGCGATCGCAAGCTCGGCCAACTGCCTATCCATAGCTAAAAAAAGCAGGCCCAGTGAATGAACCTGCGATCGCAATAATTAACCAATAATCGTATCTCACCGATGGGAGCTGACCCATGCAGGGGCAACTCCCATCGATAGTTGGCTGGTGTTTAGGCGACTACCGCAAACTCTACGACCACGTCGTTGAAGTCATTGTCGCCGCCGCCAAACAGGTCCTCAAACTCAAGGGCACCGTTATTAAAGCGGATGTGCTCAACCCCATCGGCATTGGCGGCCCCAAAGGCAAAGTAGACTTCTCGCGAGGTGAAGCTATCGAGATTGCCGTTGGCAATCAAGAAGGGCGCATAGAGGCTACCGCCCGCCACGCTCGACTCAAACACCGACTGGGTAAAGTTGGGGGTGGTCAACGCCACATCCATCGCCCGAGCGCCCAGCGCCGCGCTTGTGTAGCCCGAATCACCGGGATTTACATCGGCCATGCCGTCGCCGTTGAGATCGATGCCGCCGTTGAGATCAGTGACCCGGTAGAAGCCCACAAAGTTATCAAAAGCCGCCTCACGATTAACGGTAAAGGAGGCGGTCACATCTCCGGTGAGGTCACGTAGGTCAAGGAGTAGCCCCGATTCCTCGGGGGTAGGCTCCTCAGGTGCAGCAGTGACTAACCCGCTGGCGTCAAACACGGTGGTCGTGCCGCTCACCTCATTGCCAACGGCCAGCAGGGGCTTGCCGTTGGGGCTGTCAGCCGCAGCAATAAAGGCCAATCCCTCAGGGCCTAGATCCCCAGCGGTCCCGGCTTCGGCATCCCCCGCAAAGTCGCGGTTGTTGACAAAATCTACAAAGAACGCCTCTGTGGGGCTGGTGATGTCGTAGGTCATGATGCCGCCAAAGCGCTCTAGGCCGATAAAGGCATAGGTACGCCCATCGATTTCGCCGATCGCAACGCCCTCAGGCTCTGGCCCTTTGTTATCGCTGCGGCTTTCAAAGGTGCCGTTTTCGTCGTTGTTGGCGTTGAAGTCATTGGGGAAGAGATTGGCAGTGATCTGCTCAAAGTCTGCACCGCTGTCGTAGACCAGGTTGCCCTGGGTATCGAAAATCGAGAATGAGCGACCACCAAAGGCGTAGAGCTCTTCGTAGAGACCGTCGCCGTTGGCATCGCCCAGGGTGGTGGTCACGGTAAGACGACCCAGCGCCTCGTCGGCCTGTAACTCTGCCGCGTTGGGAAACGCGATCGGGTCTAGCGTCAAATCTTTGACCCGAGCTTCTTCGTTAAAGAAGACACCCTCTTCAGCAATGACGTTGCCCGCTTCATCTTCTAGGTCACCATCGGGGCGGATGCGAGCATCGCCCTCATTGGCGGTGACGATAAAGGTTTCGCCGCCGACTTCGTAGAGGGAGATCGCATCGGGCATGTACATGCCAAACAGGTTGGGGTAGGTGGTGATGTTGATAGCACCGTCGCGATCGCTGGCATCGAGGGGCACCACCGAGTGATTCTTAAACCCAAGGGGCAGAATGTCGGTGACAGCGCCAGAGGCGATATCCACTACCGCTAGGGCGTTGTTTTCTTGCAGCGCCACGTAGGCGGTACGAGAGTCACTGGTGACCGCAATGTACTCAGGCTCTACATCCTGGGCGACGGTGGCGTTGGGGCCAAAGATTCGCACCCCAGAGGCAATCAGTGCCTCGCGTTGGTCGTTAAAGGCGGTGAAATCAGCGGTGGTGACATTGGCCTGGGTAAGGTTAGCCACGCCTCCAGACAGGTCGATGATGCTGATTGAGCCTTCGGGGTCAATGCTGTAAGCGGCGTTGGGTTCCCCCTCGTTGGCCACCAGCACTTTAGTACCGTCGGGGGTAAAGGTCAGCATGTCGGGCAGAGCGCCGACGGTGACGGCATTCAAGAAATTGCCGTCGATGTCAAAGAACACCACGCTGCCGGGGTCAGTTTTGACTTCGCTTTCAATGGCGACAGCGACAATGCCGTTGGCGATCGCCACGCTGTTCGCCCCCGCCCCGTAGGTCGAAGGGTCAATGTCAAACAGCTTGGTAGGGTTGCTCGGGTCGCTAATATCCAGCACTTCCACCGTAGGAACCTGGGCATTGACCACAAACAGCCGCTGGGTTTTCGGGTCGTAGACCACGATTTCAGCAGCGCTCTCATCAAACACTCCAGTCTCGTAGGTGCCCAGGGGAACCAGCAGCGACGGAGCCACAGGGGTGGGGTCTACAGGAGTGGGATCAACGGGGCCAGCTGTGTCAATCACGCCGTCACTGCGGAAGGCCAGGTTTTGAATCCGGGTATCGAGCTCGCGTTCGACTTCCTCAGCTCCAAAGGGGGTTTCTGCGCTGCCGAAGTTAGCCAGCAAAAATTCTGCCAGCGCATCTTGCTCAGAGAAGTCAGCCGCAAAGGTGGCGCTGCCGGTGAGAGTGGCGGTTTCATCCACCAGGTCGACCCGGTTGGCGGCTTCCCCGGCAGGGAAGGGGTAGCCGTCGCCACCGTCGGCCAAAAAGCTCAGGGTCACCATGCGGAAGGTGCGGCTGGAGTCACCCACAATCGCACCATTTTGCACCACCACATCGATATCGTTGCCCTCGGCGTCTTCAATCGCAAGCGATTGAACTCGGCTGCCCGGCTCGGCGGTGGCATCAAAGCTAAAGGCAAACCCGCTAATCTGAGGAAATGCTCCAGGACTGGTGCTGTCGTCTACAGCAATCCCCGCAACCCCACTTTCCACCAGCGCCAGTAACTCCTCGGCGGTAACGGTGATCAGTGAGAGATCGTTGTTAAATTGCAGGGTGTTTTCAATGTCGGTTTGAGAAATACCGCCCTCAGGCTTCACCCCAGGAATCTCCTCATTGGGTAGCAGTTCAGCATCGCCAGTACCCCCGGCGGGTACGATAATTTGCCCAATGGGGTTGCGAATGCCGCCGCCGTTTTTGAGAGAAATCACCGTGGTCGGGTCAACCTCTCTAGCCGCCGCCAGGTTAGCGTCGGCGGTCAGGTTGCCCAGGTTAGTTTCCTCAGTGCGCACTGCGCCCCGGCGACCGTCTAAAAAGACATCGCTCACGCCAAACACATTGCTCTCAGTGGCAATGATGATCTCTCGCAGAGCATCGGTAATGGCCACGATCGCAGGGTCAGCCAGCCCTTCACCGCCCACGGCGGCAACGCCCAGGTCATCGGTGGCAAAGGCACCGCTGACCGCAGCATCGTAGGTCTCTGGCAGCAGCACACCGGCTTCATCAAACCCAATCACCAGGCGGCCCACATACTTGTAGTTGCCGTCGGTGTTGACCACCGCCACGGGGTTGCCGTCGGCGTCGGTTTGAATAATCGGGTAGGGGCCCTGCACCGTGTCGCCATCGCGGGGGCGATCGTTCTCGTCGAACAGGCGGGTGTTAGAGCCACCGGCCACAATAATATCTACGTGAGACAGCCGCTGGGCCAGCTCTTGCTCAATGACCAGCTGCTGCATGTGAGCCAGCAGCACCACCTTATTGATGTCGGGGTTAGCGGCCAGCAGGGCATCGACATCGGCCTGAATTTCTGCCGCCAGGGCGTCGAGCTGTTCTGGCGTCGGGTTGCCGTCAAAGGGCTGGGGCAGCACCGTCACATTCCCAGGGTTAGAGATGCGCACGTTGACATTATTAATAGTTGGGGTGGTGGCCCCAACAACGCCAATTTTCTCGCCGTTGACCTCGATCACCGTAGAAGCAGCAATACTGTTGGCCACCGGAGCCTCGGCATCGGGTACCACCAGGTCGGCCAGGTTGGCGTCGGTGCTGAAGTCAAGGTTGCTGCTCAGGTATGGAAAGGCCGTGCCTGCAAAAGTGTCATCCCCAGCGATCAGATCGCGCACTAGGGTCGTGCCCTGGTCAAACTCGTGGTTGCCAAAGGCGATCGCCTCAAAGCCCAGGGCATTTTGAATTAGAATATCGCCGCGCCCCGCTCCGCCAAAGGCTGGGGTGCTGGCATTGAAAAATACGCCGGGGATGTACGCATCCCCAGAGGACAAAATCAGGGTGTTGGCAAAGCCAGCCACCCCGTCACCATCGATATCTTGATTTTTAAGGGCATTTAAAATCGCTGAGAAGCGAGGAGCGTCGTCCAGGGCAGAGATATTGCCCTCTTGATCGGCAGCGTGTAAGAGTTGGAGCGTGAAGTCAGCCATAGATAACACTTGGGGGTTGGAGTAGTGTAGCTATTGCTACGGAGTTATCTTCGGCTATTACTCACAGGCAAACTTCATGGGAGCAATAAGCCAGCGGTAAATTTCGATTAAGGATTGCTTAAAGGAGATCGTATTTCCCGCCGCTTATGAGCGCATTTCCATGAGGTCATCAACGCCAAAGATGAAAAGTTAATGACCCGACCTGCTCAGAAGCAGCCGGGCAGGCCGCCAGAACGTAAACTGTTAATTAGTTCAATATCTATGCCAAGCCCAGCTCAAGCTCTGTAGTTTTCTCTTAGGCACCAATCTACGTCTGGGCTTGGATAGCGTTTATTAACTACCCAGACTTACTTAAACTCAGAGTGCTCCAGAGACTTAGAGTGCTCCAGCTAAATACTGATCCAGAGTTAGGCGGCAATAGGCTCAACGGGCCGGTTCTGCAACCTCTAAGGAGACGTTCATTTAGATGGAATACTCCTAGGGTTTCAGCGCTAGCTACCATACCCAGTCCAGCGCGGAGTCTGTAGTTTTTCCACCGATAGAACTCCACCTCTGGACTTGGATGAGGTTTATTTCAGAAAATCAGAGAAAATTCCTATGACAACTGACACGAAAACAATTCTGGTGACCGGTGGGGCAGGTTATATCGGTAGCCACGCCGTGCTGGCGCTTCAGGATGCTGGCTACCGGGTGGTGATCTTAGATAATTTGGTCTACGGCCACCGAGACTTAGTTGAGCAGGTGCTCAAGGTCGAACTCATTGAGGGCAGCACCCTCGATAAAGGTCTGCTTAAAGATATTTTTAGCCGTTACGACATCAGCGCCGTCATGCACTTCTCGGCCTACGCCTACGTGGGTGAGTCGGTGAGCGACCCTGCCAAATACTACGAAAACAATGTGGTCGGCACCCTATCGCTGCTCGATGCCATGGTGGCGGCCGGCATCAAGAATTTCGTCTTCTCGTCTACCTGTGCCACCTACGGCGTACCCGAGGAAATGCCGATTACCGAGACCCACCCCCAAAACCCGATCAATCCCTACGGGGCAACCAAGCTCATGGTGGAGCGGATTTTGGCCGACTACGACAAAGCCTACGACTTTAGATCGGTGCGGTTTCGCTACTTTAACGCGGCCGGTGCCCACCCTAACGGGCTGCTAGGCGAAGACCACAACCCCGAAACCCACCTGATTCCCCTGGTGCTGCAAACGGCCCTGGGCAAGCGCGAGTCGATCAGCGTCTTCGGCACCGACTACCCCACTCCCGACGGCACCTGCGTGCGCGACTACATCCACGTGTGCGACCTAGCCGATGCCCATATTCTCGGCCTAGAGTACCTGCTGAAGGGAGGTGAAAGTGCGGTGTTTAACCTGGGTAACGGCCTTGGTTTCTCCGTGCGCGAGGTGATTGATACGGCGGTACGGGTGACTGGAAAGAGCATTCCCATCATTGAGGAAGACCGTCGACCAGGGGATCCACCAGCTCTGGTGGGGGGGAGCGATCGCGCCCGCAACATCCTCGGCTGGAACCCCCAATACGCCGACATCGAGACGATTCTCACCCACGCCTGGGCCTGGCACCAAAAGCGCCACGGTTAGACCGTTTTCTACAAAAAAGCCCGACAAAAAAGCCCGCCACAGCTGTGACGGGCTTTTGAATGTAAATGTAGGTTATTCCAGCCTTACAGGGAGTTCGCCCCTGCCACCACTTCAAGAATCTCCTGGGTGATAGCAGCCTGACGAGCTTTGTTGTAGGTCAGGTTGAGGGTCTTAGCTAACTCTTTAGCGTTGTCGCTGGCGTTATTCATAGCGGTCATACGGGCTGCCAGTTCGCTAGCCGCTGACTCCTGCAGCGCCCGCAAGATTTGGTTGTTTAGATACAGAGGCAGCAGCGCATCTAAAATCTGCACCGGGTCTTGCTCAAAGATCATGTCTTGGGGAAACTCTGCGGGAGCTGGCCCAGCCATTTTCTCTCGCTCAACCTGGAATACACCGCCCTTAGTGGTGAGTCGGAAAATTTCGTCGTCGGGTACCTCTAGACCCTGGGGGTCGAGGGGCAGAAGCGTCTGAATTACCGGACGAGAGCTGACTAGAGACACAAAGCGGGTGTAGACCAGCTCAACCCGATCAACTTCGTCGGATAAAAACAGCGAGAGTAGCTCGTCGGCAATGGTAGAGGCTTCGTCAGCGGTAGGGATTTGCTCCATGCCGGTAAAGCTGGCTTCAATGGGCTGTTCGCGGCGCTTAAAATACTGGATTGCCTTGCGTCCGACCAGAATGAAGCGGTAGTCTACTCCCTCGGCCACCAGTTCTTGGGAGCGGATCTCGGCTCGACGAATGACGTTGTTGTTGTAGCCCCCGCAGAGGCCGCGATCACCGGAGATCACCAGCAGCGCTACGGTTTTCACCTCGCGCTGTTTTAGCAGCGGCAGGTCGGCCTCCTCAAATCTGAGGCGGCTCTGCAGCCCGTAGAGTACCTGGGCCAGGCGGTCGGCGAAGGGGCGAGTGGCAATCACCTGCTCCTGGGCGCGACGCACCTTAGCTGCGGCCACCAGACGCATGGCCTCGGTGATCTTGCGGGTGTTCTTTACAGACTTAATGCGGTCTCGAATCGCTTTTAGGTTAGGCATAGTGGATCCCTAAGGGGTCGTCGGGAGCCGGGAGGCTGCCTGGTGCAGCCTCCCGGCTAGAACAGGAGATTAGACTGCCGCCATAAAGGCCTGCTTGGCTTCAGCGATACTTTCCTTGAGGATAGTTTCGCTTTCGTCACCGAGCTTCTTCTCGCTGCGAATCAGTTCCGCAAACTTGGGCTTGTTGTTACGGATGTAGTCACGCAGTGCCTTAGAGAAGGCTGTCACTTGCTCAACGGGTACCTCGTCCATATAGCCATTAATGCCAGCGTAGATAATGGCCACCTGCTCTTCCACCGGCAGAGGTGAGTACTGGGGCTGCTTCAGCAATTCGCACAGGCGCTGACCGCGGGCCAGCTGCTTTTGGGTGGCGGCGTCTAAGTCAGAGGCAAACTGAGAAAACGCTTGCAGTTCGTCGAACTGAGCCAGCTCCAGCTTCACCTTACCGGCCACTTGCTTCATGGCTTTAATCTGAGCCGCAGACCCAACTCGAGACACCGAAATACCGGCGTTGATGGCGGGGCGCAAACCCGAGTTAAACAGGTCAGAGGACAGGAAAATCTGACCGTCGGTGATGGAAATCACGTTGGTGGGGATGTAGGCCGACACGTCACCGGCCTGGGTTTCAATAATCGGCAGGGCGGTCATGCTGCCTTCGCCCAGCTCGGGGCTGAGTTTGGCGGCCCGCTCTAGCAAGCGAGAGTGCAGGTAAAACACGTCGCCGGGGTAGGCCTCACGCCCGGGCGGGCGACGCAGCAGCAGCGACATCTGGCGGTAGGCTTGAGCATGCTTGGTGAGGTCATCGTAGATGATCAGAGTCGCTTTGCCCTTGTACATGAAGTACTCGGCCAGGCTAGCGCCAGTGTAGGGGGCCAGATACTGAAGCGGCGCCGGGTCGTTGGCGCTGGCGATGACCACAATGGTGTAGTCGAGGGCACCGCGATCGCGCAGCACATCCACAATCTGAGCCACAGAAGAGGCCTTCTGACCGATCGCCACGTAGACGCAGACCACGTCCTCAGACTTTTGGTTGAGGATGGTGTCGATGGCGATCGCGGTCTTGCCGGTCTGACGGTCACCGATGATCAGCTCACGCTGGCCCCGCCCGATGGGAATCATGGCGTCGATGGCGGTGATGCCGGTCTGCATCGGCTCATATACCGACTTCCGGGCAATGATGCCGGGAGCGGGAGACTCAATCAGGCGGGTTTCGTCGGTTTGCACATCGCCCTTGCCGTCCATAGGGCGACCCAAAGCGTCTACCACGCGGCCCAGCATGGCCTCACCGACGGGAACCGACGCAATCTTGCCGGTGGCGGTAACAGCACTACCCTCGCGGATATTGATGCCGTCGCCCATCAGCACCGCGCCGACGTTGTCTTCTTCCAGGTTGAGGGCGATGCCCACGGTGCCGTCTTCAAACTCGAGCAGTTCGCCCGACATGGCGTTTTCGAGGCCGTAGATGCGGGCGATACCGTCGCCCACCTGCAGCACAGTACCCACGTTGGAGACCTTGACCTCCTGGTTATACTGCTCGATCTGCTGCTTAATAATGCTGCTAATTTCGTCAGGTCTGATACTAACCATAGGACTTGCTCTGGATAAACCTACATAAACACGAGACGTTAGAGAAACTGCCCCGGCCGGGGCAAGCTTGCGCTACTGGTTGGCGCTACCGGTTGGCGCTATTGGGCGGTCGTCGCTAGCTGCATGCCAATGCGGCGCAGCTGCCCCCGCAAACTGGCGTCAATTACCTGAGAGCCAACCTTAATCACCAGTCCCCCAATCAGAGCGGGATCGACCTGTACCGATAGCTCTACATTGTTGGCCTCGGTCATGGTCTTCACGCGATCACGGATGGCGTTTTGCTGATCCTCAGACAGCTCAACCGCAGAGACGACATCGGCTAAGACCGTGTTGTTGCGATCGCGCAGCAGAGCCTGATACTGCCAAAGAATTGGCTGCAAAAACGCTACCCGGCCCTGGTCAACCAGCAGCAGCAAAAAGCTCAGCAAGAAATCGCTCACCTTGCCTTCGGCAATTTGCCGCAGCACACCTTTTTTGGCGTCGGGCGACATCAGCGGGCTTACCAAAAACCCCGTTAGCTCTTCAGAACTGGCCAGTACTTCCAGGAGGTCTGCCGCTTCAACACCGACCTGGTCGGCAGCGTTGTTATCCTCAGCCACAGACATCAGCGCTTTGGCGTAGGGGCCAGCAATTTCGGAACTTACTGTTGTGTCGTTCATGGCTATTCTCCTTTGAGCAGGGCAATGCTGGAGTCAACCAGACGCCGCTGCAGGTCGTCGTTGAGCTGACCGGGTAGAGCTGCTTCACTGCGCTCAATGGCCAGGGCCGCAATCCGCTGTTGTAGCTCTCGCATTACCCGAGCCTCCTGGGAGCTGAGGTCTTGGGCCGCACTGGCCCGCAGGCGATCTACGTCAGTCTGAGACTGAGCCAAAATAGACTCGCGGGCCCGCTCTGCCGTGGTGTGAGCATCGGCCAAAATCTTTTTAGCTTCTTCCTGGGCTTGAGCCAGCTTTTGCTGCTGCTCTGCCAAAGCGGCAGCGGCCTTTTTCTTACGCTGCTCAGCCTCGGTGATCGCTGTTTTAATTTCCGACTGGCGAGTCGATAGAGTCTTCCCTAAAAACTTGCCGCCGAAGTAATACAGCACGCCAATAATAATGATCAAATTGATCAGGTTAGTCTCTAGGATATTGAAATCCAGACCAACTCCACCTTCTTCCACCGCTAGTAACCAACCAATAGTCATATCCCTACTTTCCGTCAACGACGCGGGCAGCTCTGAGGGTAAACCGCCATTCATCTCACCACCGATAGCCTAGACCGCCAAAGCGCCCAGCAGCTTGTCTAAAATTTGCTGACTCAGACCATCTACCTGCTGCTCTAGGGTAGCCATGGCCTGATTTTTTTGCTCATCTAGCTCCCGCTGTACCTGTTCTCGCTGAGCCTGAGCCTCTTGCTGGGCAGCGGCAACGGTTTGAGCTGCGATTTTTTGTGCTTCTTCCTGGGCCTCGGCAATCACTGTTTGGGCCTGGCGACGCGTTTCGGCTAGCTCCTGCTGATACTGCTTGGCAATCTTCTCAGCCTTGGCCAAGCGTTCTGCCGCATCAACTTGATTGGAGCTAATGTAGCCATCACGCTCATCTAAAACTTTGCCCAGGGGTTTGTAAAACAGAGCGTTAAGCGCCACTGCCAACAGCACAAACTGCACTGCCATCAGCGGCAGGGTAGCGTTGAGGTCAAAGAGACCGCCGCCTTCTTCAACTGCCTCAGCGGCTTCAACCGCCAATAGCCAAACAAAATTTGTCATGGTGGGTATGCCCTTTAAGTCGGCCCAGGGCCAGCATTACAAAGTTAAATTCAAAAGCTTGCGACAGCTAGGGAAAGGCGCTAAGCCTTCCCCTAGCCCAGTTGATCTACGCGAAGGGGTTGGCGAACAGCAGCACCAGGGCCACCACCAGACCGTAGATGGTCAGTGCTTCCATGAATGCCAAGCTGAGCAGCAGGGTGCCGCGAATCTTGCCTTCAGCCTCGGGCTGGCGGGCAATACCTTCTACCGCTTGACCCGCTGCATTACCTTGACCAATGCCAGGGCCGATAGCTGCTAGGCCAACGGCCAGAGCGGCTGCAATTACGGAAGCGCTTGCAACAATAGGATCCATGTCTTTACCTCGATTTGGACAATCAACAACTCGTTAGTCAGGTCGTAGACAACGCGCGATCAGCGTTTCTTGTGGATGTGGCTCTAGAACCACGTCGGCTGGCAGCACCTGCCCTACCAGCCAATACAAACTGAATGCCCCTAAGAGAAAACCACTTCGGGGTCATCCATGCTCTTCGCCACCATGGCCCTCAATGGCCTCGCCGATGTAGGCCGCAGCTAGGGTTGCAAAGATCAGCGCCTGAATAGCACTGGTAAACAAACCCAAGACCATAACCGGCAGCGGTACGAAGAGAGGCACCAGCAAAACCAGCACAGCGACCACCAACTCATCGGCCAGGATGTTTCCAAACAGACGGAAACTTAGGGAGAGAGGCTTGGTGAAATCTTCCAGAATGTTGATGGGGAGCAAGATTGGGGTGGGTTCGATGTACTTGGCAAAGTACCCCAACCCGCGCTTGCTAAATCCGGCGTAGAAGTAGGCCAGAGAGGTCAGCAGGGCCAGCGCCACGGTGGTATTGATGTCGTTTGTGGGGGCAGCCAGTTCACCCGACGGCAGGTGAATCAGCTTCCACGGAATCAATGCCCCAGACCAGTTAGAGACAAAGATGAACAGAAACAGGGTGCCAACAAAGGGAACCCAGGGTCGGTACTCTTTTTCACCAATCTGATTTTTGGCCAGGTCGCGGATGAACTCCAGGGCATACTCCATAAAGTTCTGGAGGCCAGAAGGCACCCTCTGAATGTTGCGAGTCGCTAAAAACGACACCAGTAGCAGAGCACCGATGACAAACCAAGAGGTCAGAAACACCTGGCCATGCAGCTTAAGGCCACCGATCTGCCAGTACAAATGCTCGCCAACTTCCAGCTTTGCCAGAACTAAGGGATGAATCGTTAACATAGTGAGCGCCATCTCTTAAATCGACTTTCCTCAAGACTTGCCAGGAAAAAGCATGCTATGCTGAAAAATCAAAAAATCTAAGGCTACCCAGATGCCTGGGAAGACTCAGGGGTTGATTTCGTCAGCACCGCAGTCCAGAGGGTGTAAGCAATCAACGCCCCCTTATAGGTCAAAAACCCAAGAAAAACAGGTACGACCTGAAGCTGCTGCCACTGAGTAGCCACTAGCACCAAACCGACCACAAGGGCCAATCGACCGCTGCCAAGCTTGGCGCTTCCGCGCCCGATGCTGGCTACGCTTTTTGCCAACATCCTCAAGTAAACCACACCGCCGCACGCTCCTATTAAATAATTGAGAGCAATTGGGAGAGAGTAGGCTATCCAGGTGCTGAAGAAAATTACGCCAGCGAAGGCCAGGGTAGTCATCAGCAGATTTTGCTGAAGCTGATAGTACTCTTCCATAGCGGTCACCGATGCCGGGGGAAGATCTTGACCATCGATTTGGCCGGGGTCTACCTCTGCCCCAATTTGGGCAGCAGGGTCAGTGTGTTCGGAGGGCAATGGGGCCACGAAAGCGCCTAATCCTTAGCCGTAGAGGGTTTTGCCTGCGCTAACAGGCCGTGGAAGATCATATCACAGCAATAATACTTAATAGACATTTCCAAAAAGTAAATTCGCCATCTTCTCCCTAAGTCTGTTGATCTTGCTGTGGCGATCGCAACAGGATCAGCTGCCGCTGGTGCAGCTGGCGCAGGGTGTCTAGGTTAACTCCGGTTTGGGAAATTAGCTCAGCAACGGTGATTGGCACCTGACCTACATCTAGATTGTTATTGCGATCGCACCCCTGCAACACCTCAAACTCTTTCGCCTCTAGAGCAATGATTTGGTAGTTGTGGTCAAAAATGCTCTGGCTGGGCCAGCCTTCCATGCAGGGATTTCGGGTGGGGATAGCGGCCAGCAGATCGGCATTCTGTTCCCAGGTCACGGGGGCATAGGGGGGACGAGCCAGGAACCATTCAAAGTGGGTGATCTCGGGGTCGAGCAGTTCCACCAGTCGATACTGGTCTTTTTCAGAGAGCTGCTTGGCCCGCTCAAGCAGGGCCGGGTCATTCTCTAACAGGCGATCCAGCTGCCACACCTGGGGGTTGGAGAAACCCACAAACTCCAGACCTGAGGCATCAATTAGCTCAAACAGGCTGTCTAGGGTGTAGTCAACTTCTTGGGGGTGGACGTACATGTCGGCGAAGCATTCGTCGCGGTGGTTTTCCATCGCCCAGCGATCGCGCTCTCGCTGCTTGAGCCGGTTGCCCTCGGGCAGGCTGGCGAAGATTTGCCGCCCCACCTGCACCCCGTCGCGGTAGTCGCCCCGCTGACTGCCCTGGACGAGGGCGATCGCCCGCTGCATCAGCGAAATTTCCCAGCGACCCATGGCGGCATAGACAAATAAATGAATCAAGCCGCCGGGGGCCAGCTTAGTAGCCAGCGCCCGCAGCCCTCGCAGGGGGTCGGGCATGTGGTGAATGACGCCGACGCAGTTGATCCAGTCAAACTCGCCCTTGATCTGGTCGACATCATAAATACTGAGCTGGCGAAACTGGACGTTGGTGGCCCCAGAGCGGCTGCAGCGCTCAGTGGCGGTGGCGATCGCCCGCTCGCTCAGATCGATCCCCAGTACCTCAGCCTCAGGGTTCAGGTGACTAATATATTCGGTGCTAACCCCCGTGCCGCAGCCCGCATCGAGCACCCGCACCGATCCGCTGGCTGAAACCGTCCCAGCGCAGAAGCTATGTACCGTGGGCCAGTACCAGCGCCAGTTGTAGCCCGGTGGTGCCTCATCGAGAAACGGCTCCGGGGGAAACGGATAGGTGTTGTAGAGGCTAGCCACTGCATCGCTGACCGCCTGGGTTTTCGTCGAGTCGTCCATAGGTCTATGTAGAAATCAAAATCTAAAGAGTCAAAGAAAGAATTTAGCCCGGCCACTTTCCGACACCATGGCCAGCCGATGTAGGGTGGGCACTGCCCACCATTGGGGAACTGTTGTCCAGAAGTCGCCTAACGCCTCGCCGACACCGTGACTAGCAATAGCCATCCTTTAGCTCAAACCAGGCCTGGCGTTACAGTCTATCGGCAGATCAAACCCCAATCCAGCAGGGCCTTTCGGCCCCTCAGGCGCTCGGCTTTATCACGAAACGTTACAAAACTTATCCGCCTTCTCAGGGGTGTAGTGACCATCCCCTATGATGACCACAGGCATTTAACCCATCGGATGTTACACAGTTTTTAATAATCTGTGTTGCTGTCCTGAAACGGTTTAATCTAATCCCAGGTCAGCGAACAGCCCGCCATCCATAGATACCGCATTCGGTGCCCGGCTTGGGCAGGTGGCAGGTGAGGTTAATAACGCTTTACCTTCAGTTGGGTTCAGTGGTTTTGCACTAGTTCAGGAAGCGTTCTTGATGGACACCCCTGACACATGCAGGGTTCTGCGCCTGCTAACCGATTGATAGATTCTTTTTTGATGCCGTCATTGTCCGCATAGGGAGCCTTTGAAAACGCATGAGTGTTAAAGCAAGTGGTGGAAGTGCACCAGCGCGGCCCCAGCTCTACCAAACTCTGCCGGTGGCCACGATTTCCCAGGCCGAGCAGCAAGACCGCTACATGGGCCGGGGTGAGTTAGATGAGCTATCAGGCTTTTTTAACTCTGGTCTCAAGCGAGTGCAGATTGCTGAGCTGCTGACCCGCTATTCTGAACTAATTGTCTCCCAGGCGGCCAACCGCATCTTTACCGGGGGGTCTCCTTTGGCCTACCTGGAACGGGTCGCCAACGAGTCGCCCGTCGAGAAAACTCGGGCAGGCATCGTTCTAGATGAATCAGAGGCGTCTCGACTGGGCACCTCGACCTTCATTGAGAGTGGTGGTGGCCTGTTTAAAAACCTGTTTAGCTCTACCCCCTCTGGCCCTGTGCCCCCTGGGTTTCGCCCGATCAGCGTGTCGCGCTACGGCCCCGGCAACATGACCAAGTCGCTGCGCGACATGAGCTGGTTCCTGCGCTACGTTACCTACGCCATCGTGGCGGGCGACCCCAATATCATCTCGGTGAACGTGCGCGGCCTGCGCGAAATCATTGAGAATGCCTGCTCTTCGGCGGCCACCATCGTGGCTATACAAACCATGAGGGCGGCATCGCTGCGCTATTTCAACGGCGATGCCGATGCCCAGGGCATCGTAGACCAGTACTTTGGCGTACTGTTGAGCGAGTTTAAAGCGCCGACGCCCTCTAACAAGCTGCGCCAGCGTCCTTCTGGCGATCTGCAAGGTCTAGAGCTACCTCAGATTTACTACAACGCCGCTGAGCGACGGCCTAAGTACGCCATGAAGCCGGGCCTGTCGGCCACAGAGAAGAACGAAGCGGTGAAAGCCGCCTACCGTCAACTCTTTGAGCGCGACATCACTCGGGCCTACTCGCTCTCGGTTTCTGACCTAGAGTCAAAGGTGAAGAACGGCGAAATCTCCATGAAGGGGTTTGTGCGTCGCCTGGCTAAGTCGCCCCTATACCGCAAAAACTTCTTTGACCCCTACATCAACAGTCGCGCCCTAGAGCTGGCCTTCCGCCACATTTTAGGCCGTGCCCCCAGCTCCCGCGAAGAAGTGCGCCACTACTTTGCGATCGTGTCTAGTGGTGGCCTAGCGGCCCTAGTCGATGCCCTGGTCGACTCTAAAGAATACGGCGACTACTTTGGCGAAGAAACCGTGCCCTACCTGCGCGGCTTGGGCCAAGAAGCCCAGGAATGCCGCAACTGGGGGCCTCAGTTTGACCTGTTTAACTACAGCGCCCCCTTCCGCAAGAAGCCGCAGTTTATTACTCTGTTTGCTTCCTACGAGCAGCCTCTGCCCGATCAGCACCCCTACGGCTCGGGCAACGATCCGCTGGAGATCCAATTTGGGGCCATCTTCCCTAAGGAGACCCGCAACGTCAGTGCGACTCCGGCGTTCTTCAACAAAGACACTCGTCGGATTTTGATCCACCGGGGGCCTGGTATCAACAACCAGCTCAGCAACCCCGCCGCCCGGCCCGAGAATCCGGGTTCCCTGGGGGCCAAGGTGTTCAAGCTCGACCAGATTCCTAGAACGGGCAACACCCAGGCCAGCGTTCGCTACTCTGAAAGCTCGACCCAGACGGTGATTAGCGCTGCCTACCGCCAGGTGTTTGGCCGCGAGGTGTACTCGGGCCAGCGTTCTAAGGTAGCCGAGATCAAGCTAGAGAATGGCGAGATCACGATGAAGGAATTCATTCGGGCGATCGCCAAGTCCGAAGCCTTCCGCAAGACCTACTGGACCTCGCTATACGTGATGAAGGCGGTGGAATACATTCACCGCCGGCTGCTGGGTCGCCCCACCTACGGTCGCAAAGAGACCAATGCCTACTTCGATATCTCCGCCAAGAAAGGCTTCTATGCCCTGGTCGATGCCATTATCGACAGCCAGGAGTACGCCGAAGCCTTTGGGGAAGACACTGTGCCCTACGAGCGCTACCTGACCCCCAAGGGCCTGGCCTCGCGCAGCATGCGAGCCGGTTCCCTGGCAGAGAAAGGCATGGTGCCTGTGGCCGACACCAGTGTTCCTCGCTTTGTGGAACTGGGTACCGTCACCGAAGATCGAGCCATTCTCGATGTGCAGCGTCGCCTCAACCAGGGGGTCAACCGCCAGCGACAGCAGACCAAGGTGTTTAAACTCACCTCCCTGGCCGATAAGCCCAACCTCAGACAGGTGACCGCCGCGTCCTACCGGCAGATCTTTGAGCGCGATATCGCCCCCTACATTGTCAGGAGCGAGTTTACCGCCCTAGAGAGCAAGCTGGGCAATGGCGAAATCAACCTGAAGGAGTTTATCGAAGGGCTAGGCACGTCGACTCTCTATATCAAGGAGTTTTACGCGCCGTACCCCAACACTCAGGTGATTGAGTTTGGCACCAAACACTTCCTGGGCCGCGCCCCCCAGGACCAGGCGGAGATCCGCAAGTACAACCAGGTGTTGGCCAGCGAAGGGATTCGCGGGTTCATTCAATCCATGCTCAACACCCCTGAGTACAATGAGAACTTTGGGGAAGATACGGTGCCCTATCGTCGCTATCCCACCCTGCCAGCAGCGAACTTCCCTAACACCGAGAAGCTCTACAACCGCCTGACCAAGCAAAACCGCGACCTGATCGTGCCTAGCTTTGTCAGCGCCAAGGCCACCGTGGATGTGGCCGATCTACCGCTGGTAGCGGATGCTGTCGCTAGTCAGGCTGCCGCTTCGGCGGAGCTGGCGGCTACCGTGGGGCGGTCCTCGGTGACAGCTGAGGCAGTTTTGGCCGCACCCACCACTCGGTTCTATCGTCTACAGCCCGGCGCTAGCTCTGAGCAGGTCAGTGAGGTGCTGACTGCCACTTATCGGCAGGTGATGGTGCTGCCGGAGGGAGAAATTCCGACGGCGTGGCGACTGGCTGAGGCTGAGGCGGCGGTGAGGTGCGATCGCATCACCTTGCGTGAGTTCATTCGCCAGCTGGTGCAGTCTCCCGCTTACCAGGCGCGGTTTATAGCGGTTTACCCGACCGCTAAGCTGGTGGCCATCATGGGTCGCCAGCTGCTGGGCCGCAACCTGGAGGCTGAGCTAGCTGACTACCAGGCGATCGCCCTCAAGAGTGGAACCATGGCCGTCGCTGAAGCCATGCTCGGGTCCGCCGAGTACCTGCGCTACTTTGGTGAGCAGGGCCTACCCTACCGTCGCGCCTAAATCACCACTGCAATATTGAAGGACTGCCCTAGATCAATCCTTCAATATTGCGGCCAGTGCTTTAGTTTTAGGTTGAGCAGCGGCGGCTAGGGTTTGTCTTGAAAATTCCCGCCAGCTTTGTTAGTAACGAAATGTTAAATCAAAGCTCATTCGGAGCTTTGATTGGTGGTTTTTGTGGGCCTGAGTCGCTTTGATTCAGTCCTTAGAATGGCGTTGCCATCAGGCCTCAGCAAAACTGAGGGAAACTATTACAAAATATTTCGCTGCTTTGAAGAAGGCTTACACAATACCGGACAATTAATCGGGAAGGCTGCCAGGTCTGAGGTTCTTTATAGAGTTAGCTCTGGCCCCGAACCTTTAAATGCCAGTTTCAAATCATCTGGTCATATTTTTCGGAGGAATCCATCAATGAGTATTGTCACGAA
>JBBSKN010000083.1:0-17416 GCA_038256265.1 Phormidesmidales cyanobacterium
CCAGCCGGGTCGCCTACACCTTCACCGAAGACGGTCGTAAGGTGCGGATGTTGAAAAAGACCGGCGAGATCATTGATTAGGCCCAGCGGCCAACTCTGAAAATCTAGTCCTGACCAAGCCCAGGAAAGCAGTAGAAACGACCCATGACCGACCAGCTCAAGACCATATACAAAGATACGGTTGTACCTAAACTGATGGAACAGTTTAAGTACGAAAACATTCATCAAGTGCCCAAGGTGGTTAAAGTGACCGTCAACCGGGGTCTGGGTGAAGCCTCTCAAAATGCCAAAGCGCTAGAGTCTTCTCTGAGCGAACTGGCTCTCATCACCGGTCAGCGCCCGGTGGTAACCCGTGCTAAAAAGGCAATTGCGGGTTTTAAAATTCGTCAAGGCATGCCCGTGGGCATCATGGTCACGCTCCGCTCTGACCGCATGTACGCCTTTCTAAATCGCCTGATCAACCTGACCCTGCCCCGAATTCGTGACTTTCGCGGCATCAGCCCCAAAAGCTTTGACGGTCGTGGCAACTACACCCTGGGTCTGCGCGAGCAGCTCATTTTTCCTGAAATTGACTACGACACCATCGATCAAGTTCGCGGTATGGACATCACCATTGTGACCACCGCCAGCACCGATGAAGAAGGCCGAGCGCTACTCAAGGAATTGGGTATGCCGTTCCGTGACAACTAACACCACAGGTTTATACGCGTACTAGAACTATGGCTGCTAACGACACAATTGCGGATATGTTGACTCGCATCAGAAATGCGAATCTGGCGCGGCACCAAACCGTGGGCATCCCCTCCACCCGGATGACTCGGAGTATTGCCAAGGTGCTTAAGGAGGAGGGTTTCATCACTGACTACTCTGAGACTACTGTCGAAGAGCGGCCTCAGCTGGTGGTCGCTCTCAAATATAAAGGCAAGACCCGCCAGCCCATCATTCGCAACCTGACTCGCGTTAGTAAGCCTGGTCTGCGCGTGTACTCCAACCGAAAGGAGCTGCCTCGGGTACTCGGCGGCATTGGCATTGCCATTGTCTCTACCTCCAGCGGGATCATGACCGACCGCGATGCTCGTCGTCAGGGCATTGGTGGTGAAGTACTTTGCTATGTCTGGTAAGACAGCGGGGTGACGGCGGCTTGCCGCTAATCATCAAGGACGTTATCGAGTGCTAAGGATTTAGGAGTTTTGCATCATGTCACGTATTGGCAAACGGCCAATCCCAGTCCCGGCTAAGGTGTCAATCACGATTGACGGTCAGGATATTCAGGTCAAAGGGCCCAAGGGCGAGCTATCTCGCACTCTGCCCAGTGGGGTTTTATTGGTTCAAGATGGCGACACCGTGCTGGTGAATCGCAAGGATGATTCGCGGCTAGCCAGGGAGCGTCACGGCCTTTGCCGCACCCTGGTGGCTAACATGGTTGAGGGGGTTTCTAACGGCTACCAAAAGCGCCTTGAAATTCAGGGTATTGGTTACCGTGCCCAGGTGCAGGGTCGCACGCTCAACCTCAGCCTGGGCTACAGCCATCCCGTGGTGTTTGAGCCTCCCGCAGGCATTGAGTTTGTAGTTGAGAACAACACTAATGTTGTCATCAGCGGCATCGATAAAGAATTGGTAGGCAACATTGCCGCCAGCATTCGGGCGAGTCGCCCCCCTGAACCCTACAAGGGCAAAGGTGTGCGCTACGCCGGGGAGCAGGTCAGACGTAAGGCCGGTAAGTCAGGGAAGAAATAAGCCATGAAAGCAAGTCGTAAAGAATTAACCCGCCGCCGCCACGCCCGCGTTCGTCGCCGGGTGTTTGGCACCTCTGAGCGGCCTCGTCTGGCTGTGTTCCGTTCGAACCAGCACATCTATGCCCAGATTATTGACGATACTGCCCACCACACCCTCGTGGCGGCTTCTACTGTTGAGCCCGACGTCCTAAAGGACGAGGCGGCACCTACTCAGGAAGCGGCGGCGGTTGTGGGTAAGTTGGTGGCGGAGCGAGCCCTGAAGGCTGGTATTACCCAGGTCGTCTTTGACCGTGGCGGTAAGCTGTATCACGGTCGAGTGGCGGCCCTAGCTGATGCCGCCCGTGAAGCTGGTTTAAGCCTGTAATGGGCTGCTGTTAGAAACACCGATTGTCGCTTGATGTAAATAAGGCTGGGGAAAGGCATGGCAAACCGTCGCAAAGAAGCGCGTACTAAAGAGAAGAAAACCGACTGGCAGGAGCGCGTCGTTCAAATTCGCCGCGTTACTAAAGTTGTGAAGGGGGGCAAAAAGCTCAGCTTCCGCGCCATTGTCGTGGTCGGTAATGAGAAGGGACAGGTCGGTGTTGGGGTCGGCAAGGCCGGCGATGTGATCGGTGCCGTCAAGAAGGGCGTGGCCGATGGCAAAAAGCACTTGGTGGATGTGCCGCTCACTCGCTCCTACTCCATTCCCCATCCGTCTAATGGCATTGGCGGCGGTGCCAAGGTATTCATGCGCCCCGCCGCCCCTGGTACTGGGGTAATTGCCGGTGGCGCTGTGCGTACTGTGCTAGAGCTGGCTGGGGTTCGCAACGTTTTGGCTAAGCAGCTTGGCTCTAACAACCCGCTCAACAACGCTCGGGCGGCAGCCGATGCCCTGGCTTCGCTACGGACTTTTGCTGACGTAGCCGACGAGCGGGACATTCCGGTTGAGCAACTTTACATTTAAGTTCCTAATTTAGGAGCCGTCTGGATAGCATTCTCCTCAATGGTGGGCAGCGCCCATCCTACAGAGGCTACGGTCGCTGTCTAGAGTAGGGATCTTCTATTACGGTATCTCCTTCAACCTTTCAAGACACGCTGTTTTTATTTTCCTCAGCCATGAGAATCAACGACGCACAACCACAAGCAGGCTCTAAGCGCCGCCGTCGCCGCGTTGGCCGCGGTATTTCTGCGGGCCAAGGCGCAAGCTGCGGCTTCGGCATGCGGGGGCAAAAATCTCGTTCGGGTAGCGGTACTCGGCCTGGGTTTGAGGGTGGCCAAATGCCCCTCTACCGCCGCGTTCCCAAGCTTAAGCATTTTCCTCTGGTAAACCAGAAGGAATACACCATTATCAATGTCAAGGGACTCTCTGTCCTGGCAGCAGGTACTGAGGTATCTCTGGAATCTCTGTTGGAAGCTGGTATTTTGACCACCAACGACGGTCCTCTGAAGGTATTGGGCGATGGCGAACTAACTGTGGCCCTAACCGTTAGAGCTACGGCCTTTACCCAGTCTGCCAAGGAGAAAATTGAGCAGGCTGGCGGCACCTGGGAACTGGTTGCATAGCTAGATGACTCGCCTATCCCTTAAACTAGGGGTGAGGTTGTATCTATAGAATCTATGGATACTGATCGTCGTCAATGTATTGCTAAATGTAGGGCTGAGGTATTTTTGCATGGTCGTAAGTCGGGGTAAAAATCCCAGCGCGCAGGAAACATTCATGCAGATGGCTCAGGCTGCCGGCCTGCGCAGTCGTTTGCTGGTGACCCTGGGTCTGTTGGTATTGGTCAGACTGGGGATTTTTATTCCGGTGCCGGGAATTGATCGCCAGGCCTTTGCTGCGTCAATTCAGTCGGGGACTCTGGCGGGCTTTGTGGGCTTTCTGGATATCTTTGTGGGCGGTGGCCTGTCGGCCCTGGGTATTTTCGCCTTAGGTATTTTGCCCTTCATCAACGCCTCGATTATTATGCAGCTGCTGACGGCGGCTCTACCTCAGCTTGAAGACCTGCAAAAAAATGAAGGGGAAGCTGGGCGGCGCAAAATTTCTCAGATTACCCGCTACGTGGCTCTGGGGTGGGCGATTTTGCAGAGTACTCTGCTGGCCTCCTTTTTGCTCTACCAGTTTGCGCTGGTGCCTGGCCCTCTCTTTATCGCCCAGACGATGATTGCCCTGACCGCAGGCTCTATGTTTGTGATGTGGGTGGGTGAGCTGATCACCGAGCGCGGCATCGGCAATGGCGCTTCGCTGCTGATCTTTTTGAATATTGTGTCTACTCTGCCTCGTTCTTTGGGGCAAACCATTGAATTGGCTCAGAGCGGCGATCGCGGCTTAGTCGGCGGCGTCATCATTCTAATGCTGGCCTTTTTGGCCATGATTGTGGGCATCGTCTTTGTTCAAGAGGGCACTCGCCGCATCCCCATTATTTCTGCCCGTCGCCAGGTGGGTCGTAAGCTATACCTGGAGCAGAGCAACTATCTGCCCCTGCGCCTCAACCAGGGCGGCGTTATGCCGATTATCTTTGCCTCGGCGGTGCTGGTGCTGCCCATTTCGCTGACTCAATACGTCACGAATCCTGGGTTTAGCCAGTTTGTGAACAACTATTTAAACCCCACGTCCTGGTTCTACGTTTCACTCTATTTGGTTCTGATTCTTTTCTTTAGCTACTTCTACTCATCTCTGATAATGAATCCAGAGGATGTGTCTCGCAACCTGAAGAAGATGGGAGCGAGTGTTCCGGGCATACGCCCCGGGAAGGCGACCACTGAATACATCACCCGAATTTTGAATCGGTTGACATTTCTGGGGGCGATTTTCCTTGGTATGGTGGCTGTTGTCCCCAGTGCCGTGGAGAGCCTTACCCGAGTTCAAACCTTTCGTGGCTTTGGCGCAACGTCTCTATTGATTTTGGTAGGTGTGGCGATTGACACGGCCAAGCAGATTCAAACCTACGTGATTTCTCAGCGCTACGAAGGCATGGTGAAGCAGTAGTGACTCGACTTATTTTTCTTGGCCCTCCAGGGGCAGGCAAGGGAACCCAGGCGGCTCTGCTAGCTAAGGATTGTGAGGTACCCCACATTTCGACGGGGGACATTTTGCGGTCGGCGGTGGCGGCAGGTAGTGGACTGGGTAAGAAAGCTGACCAGTATATGAGCGCTGGGGAACTGGTGCCCGATGACTTAATTCTTGACCTGATTCAAGAGCGTTTAGGTCAGGTTGATGTTGAAAAGGGCTGGCTTTTAGACGGTTTTCCTCGCAATGTGCCCCAGGCGGAATTTTTGCAGAAGTTGCTCGATCAGCTTGAGCAGCCTGTGGATTTTGTGGTCAACCTCGATGTGGAAGACGCGGTGATTGTGGCCCGCCTACTACAGCGAGGTCGTAAAGACGATGAGGAGTCAGTGATCTTGACTCGCCTTGAGGTGTATCGTCAGCAGACTGAACCGCTGATTGACTTTTACCGCAGTCGTCAGCAGCTAGTGTCTGTGGACGGAAATCAGACCCTGGAGGCAGTTTATGCTGACCTTAAGCGCCTGGTGATGGAATAGTCGCTGGGGTTATGCTAGAGTTCAGCCTGTTTTGGTTTGTTGGTTTGTATTAAGGAGACGTTAGCTTGTCTAAGCAAGACCTAATTGAGATGGAGGGGACCATTACTGAATCGCTGCCGAACGCAATGTTTCGGGTTGATTTGGATAATGGGTTTAACGTGCTGGCCCACATTTCTGGAAAAATTCGCCGTAACTATATCAAGATTTTGCCGGGTGATCGTGTCAAAGTAGAGCTTACCCCCTATGACCTGACTAAGGGGCGCATTACCTACCGTTTGCGTAAGAAGTAGAGCCTCTAAGCCAGGATTGGTACTAATAATTTGTTGGCCCCTGTACGGAAGATATCTGTGCAGGGAAGCTTTGTTTGAACCTCTACTGCCTGGATAGCTGCTTCGGCGGCGGCGGCGGTGAGGTGGCCGGTGTTGAGGGCGATCGCCACCACCTTAGCCGCCGCAAATGCCCCTGCCGCCGTTGTCACCTGTTCGTAAAACGCCACTACGCTGGGTAGGTCTGGAATTTTGACCTGGGGAAAGTTTTGTATGTGGGTTTGCCCGGCCCGGTGTACCAGCACTAGGTGGGTAGGCTGGGTGCCCCGCAGCAGGGGCAGCGTCGCAGTCGAGGCGGGATTGAACAGTGACCCTTGACCTTCGACAAAGACAAAATCGTAGTGGGGGCCGTGGCGCATGAGCTGCTGCTCAACCGCGCCGGAGGCATAATCGACTCGCACGGCATCTAAAGCTACGCCGTCATCGCCTAGCATGAGGTTGGTCTGCCCGGTGGCGATCACCTTAGAGCGCAGCCCGCGCTGAAGGCAGGCGCGGTGCAGTTGTAAGGTGGCGGACATTTTGCCGACAGACATATCGGTGCCGACGGTCAAGATACGTTTGCAGGCCAGCTGGCTGGCTTGACCGCTGCCCACGTTCAGCCCCTCTGGCTCTTGGCGTACATCCCAAACCCACTGGTAATCTCTAAGCCAGGGCTGGAGTGCCGGGTGATTGGCCATGGGAGTGTGGAGGCCGTTGACAATGCTGAGGCCAGCCTTGACGGCCTGCTCGATCTCTTGAAACCAGGCGTCGGGCAACTTGCCGCCGGAGGGAGCGATGCCGATCACCAGTACGTCTGGGGTAAAGGGGAGAGCCTCGGTCAATGACTCGACGACGGGGATGGGCTTGTCAATGCCAGTTAGCTCCAGCAGAGACTGGCCTGCTCCCTGGTAGTCAATCACCGCGACGATGGGCGACTGGCTAAAGCGCAGCAGGGCCAGCCCGGTTTTGCCCATGGGGCTCTGGGTACCCTCGTGCATGAGTAGGACGAGGCGACTATCGGGCTTGAGGTGCATAGTTGAGTCCAAGTCCAGGGTGGGCGGGGGGCAGCAGTCGTCCGTCGATCAGCTTGAGGCCGGTGAAGGGGTCGTCGCGCAGGTTGAGGTGGCTGTCGAGGTCGAGGTAGTCGGCCAGGGGCGAGAGCTGTGCCATGGCTCCATTGGCGAGGCTGCTGTCGGAATAGCAGCCAAACATCACCTGAAGGCCACAGGCCCGCGCGGTGTGGATCATGCTCAGCACTTCGGTCAGCCCGCCTGCTTTCATCAGCTTAATGTTAATGCCATCGACAAAATTTGCTAAGTGAGGAATATCTTGGCTGGTGAAGCAGCTTTCGTCTACAAAAATGGGCAGGGGGGAATGCTGCCTGAGCCTGGCCAAATCGGCATTTTGGCTGACGGGTAGGGGCTGCTCTAGGTGAGTGACACGGCGATCGCCCAGCCAGATTGCCATAATTTTCGCTTCGTCCAGCGTCCAGCCGCCGTTGGCATCGATGCTGAGGCTGACACTGTCGGGAGTTTGGTCGTAGACGGCCTGAAACATGGCTTGGTCGGCCTCGATGCCCTGGGGGCTACCGAGTTTGATTTTAAGAGCGCGGGCGGAGGTCTGCTGTAGCCAATCCTGCGATCGCCGCTGAGCTGCCTCCGGCGATGCAATGCCCACGGTGACTGAGGTGGGCTGAATGCGATCTAAATCTAGCCCCAGCAGCCGCCAGATGGGTTGGCCGGTGGCTTTGCCGCACCAGTCCCACAGGGCGACATTGAGGGCGGCGCGGGTGGCGGAGTGGAGTGATATATCGGCGATCGCCGCCCCGATAGCCTGACGATCTAGGGGATGGTAAGGCTCTATCGCTATCTGCACCAGCTCCACCTCTGCCATGAGCATCTGCAACGTCTGTCGGTGGGTGCCAATAGAGAAGGGGGCCGCTTCGCCCCAGCCTTCGATGCCCTCGGCGCTGAGTTTGAACCAGAGGTTGGTGGACTGGGCCGTGGTGCCGCGACTGATGGTGAGCGGTACGCGCTTGTGGACGGTGAAGGGTTGGCAAACGAGCTGCATGCTGGGCGGCGAAATTGGTTTGGTTTAGGATGTTCTGGTTTTGGGATTCTGGCTTTGGGGTTCTGGCAGAATAATAGGAATTTTAAGAGGTGGGCGCAGGATAAACCCCAGTGATCGCGCTGCTGTGATCGCGCTTCTCTTCCACTCCTGAGCCTGCATTCAGGCTAGGGAATCTGCCGTACCGGTTGTGAGTCTCTAGTGTAGGAGACGTTTAAGAATTTGTTAGATGGAGTTCTCATCGGCCTCTCAAGAACAACTGTCTGCGCCGATTTTGATATAACCCCTAGGGGAGAGCTTCTAGGGGTTGAGACGTAGCGACTAGCGGATGCCCATTGGCGAGATAATAAAGCCAGATTCTCTAGAGGTGTATGTTGGCTCCATCGGTCTTGCCCGCTACTGCATTTATCGATCCCCAGGGTCGCAATCGAGCTGCCGTTGAGGCGGTGTTTCAGCAGGTGGCGGCACAGATTCTTGACTATCTGGCCGCAGCAGGCAATCAAGGGCCGCTTCCCGAGGTCAAAGATATTTATTTTCAGGGGATTCCTGAGCAGCCGACGGCGATCGCCCCCCTACTGAAGTTGCTAGGTGAATTGATGGCCCAGTCGATGAACCCAGCCCATCCCGGCTACATGGGCCATATGGATCCGCTGCCTTCCACGGCTTCGGTTGTGGGCGACTGGGTAGCGGCGGCGCTCAACAACAACATGCTGAGTGTGGAGATGTCTCCAGCCCTATCGCGGCTAGAGCCGCTGCTGCTGGCCGACCTGGCGCAACTCTTTGGCCTGGGCGAAAAATCTGGGGGATTGCTGACCAGCGGCGGCAGCCTGGCCAACCTGCAGGCGCTGACCGTGGCGCGCAACGTCAAGCTCGACTGTTTGCAGAAGGGCCTGGCCGGTGGCCCGCCGCCGGTGATTTTTGCCTCAGAGTTGGCCCACACCTCGATTCAAAAGGCGGCGATGGGGCTGGGGCTGGGCCTAGAGGGGGCTGTGCTGGTGCCCACCCACGCCAATGCAAAAATGGATGTGGCCGCGCTGGAGGAAAAGATTTTAGGGGCGATCGCACGCGGGCAGCGGCCCTTTGCGGTGGTGGCCACGGCAGGCACCACCGTGACCGGCAACATTGACCCGCTGCCAGACATTGCCCGCATCGCCCGGCGCTATGACTTGTGGTTTCATGTGGATGCGGCCTACGGCGGGGCGATCGCCTTCTCGCCTCCCCATCGCCACCAGCTGAGCGGCATTGAGCAGGCAGACTCGGTTACCTTTAACCCGCAAAAGTGGCTATACGTGACTAAAACCTGTGCCTCGGTGCTGTTTCGCGACATGGGCCTGCTGCACAGCCACTTTCGAGTGTCGGCCCCCTACATGAATAGTGAGGCCGACTGGGTCAACCTCGGAGAACTGTCGGTGCAGGGCACCCGCCACACCGACGTGCTCAAGCTGTGGCTGACGCTACAGCACCTGGGCACAGCCGGCTGTGCTGAATTGATTGAGGCCAGCTACACCCTGACCCAAGAGTTTGTGGCCCAGGTACGCCAGCGGCCCTACCTGGAGCTGGCCAGCGACCCTGAGATGAACCTGGTGTGCTTTCGGGGTCGCCCCTCGGGGCGATCGCCCGACCAGTGGAATGCCGACCTACAGCAGCATCTTTTGCAGCAGCACCAGACGTTCCTTTCGCTACCGGGATTTCGAGGGCAGCGGTGGCTCAAGGCGGTGTTGCTAAACCCATTTACCACAGCGGCCCAGGTGGGCGAACTGTTTTTGGCGATTGATCGATTCGCGGCTGGACATGGGGTAGATGGATAGGATCGCCACTGCCGCCGCTGGAGGTCGGTAACCCGCTGCCCCAGAGGGGGATTTACCCTTTGTTATGTTGCCAATGCCCCTGGCACCCGCAGCCCATGCACAAGTTATCCACAGTCGCAAGAATATCTGTGGATAACTTGCTGTCTTCGCAATTTAAGGAATTAAAAAAGAGCGGAACCCCTCTCCCAATAATGCGTTTGGCGCCGAAGTAGAAACCCAGAGAAAAATCGAGCCTGTGGAAAACGGCTGAATCTCTTCTCCCCCGGCTCCCTACCTTGGGCCACTGGGTTGATGGCACGGCTGGGCAGATGGTCAGGGTATCGCTCGCAATCTCCCCCTGGTATTTGAACCTTGCTTAATCAGCTGGTCTAGCCTTGCGTCGATAGGCTCAGGCTGGTAGTATTCACTCAAGTTTACAAAGTCAAGCTTTCTTGACATATTCGATCCGGGTCGGGATTCGTAGTTTTCCTTAGGCAAATTCTTCTCTTATAGGCTGGGCTGAGGCTTGTCCAGGCAGGATCCCCCCGTTAAGCAGTTTGAGTTATTCACTACCACCATGGCCACACCTAGCCCAGATTTTTCCCACTGGGAGGATGCCGATCCGGCCCTGCGGATGCGGCAGCACAACCGGCTCTTTAGGTGGCTGGCGATCGCGGCGGGTCTGATTTTCCTCCAGGGCTACATGATTGCGCCGCTGATTCCCCGGCTGGCCGAAATTTTTGCCGTGTCAGCCCAGGAAATTGGCTTTATCGTCCCCGCCTATATGCTGGCCTATGCCTTGGCGGCCCTATTCTACGGTGTTTTATCAGATCGCTTTGGCCGCTGGCCCATGATTCGGCTCTCGTTGATAATTTTCATTGTCTGTACAGCGCTGACAACCACTGCCCAAACTGCCGCTCAGATGAGCTTCTGGCGCTTGCTCACCGGCCTGGGGGCCAGCGGGGTGATTCCGTTAACCTTTGCTCTAATTGCCGATCTGTTTCCCTATGCTCAGCGGGGGGCCAAGCTGGGCCTCGTATTTGCAGCCATGGAAGGGGGCATGGCGGGTGGGTCGGCGGGTGGGGCTATTTTAGAACCCTTTGTGGGCTGGCGGTTTTTGTTTTGGGGTACCGCGACGGCTGCCGCCATTGTGCTCTGGCGACTCCGCAAATATGGGGCACTCTTTGACGACCAAAAGGTGGCCAAACTCCCCTCCATTGCCACCATTTTTGCTGGATACCGATCTATTTTGTCCAACTTTCGCGGCTTTCGCACCTACGGCTATGTGCTGTGGAATGGCATTTATCATTCTGGCGTATACACCTGGCTGGGCTTTTACATGGTTCAGCGCTACGACATGGATGCGCTGCGGATCGGCCTGACCATTTTGGGATATGGCATTCCAGGACTGATCTTCAGCCCGCTGATCGGCAAAGCCGTCGACCGCTGGGGGCGGCGCTGGCTGATTGCGCCGGGGTTGGCCATGGCGGCGCTAGCGGGGATAGCGATGATTGCTCAAATTCCGCCGATTGCCACGACCTCTGCCATCCTGATTCTCTCCCTCGGCTATGACTTTACTCAGCCGCTGTTTGTGGGCATCGTCACCGACCTGGGCGACGGCCACAACCTAGGGCAAACCATGGGACTAAAGGTGTTCACCCTCTTTACTGGCTTTGGCATTGGCAGCTGGGTCTTTGGTGAAGCCCTGCGCTGGGGGTTTGGCCCTACCTTGATGGTGTTTGGGGGAGTGCAGTTGGTGGCGGCGATCGCGGCCATTCCCCTATTTTGGAATGAGAAACCCCAGGACTTTCAAATTCAAGCTTCAGATTGACGGTCGACGATTCCTCAGGATTATTCAGCGAAGCTATTTTTTAACTCTTTGGCGATGGCCTGTCTAGCCTTAAGTGAACCGAGAGGCAATGTTAACCCTAAGGCAGTCTAGATTTAATCTGGCTTCAAAGCTTTTGTGAGATCATCTTGTCTGGAAATCAGGACAAAAACAAACTGCTGCGCTGATAGCTTGGCGGGTTGTTTTGATGCCTGCATGAACCGATCAAAATGAGTCGCTTAGGAGAGTCTTACAGCCATGGCTTTAGATACAACTCAGGGTGTAGAGCTGACCGGTTTTGCCTCGCTGCCCGCCGACACCTTTGCCGATGGCCCTGCCTCGGGCACTGACGATGGCACGGGTGCGGCCATTACCGGCAATGGCCGCACTGGCCCCTTCGATAGCCAGCCGGTACAGGGCTTTAGCGGGGTGCAGTTTGCCCCCGATGGCGATGGTTCGACGTTTTGGTTTTTGTCTGACAACGGCTTTGGAGCCAAGGCCAATAGCGCCGACTACCTGCTGCGCATCTATCAGGTTGACCCTAGCTTTGCCGGGACTGAAGCGGGCGATCGCAGTGTTGAGGTGCAGGGCTTTGTGCAGCTCAGCGACCCCAACAACCTGATTCCCTTTGCCATTCAAAACGAAGCTACCGCCGAGCGCCTGCTCACGGGCGCCGACTTTGATGTGGAGTCGTTTGTGATCGACGCCAACGGCGACCTGTGGATTGGTGAAGAGTTTGGCCCCTACCTGCTGCACTTCGACGCCAACGGCGTGCTGCTTGACGCGCCGATCGCTACCCCCAATCTCAACACCCTCAACACCTTAAATGGCCAAGATCCCTTGGTGATTGGCCACCGGGGCGCGAGCGGCAGCCGCCCTGAGCACACCCTGGCCGCCTACGAACTGGCCATTGAGCAGGGGGCCGACTTTATCGAGCCAGACCTGGTGGTGACCAAAGATAGGGTGCTGGTGGCCCGCCACGAAAACGAAATCTCTGGCACCACCGACGTCGCCGATCGCCCCGAGTTTGCCGATCGCCAGACCACCAAAATCATCGACAACACTGAATTTTCCGGCTGGTTTGTCGAAGACTTTACCCTGGCCGAGCTCAAGACCCTGCGGGCCAAAGAGCGGATTCCCGGCGTGCGCCCCGACAATACCGCCTTTGATGGGCAGTTTGAAATTCCTACCCTGGCGGAGGTGATCGACCTGGTGAAAACCGTCGAAGCGGAGACGGGCCAGAAAATCGGCATCTACCCCGAAACTAAGCACCCCACCTTTTTGGCTAAGGAGGGCACTTTTCTAGATGGCACCCCAATCAACCTAGACACCAGCCAGATTTTGGTAGACACATTGATTGCCGAGGGTTTCACCGACCCCAGCCGCATCTTCATTCAGTCGTTTGAGGTGCAAAACCTAATTGAGATTCAGGCCCGGCTTGATGCCGAGGGCATGGGCGACATTCCCCTGGTGCAGCTTTATGGCGACGCTACCGAGGGGGCCAACCCAGCCAGCGCCTTCTCGTTTCCCTACGACATTCGCTACAACGTGGCCCAGGGCAATGACCTGGCGGCCATCTATAGCCAGGCCTTTCTAGACGCCGCCGAAAACCCGCTGTCGGCCGCCACGGTCTACGCCGATTTGGACAGCGCCACTATGCTTCAGGTCATGGCCGATCTCTATGCCGAGGGCGCTGGCCCCTGGAAGAACAACATTTTGCTGCGGGAAGGAATTGATACCCCGGTGGATGGGGATGGCGATGGGGTGGCCCAAATCACCTCCCAACTGACCGGGGAAATTACGTCATTCATCGACGACGCCCATGCCGCTGGGCTCCAGGTGCATCCCTATACTCACCGCAACGAAGAGAACTTTCTAACGCTGAATGCCGATGGCACGCCCCAAACCCCTGAGTCGGAGCTGGTGCAGCTGATCTCTATCGGGGCCGATGGCTTCTTTACCGATTTTCCGGAGACGGGCGATCTGGTGCGCGATCGCATTGTGGCAGACGTTGTTTACTCCCCCGATAGCCCGGTGGTACTAGCGGGGGAAGCCGTCGCTAACCTGCCCCGCTCACGCGGGTTTGAGGGTATGGCCTTTAGCCCTGATCGCGCCACCCTCTACCCCATGCTCGAAGGCACCGTAGTTGGTGACCCCGCTGGCGCGGTGCGGATCTATGAGTTTGACGTCGCCAGCAGCGCCTTTACGGGGCTAGTTGGTCTCTATGCTCTAGACAATGCCAGCCATGCGATCGGCGACTTTACCCCGGTGAACGCAAACGAGTTTCTCGTCATTGAGCGTGACAGTAAGCAGGGCGAAGCGGCTGAGTTCAAGAAAATTTTCCAAGTTGACTTTTCCCAGGTCAATGACCAGGGTTTTGTCAGCAAAACAGAAGTGGTGGATCTGCTGCACCTCAGCGACCCGGCTGATCTAAATGGGGATGGCTCAACCACCTTTGATTTCCCCTTTGTCACCATCGAAAACCTGCTGGTGCTCGATGCCAACACTCTGCTGGTGGCCAATGACAACAACTACCCCTTCTCCGTCGGCCGGGGGCCTGATATCGACAACAACGAGATTCTCCAGATCTCGCTGGAGACACCTCTAGCCCTCGACCCGCGTTTGGGGGTTGAGGGGCTATCGAGGAGCGCCGTTATTGCCGAGCTAATCGATCTCACTGGGTTTGATGGCGAGGTCGCGGTAAATGTCACCCTTGAGCGCGAAGCCGCCTTCGACAATGTGCTCAAGTTCTACCAGACCGATGCCCTGGGTCGAGTGGGCGGCCTGTTACCCGGCGAAGCGGGGTATGAAGCGGCGGCGGCAGCCAATCTGCTCGACGCCGAGTTGTTTGTAGGCAACCTGCAAGCCACCGATGCCAATTTGATTTTGGCTGGGGGCACCTACTACGCCCCGGCCCTGCTAATCAACGGCAGCGTGAACAACCTCGCCACCATTGAAGACGCGGTGTTGGGCAGCGGACGCATTCAGCGCCAGGGCAGTGTCTGGGGCTTTGAAGACCTGACCGACAACGACTTCAACGATCTAGTTGTGACCCTCAACTCGGTTGAGCCTGTGGTTGCCTAGTCAGTTTTTGGAGTTTGAAGTCTAAAGCCTAAAGCCCCCAACCTCGCTGGATGTTGGGGGCTTTTCTACTACAAAATGCTCCATGGATAGAGTTATACCAAATCCTAGCCGACGGCAGGTGTGCTGGGCGCATCTGAAGCGAGACTTACCGGCGATGGCGGAACGCAGTGGGGTCTCGCGCGAGATTGGCGAAGCATTACTGCGTCGGCAGCGGCGATTATTTCGCTGGTGGCACCGAGTCCAGGATGGCACCTTGGCCCGTTCCGACTTGACCCGCTCTGTGGACGTTTGTGCAGACCCCAGGGGGGGAGCCGACCAACAATGCCGCCGTTCGCGTAGCGGCTCCTTTGGGGCAACGGGCATTGCGCCCAGCGGTGATCTGGCGGCGTACCCGTTTTGGCTCCCAGTCCAAGGGGGGAGTCAGTTTGTCTCGCAGATGCTGACGGTGGTGACGTCCTTAAAGGCTCAGCACCGCAATGTCTTGGACTTCCTCAGTCAAGCCGGTGCGGCGACTCGGTTGAACCAGCGCTCGCCATCCTTACTTCCTCAAGCTGAATCCCAGCAGGATGCCCCGCTGACAGATCACCATGAACCCCTCTCCCTAGCTTAAAACGTTCGCTGAGGGACGGTTACCACCTCGTTGTCGGCTTTAGAGCGTTCCAGTGCTTCTCATTCTTCCGATAGACCATAGGAGGAAGGTTATTTCAGTATCTTGCAGGTAAAAGTATTGAAGCACTTAAGAATTTAACAGTGTTGCTATGAAAGAGCACAGTATGCAAGGAGCAAACGCTGGATTTAGCAGGCTATCGCCACAGTGCTCCCGTGATGATGGGAAATGCTGCCAAAGATCAGCTTCAGTTAATGCGCTGATTTTTGGGACGTGAAGTTGTGAGCCAAAGTATTTCTATGAATCACACATCTTCCAATGCCGTCACTGTTCCCCCCATGGACACCCACAACCAGACCCTGGTGTCCCACCTGCATCCGCCTGAATGGCAGAACCCGGTTCCCGTTGGGCGCTACAACCTGGTGGTGATTGGGGCCGGAACAGCGGGGCTGGTCACCGCCGCCGGAGCCGCCATGCTGGGGGCCAAGGTGGCGCTAATCGAACAGCATTTAATGGGGGGCGACTGCACCAATGTGGGCTGCGTTCCTTCCAAGGCGATGATCCGCTCGGCGCGGGCGGTGCAGGATGTGCGCCAGGCCCATCGCTATGGGGTACAGGTGCCCGAAGGCGTTCAGGTCAACTTTGCCCAGGTGATGGAGCGGCTGCGGCGAGTGCGGGCAGAGATCAGCGAAAACGATTCGGCCCAGCGCATTCGGGATGAGTATGGTGTGGATATCTTTTTTGGCAAGGCCGCGTTTTCTGGTGCCGACACGATTACCGTGGGTGACCAGGCGTTGCGGTTTCGGAAGGCGGCGATCGCTACTGGCTCCAGTCCGGTACAACTCCCCATCGACGGGTTAGAGGAAGCAGGCTACCTAACCAACGAAACCGTCTTTAACCTGACCGACTGCCCTCCACGCCTCGCCATTATTGGCGGCGGCTATATCGGCTGCGAACTGGCCCAGACCTTCCAGCGCCTAGGGGCACAGGTGACGCTGCTGCAGCGGGGCGATCGCATCCTGAAAAAGTCTGACCAGGAGGTCTCCGACCTAATGCAGCGGCTCTTTGTAGAGGAAGGCATTGACCTTAAGCTTGATGCCGAGACCCAGCGAGTAGAACGGCGCGGCGATGAAAAAGTCATCCACTACCAGCAGGGAGACAAGTCCCATACCGTCGTTGTGGATGAGATTTTGGTCGGGGTAGGACGTCAGCCCAATATTAAGGGGTTGGGTCTGGAACAGGTCGGCGTTGAGGCCGACCCCAAGCAGGGCATCTGCATTAACGACTACCTGCAAACCACCAATCCAAACATTTACGCTGTCGGTGACTGCTGCATGCGCTGGAAATTTACCCACGCCGCTGATGCTGCCGCCCGCATTCTAATTCAAAACGCGCTGTTTGCAGTGTTTGGCATTGGTCGTCGCAAGCTGAGCGGACTGACCATGCCCTGGTGCACCTACACAGACCCGGAAGTAGCCCATGTGGGACTGCCCGCCAGTGAGGTGGCCGAGCGGCAGAATGTGCGTACCTTCACGCTATCCCTGTCAGAGGTGGATCGGGCCGTCACCGATGGGGAGACCGATGGGTTTGCCAAGATTCATCTGGACGGCGATCAGGACAAGATTCTGGGAGCAACGGTGGTAGCTCGCCACGCCGGGGAGATGATCAACGAAATTACTCTGGCGATGGAGAAGGGGTTGGGACTGGGTGCGATCGCCAACGTCATCCACCCCTACCCCACCCAGGCGGAAGTAATCCGCAAAGCCGCCGATGAGTATAGCCTCAGTCGGTTTACGCCCTTGGTTAAAAAGCTCGCCGCCACCTGGCTGCGATGGCGACGGTAATCCCTGACGTCAACCCAATAGGCCGTTGTCCTAATGGGTTTGGGAGCCTTACTCCGTGCCGCGAATGGGGTAATCCTTCTGCAAGATGAAGTTCAGCCCTGACAGCAGCTCGTCAAAGGTCGGACGACCAAACGGGGCATTGTTGAGGGCAATGTAGTAAATCTCTTGATCGGGCCGAATCAGGAACAAACCAGGCTCTCCAAACAGGGGAGGCTCCTTTTCAAAAGCCCCTTTAGAAATGTAAAGTCCCCAGCGATGCATGTCCTCTATGCTGAAGTCATAGCCCACTGTCAGCGCGGCGATATCCCATTCATGCTGAGTTTTTTGGGCTCGCTCCTGGCTGTCGCCGCTAATGACAATGGGTTCAACACCAAGCTTAGTAAAGCGGTCGATCTTTTGGCTAAGTTCTTCTAGATAAGTCTTACAAATAGGACAGTGCAAGCCTCGATAGAACACTATCATCACAAAGTTTTCAGGAGCTTGATTTACCAAGTCCCAAGGGGAGCACGTCACTTTGGCGATGAGTATTAATGCTCAAGGGAAATGGACTATTGGTGAATGAGGGGGTAATCGGTGAGGATAAGACCAGTCGCACGCTAGGTCACCACCATGACACCGGAACAACAACAAGCTCTCAACA
>JBBSKN010000084.1:0-17294 GCA_038256265.1 Phormidesmidales cyanobacterium
ACTGCATGTCTTCTCGCTTGAGCAGCAGCCGATTTTGCAGCCGGGTCGACAGGTTGGGGGCTACCTCCAGGGCGGTTTCCTGCGCCACATCGTAAACTCGGGCGGTGAGAATGCGTTCGAGGTAGTCGGTAGCCATTGCAGAAGGAGGGGTGAAGGAGTAAACCCTCATCTTACGGCGATGACGACCCCACGTTAGGCGTCTGCCCAAAACCTGAAGAGGTTTACGGTCTGCGGTTCACGGTTTGCGGTTTGCGGTTTACGGTCTGCGGTTCACGGCTTGCACCGTACACCGTAAACCCAATACCCAATACCCGATCCCCCCCCCTTAACCCTCCAACCTAAAGTATGCCAACGCCTGCTGGAGCTGGGCCGCCTGGGTCGCCATGTCGTGGCTAGAGGTGGCCAGCTGGTCGGCGGCGACGGCGTTGTGCTGGGTAACCTCGTCGAGCTGCACCATGGCATCGTTAATTTGGGCAATGCCGTTATTTTGCTCAAGGCTGGAGCGGGTGATATCGGCCATGAGTTCGGCGGTTTGCTGAATGCTGGGAACGATTTGCTGAAACAGATCGCCGGTGCGCTTGCTCACTCTCATGCTGCGATCGGCCAAGGCGGTGATTTCTTCGGCGGCGGTGCGGCTGTGTTCAGCGAGTTTACGCACTTCTTTCGCCACCACCGCAAAGCCTTTGCCGTGCTCCCCGGCACGGGTTGCCTCCATGGTGGCATTGAGGGCGAGCATATTGGTTTGCTCGGCGATATCTTCAATGACGTTAATCTTAGCAATGATGTCTCGAATCACTTGAACAGTTTCGGTCACGGCTTTGCCGCCCTCGTCTACCATCGTCACCGATCGCAGGGCAGACTGGTGGGTGTGACTGGCTTTTTCGGCGTTGCCGTTGATCGCGGCATTCATTTGCTCAATCGCTACGGTGGTTTGGGCAACCCCCGCCGCCTGTTTTGAATTACCTAAAGACAACCCCTGGGCCGCCTCATTGAGATGGGCCGAAACCTCCAGTATCCGCTTCGCCGCCGCCTGTTCATTGTGAATAATAGTGGAGAGGCGGATTGTCATGTTTTGAAATGCGTCCAGCATTTGGCCAATTTCGTCGTTGCCGCCCGTAGGAATATCAACATGCAGATCTCCAGCGGCGACCCGCTGGATGATCGAAGCCGTAGTCAGAATGGGCCTCGTAATGCGCCCCGCCAGGTAGTAGGCCAAGAAGACTACCCCCAGGCCCACAAGAATACTGCCCCACAAAATGTACAGCGCTAGCCAAGACGAAAAATCAAGGGTATTGCTCAAGTCGTTTTCAAAAGCGGCGAGCCCATTTTGAGAATCGCTTAGAAAGCTCTCGATGGTTTCGGTGTAGGCTGCCTTCGTGCGCTCGTACTCGGCACTGTTGAGCAGGGCTAAGGCCTGTTCGGGCTGGCCCCCTTGCAGCAGGTCAACGGCCTCTGTCTCCAGTGCAACTAATTTGTCATTGAAGATCTCTTGCTGGTCAAAAAGAGCCTGTATGTCAGCCTCAACAGCATTTTCTTGGGCTGCCACGATCAGGTCTTCTAGCTGGGGGACAAAGCTGTCGTAGCGCTCTTGCCAGCGACTGTCTTGGGTGAGCACATAGTTACGCGTCGACTGGGTGAGCAATTCGTCGAGCCAGATAATCTGCTGAGCACGAGAGAGCTGCTGCTGCGAAGCGCTGACAGAGACTAGCCGGGTGCGAATTTGCTCAATGGCGGAGTACATCAGCGTACCCACTGCCGTCAGCACCAGCGCTCCGCAGAGATACCCGACAAAAATCCGGGTGCGAATGGTTGTGGGGGCAAATCGCTTGAATATGAGCATCATCACGGTATGTCCTGTTTCTTCTGGATTGGCGGGACTGGGGCGACGCTCCCTAGGGCACAGAGCTCCAGCCAATCTTTCCCGTTGACGATGGATGGCGTAGGGCCATCGCTCCAGGGGTACACAAATTTTCATAATTGTTCTGGCGATGGCTATAGTGATCGGTGATGCCGGCCCAGCCACCGCAGCAAAGCCCGTAGCCAATGGTTCTGACCTCTACATCCTGAGTTAAAGTTGCAGGTGAAATTGGCGCAGTGCCGTGGTCTATGCCCCTTCGTTTTTCTCTTCGGTCTAAGGCTCCGGGCTCCACCGGGGCGGTACAGGTTTGGGTGGGGGCAAGACCCGGCCCCTGGCGACGGCTGGGGCGGCTATTGCTGGTAAGTGCAGGGCTAGGCGGCGGGCTGCTGCTGCTGGGGCTGAGCTTTCGCCTGGGGCTGCGACTAATGCTCAACCCCGAGGCGCTGCCCCAGGGTTTGGCCCAGTGGTGGCGATCACCGCCCCTCACCCTGTCCCCAGCGACCAGCCTAGACGATCTGCAGCGCCAGGCAGAAGCCGCCCAGCAGCGCCTGGGAGACCCCCTGGGGCTAGGGGATGGGTTTGTGCTAGTGCCAGTGCTGGAGGCGGAGACTGAAACCCTAGTGTCTCTGGCCCTGTTTCAGAGCCAGGGGGGTGAGGGAGAGTTGAGTGCGATCGCCACCCTAGCCATCGACCCTCTGCCCAAAGACACTGTACTGGCCCCCTTTCGCAATAGCTCTCAAACGCCTACAGCGGTGCCCGCCACCTTCCCCCTCATGCAGGTGGTGCTGTTGTCGTCTCCCCCGGAGGCCAGCGACGGCACCTGGCTCACCCTGGAGGGCACCTGGCAGCAGCAGGGGCTTACCCTGCGCTACGGGCATTTGCTCCACGTTGGCCTGCCCCAGGGGGACTCCCAAAACCAGGCACTGACCCTGCTCGAACACTGGAGCAGCCCGGCCAACCGCCCGCCCCAGTGGGCCGATCTCGACGGCGACGGGCCAAGCGATTTAATCATTGATGAAACCGTGGGGCTAGAACCCGCGCTGCGCGGCTGGCAGGTGATGGCGGGGGCCAGGCCGCAATTGCAGCCGGTGTCGTGGCTGCGGGTGCCTGTGGATGCCGGGGCCAAAGCTGGGACCTACCAGCAGGCGCTGCGCCTGGCCCGAGGAGGGCTGTGGCACCAGGCCCAGGCCCACCTAGCCGACCTCAAATCGGCCTTAGCCCAAGGGTGGAACCCGGCGGCAGAGGCTCAACTGAGGCTGATGGAGCGCCACGCCGTCATCACTCAGCGACAGGCCGAGCAGGACTGGTCGACCCCAACCCAATACATTCTGGCGCTGCTGATTGACGGTCGTTGGGAGGCGGCGTTGGCCCAGCTAGAAAAATCTCCCAGTCTGGTGCCGGCGGTGCTCGGCCGTCTCGGGGCCGACCGGGGCCAAATGTGGAACCGGATTAGCGCTGCCGCCGCCCTGCCTGACCCGCCGCCAGCCGTCTATGTGTGGGGGGGGCTGGCTATCCAGGCCCAGCAAAACCAGTCAAACAACCTGGGGGGTGCCTCTCCCGACTGGCTAGACCGTCAGCCGGTGCCTACCCTGGCGCGCCAGCGGTTGGCTACGGTGCTCACCACCCTAACCGCTAACCAAAGGCAAGCCGTGGCCAGCGCTAGGGAAACTGCTGAGGGAGGGACGGCTGAGATCGCCCCTGCGCCCCCTAATCTTGAGGCAAACCAGCCCTCAAGAGCGATCGCCCTAGCCCCTGCCGTGGCCTTTATTGGCCAGGGCAACCCCATCGCCTCGCCCCCAGCCGGGTATGCCGCTCCGGGCCAGTCCCTCGATGGGGGGCTGGGCCAGTGGTACGCCGTGGAGCTGCGGGCTGTGCGCCAAGACCAGGGCTGGCAGCGGGGCAGTCTGGCCCTGCCTTCGGGCGCTAACCCGGCGGCGGCCTGGTCGGTGGTGCAGCCTGCGGCCCAGGCGGCTCCCCAGATCCTGCGCTGGGTCAGTCCCACCACTGGGCAGCCCGCGCCCCTCACCGTGCGGGGGCTAAGGCTCGTCAACGACAACCCCATGCTGCTGGCTACCGGCCCGGCGGTAATGCCCTCGTCGCCGCCGCCGCTAGTGTTTTCCGAGGGGGCGCTAATGTGGCTCGACGCCAGCCAGGGTCAGGGGCCTGATGATGAGGCGATCGCCGCCGCCGCCACCGCTATCTTTGGCAGCCAGCCACCCCCAGACTGGGCCACCACCCTAGCTACCCAGCACCGTCTAGACTTGACGGGCGACGGCCAAGCCGAACGAGTGCTGACCTGGAACCAGGCCGCCCTAGAACAGCTCCAAGGCTGGCGGGTGCAGGTGGAGACGACCGCGCCCAAGACTATAGTTTTGGGCCAAGACAACCGAGTGCTGTACAGCGATATGTTTGTCCCCCAAGCCCTGGTAGCCCTCACCAACCCTGCAACGGGGTGGCCAATCGGCCTGCTGGTCCATCGGTCGGGGGGCTATGACCTGCTGGCTTGGCTGGCCACTGCCCAGCGATTTGAGTAGGCCTTGGCTAACTAAAACTCGATGCTGTCGGGGGTACGGGGGAATGGAATCACATCGCGGATATTGCCCATGCCGGTCATAAACTGCACCAGGCGCTCAAAGCCGAGGCCAAAGCCCGCGTGGGGTACGGTGCCAAAGCGGCGCAGATCGAGATACCACCAGTAGTCTTCTAGGGGCAAGCCAGCCTCGACAATGCGGCGCTCTAGCACGTCGAGCCGCTCTTCCCGCTGGGAGCCGCCGATGATTTCGCCCACCTTGGGGGCCAGCACGTCCATCGCCGCTACGGTCTCGCCACCGTCGTTGATGCGCATGTAGAAGGCTTTGATGCCGGTGGGGTAGTCGGTGACGATGACGGGCTTTTTGAACAGATCTTCTGCCAGGTAGCGCTCGTGCTCTGACTGCAAGTCAATGCCCCACTCGACCGGGAACTCAAATTTGCGATCGCACTGCTCCAGCAGCTTCACCGCTTCGGTGTAGGTGATGCGCTCAAAGGTGTTGTGGATGATGTTGTCGGCGGTGGCCAGCACCGAGTCGTCGATGCGCTGGTTGAAAAACTCCATATCTTCGGGGCACTCGTTCAGCACCGAGCTGAAGATGTACTTGAGGAACTCTTCGGCCAGATCCATGTTGCCGGTCAGGTCGCAGAAGGCCATCTCCGGCTCCACCATCCAAAATTCGGCCAGGTGGCGGGAGGTGTTGGAGTTCTCAGCCCGAAAGGTGGGGCCAAAGGTGTAGACATCGCTGAAGGCCATGGCCATGATCTCGGCCTCAAGCTGGCCGCTGACGGTGAGGTAGGCGGGCTTGCCGAAGAAGTCCTGGCTGTAGTCCACCGTGCCGTCTTTAGTTTTAGGGGGATTCGCTAAATCCAAACCTGTAACGGCAAACATTTCCCCCGCACCCTCGCAGTCGCTGGCGGTGATAATCGGGGTGTGCATCCACAAAAAGCCGCGCTCTTTGAAGAACTGGTGAATCGCCTGGGCGCAGGCATTACGCACCCGAAAGACCGCGCCCAGGGTGTTGGTGCGCGATCGCAAATGCCCCAGCGTCCGCAAATACTCAAAGGAGTGGCGCTTTTTCTGCAAGGGATAGGTCTCGCCATCCGCCGTGCCAAAGACGGTGATGCTCTGCCCCTGCAATTCTACCCGTTGCCCTTTGCCGGGTGATTCCACCAGGGTGCCGCCAATTTCGACCGAAGAGCCGGTGGTGAGGTCTTTAACTACGGTGTCGTAGCCCGCTAGGTCAGCATTCAGTACCACCTGCAATCCCGCCATAGAGGAGCCGTCATTCACCTCGACAAAGGTAATGCCCTTAGCCTCGCGCTTGGTGCGTACCCAGCCCTGGATAGTGGTGCTGTGGCCGGGTTCGCCAGCGTGCAGAATGTCTCGAATGCGCGGCATAGTCTTGGCTAGTCTGTAGTGGGTTTATCCGAATTGTTACCTATTCTGACCCACAGCGGCCCGGAAAGGGGGGCCTAGGGGCAACAAACCACTATCAGCTGGAGCCTCTGATCTGGGCCAAAGGCCAAAGCCAGCCCCCGCGAAGGAACCTGAATCGCCCCAAAAAAGTATCCTTTGCTACAAAAGCCCTCTAATTTTGATCTTAGTATCCGTAAAAGCAAATTTCTATGGAATCTAATCTGGATCACTAGCAGAGGTCTGATTGTCAAGGTGATAACGCTTGACTGCCTGATTAATAGCTAGCGACAATCATTTAAGCCGGATGATTGTTGTAGCTATTGTCTGTCTAAATGTGGAGATTTCTATTCCTTAAGCCTTCAAGGAAGTTGGCTTAGGATAATAGAGTTAGTTTGTTTCAAGGGTCGTCAAGTCTAGATCAGGGAGTTATTTACCCTTAAACCCTTTTGAGGTTTTTATGCTTGTCTGAGGGGTTCTCTAGGTAGCTGGAGATTTTAAGCATTGTGGTCGGAGATTTCCCATTTTGGGGTTGCCAGTTTCTGATTCTGCAATGCGGTTTTTCTAATGCTGCCTAGGGTTAGGCTTCTCAGACTTTTCTTATGGGCAAGACCAATGCGATCGCAGTTTCGGGAGCAGATATATCAATTCCTTCCGGTTCTAGCGCTTCTCGAGGCGCTAAGCGGTGGCCCTAGTTCCTTGCCAGAGCGCGATCCATGTAATTGACTTTCTGCTTCACCTCTGTCCGTGCAAATTCTGACGATATTAGCCGACGAACATTTTCGACAAAAATTTCCTGACAACACTTCTGACAACACTAGGAGACTGCTATGAGTGGAAACGAGCTGCGTGCCCAGGCCATTGCCAGTATTGCCTGCCGCCCAAAGGTATCTGTCAACACTCCAGGGCGGCTCGAAGAGCTGTGGGCTAAGGATGTCTTCAACCTGAGCAAAATGCAGGAGTGTCTGCCCAAGCCGGTGTTCAAGTCGTTGCAAAAGACCATCACCACCGGCGCTGTCCTCGACATGTCGGTGGCCGACGGGGTGGCCGTGGCGATGAAAGACTGGGCGATTTCCAAGGGGGCGCTCTACTACTCCCACATGTTTTACCCCCTGACTAACGCCACCGCCGAGAAGCACGACGGTTTTATCTCGGTACAGAGCGACGGGTCGGTGATTTCAGAATTTTCTGGCAAAGTGCTGGTGCAGGGTGAGCCGGACGGCTCTAGCTTCCCCAACGGCGGCATTCGCTCCACCTTTGAGGCCCGTGGCTACACCGCCTGGGATGTGACCAGCCCCGCCTTTGTGATGGAAACCGAGAACGGCGTCACCCTCTGCATTCCCACCGTGTTTGTCTCGTGGACAGGCGAAGCGCTAGACAAGAAAACCCCGCTGCTGCGCTCCAACGCCGCCATGAGCAAAGCCGCCACCCGCGTGCTCAAGCTGCTGGGCCACAGCGAGGTCGCCCCGGTCAACTCCAGCTGCGGGGCTGAGCAAGAATATTTCTTGGTCGATTCTAACTTTGCCACCGTGCGGCCCGACCTGCTGCTGGCGGGCCGCACCCTGTTTGGCAAGGCCCCGGCCAAGGGTCAGCAGTTCGACGACCACTACTTCGGTGCCATCCCCGAGCGCGTCCAGATCTTCATGCAGGATGTGGAAGAAAAGCTCTACCGTCTGGGCATTCCGGCCAAAACCCGCCACAACGAGGTGGCCCCCGGCCAGTTTGAGATCGCCCCCTTCTTCGAAGCAGCTAACGTGGCTAGCGACCACCAGCAGCTGATCATGACCGTGCTGCGTAACACCGCCAAAAAGCACGGCTTTCTCTGCCTGCTCCACGAGAAGCCCTTTGCAGGCATCAACGGCTCGGGCAAGCACGTCAACTGGTCGGTGGGCAACCGCACCCAGGGCAACCTGCTCGACCCCGGCGATACTCCCCACTCCAACGCCCAGTTTCTGGTGTTCTGCGGTGCGGTGATTCGCGGTGTACACAAGTACGGGCCGCTGATGCGGGCGGTGATCGCCAGCGCCAGCAACGACCACCGGCTGGGGGCCAACGAAGCCCCGCCCGCGATTATCTCGATCTACCTGGGCAGCCAGCTGCAAGATGTGTTTGACCAGATTGCCTCGGGTGAGGTCACGGGTTCCCAGAGCAAGGGCGATATGGATCTGGGGGTGCCCACCCTGCCGATTTTTCCGAAGGATGCGGGCGATCGCAACCGCACCTCCCCCTTTGCTTTCACCGGCAACCGCTTTGAGTTTCGCGCCGTCGGCTCTGGCCAATCTGTCTCCGGGCCGCTGGTGGCGATGAATACCATTTTGGCCGACTCCCTCGACTGGGTGGCCGACCAGCTCGAAGCCAAGCGAGGGGAGGGCGCTGAGCTGAATGTGGCCATCCACGACATCCTGCGCGACATTATCCGCGACCACGGGGCCGTGGTGTTTAACGGCAACGGCTACTCCAGCGAGTGGCACGAGATGGCCGTCAACGAGCGGGGGCTGCTCAACCTGCGCACCACCGCCGACGCCCTGCCCGTGCTGCGCGAGCAGTACATCGAAGACCTGTTCTCTAAGGAGAATGTGCTCACCCCGGTGGAGCTGGGCAGCCGCTTTGAGGCCTACTCAGAGCAGTACATTCAGCACATTGAGGTGGAAGCCAAGCTAGTGATCAGCATGGCCAAGACCATCATTTACCCTGCCGCCGTGCGGTATATGAGCGAGCTGGCCCAGGCCATCGACAGCCTCGGCGGGCTGGGCGTTGAGTTTGGCAAAGACAGCGTGGTCAAGATTGCTGACCTCACCAAGTCGATGATGGCCTCGGTGGGCGAGCTAGAGGAGCTGATGACCAAGCACTTTATGTCGGTAGAAGAGCACATGCAGTTTTGCGCCCAGACCGTGCGCCCCCTAATGGATCAGGTGCGCGAGTATGCTGACGCCCTGGAGGGTGAGGTGGCCGATGATCTCTGGCCCCTGCCCACCTACCAGGAGATGCTGTTTATTAAGTAGGGGCAAACGGTTGTTTGCCCTCGGGAGGACTCTGGAATGCCAGATTCACCCCTGTATTCAAGCATTCCAAGTTCTTTAAGGGAACAATCATCCATTTGAGTCAAAGCCCTCCGTCGTTTCTCTCCCTGGGAAATGGCTGAGGGCTTTATATTGGCGTAGACAGAGTTTGGTCTGAATTACCCCAGGTTGGTAGGGCAAATGCCATTTGCCCCTACGGGGTTCATCTTGTTGAATTAGGGGGATGTTGAAGACTAAACTGCGATGACGTTTTTGAGATTTACCGCTGGCCCGTGAGCAAACCTGTCAAAACCAACGCCGCCCGCATTCTTGATCGCCTTAAATTGTCCTACGACCTGCTGGAGTACGAGGTTGACGCCGACGATTTGGCGGCAGAGAGCACCGCTGAGAAATTGGGCCTGCCGCCGGAGCAGGTGTTTAAGACGCTAGTGGCTAGGGGCGATCGCACTGGCGTCTGCCTCGCCGTCATTCCCGGCAGCGCCCAGCTCGATTTGAAAGCTTTGGCGGTGCTGGCGGGCGATCGCAAGACCGACACCGTGCCCCTCAAAGATGTGCAACCCCTCACCGGCTACATTCGCGGCGGCGTCACCGCCCTAGGCACTAAAAAAGGCTACCCGGTCTATGTGGATGAGTCGATGTTCAACTTTGACACCGTGGCGGTTTCAGCGGGCAAGCGGGGACTCATGCTATGGCTGACCCCGCAGGACTATTTGATGGCAACCCAGGGGACTACGGGAGCGTTGGCCAAAGACAGGGCCAAGGATGGAAGTTAAAGGCGATCGCTTGACTGAATACCGAACCATTCAAAAGGCCATCTACCCATCCACCCACAAAAAAAGGACACCCTTTAGGGATGCCCTTCACTGCTCTAGCTACAGCACAGAGCGATACGCTCAGTCACCTAGACTAAATCTAAGCCAGCTGATGCATCTCAGCTTCCAGCTGGGTAAGTAGCTGATCGTTGCCCTGGGCACGAGCCACTTCGATGCGGTGCTGCATTGACTGTTGAATGCTAACACGGTGGGCTTCGGCAGCATCTTTGAGCAGGTGTCGCCGAGCCTTTAACCCAGCACCGGCCATAGCAATGCGCCCGGCTTGAAATACGGGCACACGCTCAAGAGTAGCCATGGGTGGCTCTATTTGCCCTTGGGCGTTAGTGCTGTAGCTAACCCCGCGATAGGTATAGTTGGCCACGGGCTGGGCCACCGGCACATGACTTACATAGGAAAAATTTACGGGACGGCCCCTGTAAGTGCCGGTTAGTTCACTCTCACGCACTTCGAGAGAAGGGGGGTTGTAGTCGTAATTTACGCCGCGATAGCAAAGTTTCATGTAACGCCTCTTGTTGACAAAGGATTTAACAAACTGCCTAAGCAGGGTGCGTTCCTTCGGGAGCTAGCCTCCTTACTTCCGTCTAGGGCACAGTGGAATGAACCTCTAGGCTGCCTCAGATGAACGTCAACTCAATCTTTCTGTATTCAATTTTACCGAATAATTCTGATGTCAGCAAGCCATGGCATTTTATTTTTACTAGGTTTCTACCTATGGGAATAGCTTGCCAGGCAAGGGGTTAGGGCAAGGGCGGAGCGCTCGCTCTAGCGCAAATCTTTACTTTTTTTTAGCTCTACACCCCCTGCCCACGCCCAGCCTTCAAAGGCCGACAATTTGAACTATGCTGGTTATGTAACAATTACTTAATGTACGCACCGTCTCCCCTAGTCGCCGCTTCTCGCACGGGTCTTAAAATCCTATGAAATGTATTATCAACCGCCGGGCGCAGTTTTCTGCCAGCCATCGCTACTGGCTAAATGAGCTTAGCGACGCCGAAAACGCCCGGCGGTTTGGCCCCTGCATTAATTTCCCCGGTCACGGCCACAACTACGTGCTCTACGTCGCCATGGAGGGCGACCTCGACGAGTACGGCATGGTGCTCAATCTCTCCGACGTCAAGCATGTGATTAAAAAAGAAGTCACATCCCAGCTCGATTTTGCCTATCTCAACGACGTTTGGCCCGAATTTCAGCGCACCCTGCCCACCACCGAATTCATCGCCAAGGTAATTTGGGATCGCCTCGCCCCCCACCTGCCCATCGTCAATATTCAGCTTTTCGAACATCCCGAGCTCTGGTCCGACTACTCAGGTAACGATATGGAAGCCTTTCTCACCGTCAGCACCCACTTCAGCGCTGCCCACCGCCTGGCCTCGCCCCGCCTCAGCTTTGAAGAAAACTGTGAAATCTACGGCAAGTGCGCTCGCCCCCACGGCCATGGCCACAACTACCACCTAGAGGTCACTGTCAAGGGTCAGATCGACCCCCGCACCGGTATGCTGGTTGACTTACCCGCCCTTCAGGCCGCCATTGACGAGCACGTAGTCGAGCCCTTTGACCACACCTTCCTCAACAAAGACATTCCCTACTTTGCCGACGTGGTGCCCACCGCCGAGAATATCGCAGTCCACATTCGAGACCTGCTGCAAGGAGCGATCGCTGAGTTGGGGGCCAGCCTGCACAAGGTCAAGCTGATCGAAAGTCCCAACAATTCCGCCGAAGTCTACGCTGCGGTGCCGCTGGCAGAGACTGCAACCACTGCCGAGCCTCAACTGGCAGCGGTCTAGCACCCAATCCTTGCGGAATGTTTGTTGGAAAAGTCACCCCTGCCTTTCCGTATTAGGGTTCTACCCACCGATCATCGGCCTTGATTAGGTTGATCAGCTCTGCCACGCCCTGAGCTTCGGGCACCTTTTTGATCTCGTCGCGGCCTCGGTACAGCGAAATGTAGCCGGGGGTCTTGCCCACATAGCCATAGTCAGCATCGGCCATTTCGCCCGGCCCGTTGACGATACAGCCCATCACCGCAATGTCTAGCCCGGTCAGGTGCTTGGTAGCCTCGCGCACCTCGTGGAGCACGTCTTCCAGGTTAAACAGGGTGCGCCCGCAGGAGGGGCAGGCCACGTATTCCACCATAGTTTTGCGCAGCCCCAGGGCCTGCAAAATGCTGTAGCAGACGGGGATTTCTTTCTCCGGCGCTTCGGTCAGCGAGACCCGAATGGTGTCGCCAATGCCCTGGGCCAGCAGGGTGCCAATGCCAGCGGTAGATTTGATCCGGCCATACTCGCCGTCGCCCGCTTCGGTAACGCCCAGGTGCAGGGGGTAGTCCATGCCCAGCTCGTCCATGCGGTGGCACATCAGCCGGTAGGCGGCCACCATCACCGGCACCCGCGACGCCTTGAGCGAGATCACCAGGTTGCGAAAATCGAGCGATTCGCAGATGCGGATGAACTCTAGGGCGCTCTCCACCATGCCCTCGGGGGTGTCGCCGTAGGTAAACAGCATGCGCTCGGCCAGGGATCCGTGGTTGACGCCGATGCGCATGGCCTTGCCCTGGTCGCGCAGGGAGACCACCAGCGGCTCTAGGGTTTCGCGAATCTTGCTGCCAATGTCGTCAAACTCGCTCTGGGAATAGCCGGTGCGGCCCTCCTGGGGCTTCTCAAACACGTAAAGGCCGGGATTAATGCGCACCTTCTCGACATGCTTGGCCACCTCCAGGGCAATTTTCATGCCGTTGTGGTGCACGTCGGCCACCAGGGGCACAGGTAAGTAGGTGTCTTCGAGAATTTTGCGAATGTCGGCTAAAGCCTTGGCGTGGGCCATGCTGGGCACTGTCACCCGTACAATTTCGCAGCCGATTTCGTGCAGACGGCGAATGGCGTCGGCAGAGCCTTTGATATCTAAGGTGTCTTCGTTGATCATCGACTGTACGACGACCGGGTGACCGCCGCCGATGGTGATACTGCCCACAGGCACCGGGCGGGTCTGCCGGCGGTGAATGGTGGTGTCGAAGGGATCAAAGGAAGCGGTGGCAGGGGCCTGGGAGACGGGGTTGGGTAGCGTTTGCATAGCCTTGGCTCAATGGTTGCCGGTGCTGAAGGAAAGGGGGTTGTGGCGATTCCACATACCTTTTCCAGGGTGCCACAGAATGGAGCCTACAGACCCTCGACGACGTGAAACTAGAGCGGCAAAGGATCTCCTCGACAGTTGGCCATAGCTGAGCAGAGTAAACTAGGGTTATGCCAGAACGCTCTCGGAGACGGCTATGGTTTTATTGACCCATGAGCAGCTTCAGACCGACACCTGGGTAAAGGCCACCTGGGAAGACTTTGCTGCAATTGTGGATGCCCCTGAGTACGAAGAGGGTCGAGGCTATTTTGATCACGGGTATATGAGGGTTGAAATGTCTCCTTTGGGGCCTGGGCATGGGCGGCAAAATGCCGTGGTAATGGATGTTGCTAGCGTCTTTGCTGCGCTCCACAATATTCGCCTGGCTAAACTCATCAATTGCAGCTTCTTCAAAATCGGAGAGCGGGGCTGCCAGCCAGATGCTGCTTTTTATATCGGAGACAGGTTTCAGTTGCCACCTCAAGATAATTCACCTATTGATGTCAATGTTTACGGCCCGCCGACCCTGGCGATTGAGCTTGGGGCCAGTTCTTTCAAGGATGATCTGGGGGCCAAGCGGCTACTCTACGAGCGGCTGGGAGTGGCGGAATATTGGGTGGTGGATGTGGCCAATCGGCAGGTGATTGCCTTTGCGATCGCAGCCGGGCGCAGTGGTGAAATTGCGGTGTCTGAAGTATTGCCAGGGTTGCAGATAGCGCTGGTGGAAGAGGCCCTGGAGCGATCGCAGAGCGAAGACGACAGCACCCTGATGCGCTGGCTGATGGCAACCCTCAAGCCCTAGCGCAATCCCTGACCCCTCGGTGCTAGACCCTATATCTGGCGGTATCGAATTCTATCTTTCCCTAAAGTCACTAGATGTAGGCCGATAGATCCGCTAACCTAAGGAGCAGCCTGGGCGTCTTAGGTCATTATTGATCTGGGTGCTAGTAGGCTCAAAACAGTAGAATTGTACTAACCGAGCCGCCGCGCTATGTCCTTTGTTGGTCTCCACATTCACAGTGCCTACAGCCTGCTTGACGGGGCCAGTCAGTTACCCCAGCTGGTGGATCGGGCTAAGGAGCTGGGCATGCCGGCGATCGCCCTCACCGATCACGGGGTCATGTACGGTGCCATTGAACTCATAAAGGTCTGCAAAGGGGCGGGCATCAAGCCGATCATCGGCAATGAGATGTACCTGATCAACGGCGACATTTCGCAGCAGCAGCGCCGCCCTCGCTACCACCAGGTGGTGCTGGCCAAAAATACCCAGGGCTACAAAAACCTGGTCAAACTCACCACCATCTCCCACCTACAAGGGGTGCAGGGCAAGGGCATCTTCTCGCGCCCCTGCATCAACAAAGACCTGCTAGAGCATTACCACGAGGGGCTGATCGTCACCAGCGCCTGCCTGGGCGGCGAAGTGCCCCAGGCGATTTTACAAAAGCGGCCCGACGTGGCCCGCAAGGTGGCCCAGTGGTACAAGGATCTATTCGGCGAAGACTACTATCTCGAAATCCAAGACCACGGCTCCCCCGAAGACCGGGTGGTAAACGTGGAGATTCTCAAGATCGCCCGCGAGATGGACATCAAGGTGATCTGCACCAACGACAGCCACTACATCTCCTGCAACGATGTCGAGGCCCACGATGCCCTACTCTGCATTCAAACCGGCAAGCTGCTGACCGAAGACAAGCGGCTGCGCTACAGCGGCACCGAGTATGTCAAATCTGCCGACGAGATGCGGCAGCTGTTTCGCGACCACCTGGAGCCGGAGGTGATTGAAGAATCGATCGCCAACACCCTCGAAGTCGCCGAAAAAGTCGAAGACTACACCGGCATCCTCGGCCAGTCGCGCATTCCCGACTTCCCCATTCCCGCCGAGTTTAACGAAGACGCCGGGGCCTACATGGGCCATGTGGCGAGGGAAGGGCTGGTGAAGCGGATGAAAACGGCCAGCTATGGGGAGATTGAAAAGGAGTACCGCGATCGCCTCGAATACGAAATCGAGATGATGATCCAGATGGGCTTCCCCACCTACTTTCTGGTGGTGTGGGACTACATCCGTTTTGCCCGCGACAACAACATTCCCGTCGGCCCTGGTCGTGGCTCGGCGGCGGGTTCCCTGGTGGCCTACGCCATGGAAATCACCAACATCGACCCTATCCACCACGGCCTGCTGTTCGAGCGCTTCTTGAACCCCGAGCGCAAGTCGATGCCTGATATTGACACCGACTTCTGCATCGACCGCCGCGACGAGGTGATCAAATACGTCACCCGCCGCTACGGCGAAGAGCGGGTAGCGCAGATCATCACCTTCAACCGCATGACCTCCAAGGCGGTGCTCAAAGACGTGGCGCGGGTGCTCGATATCCCCTACGCCGAGTCCGACCGGATGGCGAAGCTGATCCCCGTGGCGCGGGGCAAGCCCACCAAGCTCAAGGTGATGATCTCCGACGACACCCCCGCCCCCGAGTTCAAAGAAAAGTACGACAACGACCCCCAGACCCACCGCTGGATCGACATGGCCCTGCGCATCGAGGGCACCAACAAAACCTTCGGCATGCACGCCGCCGGGGTGGTGATCTCCAAAGACCCCCTCGATGAAATTGTCCCCCTCCAGCGCAACAACGACGGCTCGGTGATCACCCAGTACTACATGGAAGATGTGGAAGCCCTGGGCCTATTGAAGATGGACTTTTTGGGCCTGCGCAACCTGACTATGATCCAAAAAACCCTGGATCTAGTCGAGGCCACCCACGGCATCAAAATCGACCCCGACGACCTGCCCATGGATGACCCCGCCACCTATAAGCTGCTAGAACGCGGCGACCTGGGCGGCATTTTTCAGCTGGAGTCCTCCGGCATGCGCCAGATTGTAAAAGATCTCAAGCCCTCCGGTCTCGAAGACATTTCTTCCGTCCTTGCCCTCTATCGACCGGGGCCACTGGATGCGGGGCTGATTCCCAAATTCATCAACCGCAAGCACGGGCGCGAAAAAATCGACTTTGCCCACGAAATTCTCGAACCCATCCTGAAAGAGACCTACGGCATCATGGTCTACCAGGAACAGATCATGAAAATCGCCCAGGATATGGCGGGCTACTCCCTGGGCCAGGCCGACCTGCTGCGGCGGGCCATGGGTAAAAAGAAAGTCTCAGAAATGCTCAAGCACCAGGGCAACTTTGTCAGCGGCGCGGTAGAGCGCGGCCTGGCCAAGAAAACCGCCGAAGAACTCTGGGAGCAAATGGTGAAGTTCGCCGAGTACTGCCTCAGCGCCGACACCGAACTGCTGACGCTGGAATATGGCCCCCTCACTATCGGCGAAATTGTCGCCAAGCGCATTCCTTGCCATGTCTTCAGCGTGGATGAGAGCGGCTATGTGTACACCCAGCCCGTCGCCCAGTGGCACCCTCGCGGTCAGCAAGAGGTGTTTGAATACCACCTCGATGACGGCACCACGATTCGCGCCACCGCCGACCACCAATTTATGACCGAGATGGGGGAGATGATGGCGATCGACGAAATCTTTCAGCGCGGGCTAGAGTTAAAACAGGTAGAAGCCCCCTGGCCGCAGGTGCTGCGCTGCGCTTGATCAGAAACCTTAGGAGGGTGAGATAGTCAAATATTGCCAGTTTGCCAAGTTGCCATGCTTCACATCGAAGATAGGCAGTATGTTTATCTGCCTACTTGACTCTAGGACGCAACTCAAACGCGAGGTCAGCACGGTAGAAGCAGACATCATATTCGGCAAAGAAGTTCATGTGCCCCAGAATCAATGGGGCTTCTTGGGTTTGTGTCCAGGCAAAAGCAAGCAAAGTCGAGGGAAACTCAGCAATAGTGGCTGATATCACCAAGCCTCGTGACTCTGCCTGAGCCAAATTGCCGCCTAGCTGAATAGGGACTGTCTGCTCTTCCCAGATAGCGCCCAGTTGTAAGCCAAGACCGTAGGGCAATACATTGACACTTGCGCCAGTGTCTAATAGAGCCAATGCTTCTACAGAATTGCCTTGGAAGGTCAGCGTTATGGGTAGGTACGGCATGGTGCTAGACAAGCCCGCACTGTTGGTACGTTCAGCGAAGGAAAACCGCTGGCTGTTAAGCATGATTATCTTGTTTGGCGGCTACGAGCAGATCTGCCAAGGTTTGGGCAGCTCCGTAGGCATCGTAGGGCGACCATACGGTTGCTTCGGTAGAGGCTAGCTGATTGAGCAACGCATTTTCTTGGGCTTGGGTTGCGGTGAGTTGCAGTTCGCAGCCTTCTTCTTTGGCGACGGCCAGCAAGAGAAAATGAATCAGGCGCAGCTTATCTTGGTGAGTGAGCTGGCTGACAGCGGGAAGTAATTCGGTCAGGGGCATAGGTTTTGCGGGGCTCTATGCCCACTAGGGTAACTTATAGCTATGGCCAAGGTGATTAGGACGTAGCCTAAGTGAGGGAGTCTCATTGTGAGGAGTGAAATGGCCAAACCCTACAGCCTTGATTTGCGTCAGAAGGTCATCGATGCGATAGAACTCGATGGGTTGAAGAAGAGTGA
>JBBSKN010000085.1:0-17170 GCA_038256265.1 Phormidesmidales cyanobacterium
CCAAGGGCTTTTAGATAGCTCAGCATGGGCCGAAGCTTGGCGTTGACAGGCCATGATTTTGGCTTTGGTTGCGCTGGAGAAGTGTCAGAAAATTGAAGATCATAGTTCATGGTGTTATGAATGTAGAGAAGACGCTTTCCAGTCGGCAACGCGGACAACAGACTCTAAATAAAGCAATTTGAAATATCCAAACTCATTCAGCCATTTCCGCTGCCGCTCATACCAGGTATTCATTAGGTTGCTGATATCAGACAAATCAGATTCACCCACCTGAGTTCGGCCTAGCTCGGTTGCGTTCAGAGGTCGATCATCTTTAGAAATGCCAAAAATATAGGCTTCCTCTTTGATCCAGGGATAGGCATCTAACCGGGTTCTGACCTTGCCATGGTGGGCTAAGACCAGGTAGGCAAATAGATCGCCCTTATTGTGGTGTAGGGCTGCTAAGGCACTGGCCAGTTCGTGTCTAAACACAGGTCTACTATGCTTCATTCCCGGCTTAGCACTCTTGGCCAAAGGGGTCTTAGGGTAGGGTTCCCCGGCCAGAGATTGCTGAAACACAGGATGCACCTTGCCCAGGTCGTGCCAATTCGCCACATCGACTAAGAAAAAATGGAAACTTTCAGGAATGGGCAAATTTGGCAGCAGGCTTTCCATCGCCTGGGCGGCTTCTTCGGAGTGTTGGGCCAGTGCCACCGCGTAGCGCGAATGGCTAGTGAAATCATTGTCTGCCCGGTCATGCTGTAGGGGTACATCGATTGGAGGTGGTATATCGTTAGGGTTGCCGGTATAGCCTGCGTCAGGCCTGTACCCTCCCACCGCACAGGGCACCAGCACCCGCGTACCTGGCGCTTGAGATTTGGTGTTGACTTGAACCCATTGCTCCTGCTCAGCGGAGTAAATCCAGCAAACCGGCGTTAGCACACCCAGATCAGCGGGCGTAACTGGGCAGCATTCATGATCAAGAATTTGCCAGTCAGCTGGGGGCTGCCCCTCAAAACTACGCCAGGCTACCTCTACATCTCGATAAATGGCATCTCTGACGTAAGGGGCTACATCTTGATTGCCGGTGCTGGGATGGTTATCAAAAAACTCGTGCAGTGTCTTTTGCGATAGATACTTGCCCTGGTTAGGCTGTGGGGGTGACTCAATCGTCAGTAGAGTTTTAATTGAAGCATCTGTGAGCCCTTGTAGCCGTTGACGAGCGGCCTGAAGCTCTACTAGCTCATAGGGCTTGAGAATGCCTTCAAGATCGAGGGCATCAATCCAGTAGATTAAAGATTCGCCTACGCCCCGCCGACCACACCGCCCCGCCCGCTGCACAAAAGACGCCCAGGGGCACAGGTCTGTAAACAACAGCCGAGCGTCAATATCAACCCCTGCCTCAATCACCTGAGTCGCCAAAACAACCCCAGATAAGTTATTCAAATCCCAATTGGCTCGGTCGGCTTTGCGAAAGCGACTGTGGAGTATGGTGCTCGGTATGTTGTTGTGGGTCAAAATCTGGCGCACTGCATTCACCTTTTTGACCGTGTTGAGTACCACCAGGGTCAAGGTATTGGCCCGATGGTGCCGAATCACCTCTGCCGCTAGGGAGGTCGCAAATTCTTCTAGGTTGCCACCCCACTGGGTATTAGCCTTTTGGAGCGCTTTAGGATGGGTTAGCTTTTGGCGAAGATTGGGGTGGGCGTAGTCTGCTGCTGTTGGCGCAAGAGACAGCAGTTTCGGAAAGTTTGCCTCCAGAACTGAGGTATTGGGTGTGGCTGTAGACCAAACGGTGAAGCTACTCCCAAACGTCCCCAAGGCTTCCCTCAGTTTTTGCAGCTGCACTGTGGTGCTATAGCCCACCCCCATCAGCTGGGTTTCATCGACAAAAAATAGACAGTCCTGATTTAAAAAAGCGGCGTGAACTGGCCACTGCCAGCGCGAGCAGCAGTACCCACGGTTTAGCTGCCGACTCAAAATTTGATCTTGGGTGCCGACAATAACGCACTCTTTCTGAGGGTGAGCGGCCCAGCTATCGTCAATGCTGCCGCCCATGAGCAGGTGAACTGAAATGCGATCGCCCATCCCTGCGTTATTGACAAACCGCTGAGCCTCTTGAACCACCTGCCCGACCAAAGTCCTCATCGGCTCCAGAATGACTAACCGTTTTGGGGTAGATTCTGAGTTTGCTTGTCGGCTATATAGCCAAGCCACAATAATGGCGGCGGTCTTACCAGCCCCGGTAGGTGCCTTTAGCAAGAGATTTTGCAACAGGTTGCTAAAGACTACCTCCTGATACGGATAGGGAGGATTGCCAGTTGCTTGCTCAAAAAAAGCTTGATAGGAAAGCATAGTGTGAAAAGGACTTGGAAGAATAAGCGAATCTAAAAGCCTGAGCAAAAAAGCGTTTAAGCGTTGTATTCCAAAGAATTTGCATAATTATAGTTCATTTGAACTATTTCTCCTCGCACCATTGCCACTAGCTCCGGTGGCCCCAGCACCCTGGCCCCCTGCCCATAGCCCAGCACCCACCGCTTCACCTCATTTAGCCCCCGCACCACCAAATGCAGCGTCAGCGATCCATCCGCGTGTTCCTCCAGCCGCTGGGTCGGGTGCCAGCGCCGCTCGCGAATGTAGGGGGCCGTGGCCGGGTCAAACCAGATCGCCATCGCCTGGGGCGTGCCCCCCACCTCATGCTGAAAGGCAAAGGCAAAGTGGGCCTCGCGGTCAAAATTGGGGTTTACCTCAAACCGCTGATTTAACAGGCGAATCTCACGAATGCGATCGACCCGAAACCAGCGCAGCGCCTGCCGCTGATGGCACCACCCCGTCACGTAGGGGTTATGGCGCGAAAAGTGCAGCACGTAGGGGTCGATCTCGCGCTCCGAAACCGGTTTGCCCGGCGTGCCATAGCGCATCCACACCCGCTGCTTTTGCTGGCAGGCCTGCTCCAGGGTTTGCCAGATCTCCGGCTTTAGGTCTAGCTCCGCCCCCACCCGAAACAGCACATGCTCCTCTGCTAGCTGCTGTAAATCGATCCAAGACTGCTCTGGCAGCCGTTGGGCCAGTTGGGCGATCGCCGATTGCAGCTGAGCACTGTAGGCCGAGCCACCGTAGGCCGCTAGCATTCTCGCCCCTAGCGTCAGCGCAAACAGCTCCCCCTTGGTGAGGGGAATGCTCGGCAAGCGCCAGTCAGGGTCGGTATAGTGCTGGCCTTGGGCAGGGGTATAGGCGAGGGGGGCGGCAAAGCGATCGCGCATAAACGCCAGGTCAGCGCGAATGGTGCGATCGCTCACCTCCAGCGCCTCAGCCAGAGTCGGGGTCGTTTGCCGCTCCGGGTTGCGTAACAGCGCATCGATTGCAAGCAGACGCTCAAGCAGGCGCGACATCAGACCTCCTCAAAACCTATGGCGACTATCCTAGTTAGCCCACCCGGCAAAAACACTTCCGGGTTAGCCAACCGATGTCAGCTCTTTACACAGGTGACTTAACCCTTCACACCAATTCCCATGGTGTAGAGAGCCGGAGTGCAGAGAGCCATAGTGCAGAGAGCCGGACGATAACCAGTAGCCCCTGGCTAAGGGCCATGGCCCCCTGCCACCAGCCCTCACCTCTTCGCGTTGAACCCAGCCCTGGCGATATTTGTGCCGTTCAGCAGCCAGGCACGGGTTCGCGATCATTAGCGAAAATCATTCTGCGTTAAGACTGTTGAAGAACGGCGTTTCCTCAGGCTCTATCCGCCTGAGGATAGGGGTATCAGCCTTTCGGATACCGTTCTATGACAACTCCTCAGCGCATTGGCATTCTCACCAGCGGCGGCGATTGCCCCGGTCTCAACGCCGTCATTCGCGCGGTGGTCAAGTGCGCCAATCGGCGCGGCTGGGATGTGATCGGCATTCCCTACAGCACCGCTGGGTTTATCGAGGTGGCCGACGGCAAGTATGACCCCGACCATCTGCGCCTCGCCGACCACGGCTACGACATTCCCGGTATTTTGCAGGGGCTAGACGTGCTGCAATTTCTCAGCGGCACCATTCTTGGCTCGCTCAACAAAAGTCGCTTTGACGGGCCTGACCAGATGGCCAAAATTTTGGCGGGCTACGAAAAGCTCAACCTCGACGCCCTAATTGCCATCGGCGGTGACGGCAGCCTCGACATTATCTACGACCTGGCCCAGCGCGGCGGCTGGAACCTGATTGGCATTCCCAAAACTATCGACAACGACGTGCCCTTTACCGAGCGATCGATTGGCTTTAACACCGCCGTACAAACCGTCAACAGTGCCCTCTACGACCTCACCTTTACCGCCGCCAGCCACGATCGCGTCATGGTGGTCGAGGTCATGGGCCGCGACGCCGGGCACCTGGCGCTCCACGGCGGCATTGCGGGCGGGGCCGATGTGATCTTGATTCCGGAGCTGGTGCCTGACCTCAACCCCTTGGTGGTGACCCAGATCTGCCAACACATTGCCGAGCTGCGCCAGCGGGGCCGCAAGTTTGCTCTGGTGGTGGTGGCCGAGGGCGTTCACGGTGAAGACGGCAAACCAAAGCACCTAATTGGCGAATCGCTGGCCACGGTGATCGCCGATCGCAGCCGCACCCTCTGCCAAACCGGCGACACCGCCTACTGCGACATGGATCGGGTCGAAACCCGTGCCATGGTGCTGGGCCACATTCAGCGCAGCGGTATTCCTACCGCCAGCGATCGCCTGTTGGCCTCGGCCTTCGGCCGCAAGGCTGTGGATCTGATCGCCGAAGGCCGCTACAACCGCCTGGTGGTGTGGGAAGCGGGCCGGGTGCGATCTAAGGATCTCGATGACGTGATTGCCACCGTGCGCGACTGCCACCAGCGCGGCGTCTGCCCCAGCCCGGTGGAAACCGACAGCACTATGGTGAAGGTGGCGCGATCGCTGGGCATTTACGTGGGCGACCCCGACACCCTGCCTGACCCCAAAACGGTGATGCCAGAGATTCACGAAATATCGGCGCTGGCCTAACCTACCCATGGCATTTGCCCAGCCCCTGGCCGAGCAACGAATCTTTGGTCACAGCCACAAATGTTGCACTGGGCGCAAGGCTTTGCGCCCCTGCCGATCGCCTCGATCAATACACCAAGGTCGGATACTCGGTCACATCAAACTCAAAGCAGTGCCGCCCCTCGGGGTGCTGCCAGCGGGCTGCATCGGGGTTTGAGTCTTGGGCGCTGAGACGGTGGGTGCTGCTGTCGGTATCGAAGGTGGCGCAGAGTTCAAAGTTGCGATCGCCCAACCGCTCGTACTCGTAGGGCTGGTTGGTCAGCGGGTCGTAGCGTGAATCCGCCGCCGCCAGCGCAATTGGTAGCTCAAAACGGTTGGTCTCGGTGAGGTAGCGCTCGTGGAGCCGCTGGGCGATCGCCACCACATCCTGCAATCGCTGGCGATCTGCCGCGATCTCTCGCTGCCGCCCCGGCGTGCCGATTACCCAAAAGCCCGCTGTGATCGCGGCCAATACCGCCGCCGTGGCCACCCCGGCAAAGGCCCGATCAAACGACTTGTGACTCATTCTTTCGCTATTCATGGGCCACACTCTCTTGGTTTAACCGGAGAACCTTAGGGGCAGGCTTGCGCCGAATCCAGTCGAAGTAGTACCACAGCACGCCGCCGTCGAGCACCAGCACCACCAGCACCTTGAGCAAAAAGCGCGGCGTCAGTTCGCCCCGTAAGAACGAGGTCAAAAAGGCAATCACCGCGCTAATGGCAATGACGGTGGCGATCAGCAGCGTTAGATAGGTCAACCACTTGCGCACCCCCGAAAAATGCTTTTCACGGTGGGCCGCCAGGTCGTAGTTGATCTGCCGCATCAGCCCCAGGTACACCGGGTAGGCCACCATCAGCCGGGCCAGGGCAAAGGCCACCTGCCACGAGGGGTCGCCATAGTAATTGTTCAGGGCATCGGGGATCAGATGGTTGATGAAGATAAACGCCATTTCCCCCAGCGCTTGAAGCCAAATGCCCAGGGTGACAAAGGCCAGCAAATAGAAAAAGGCATCTCGCGCCAGCTCGCCCGATGCGCCGCGCGGGGTGGGTAGCGGGCGACCCACCAGCCCTTCGTAGACCTCAAAAAAGGCGCGCTCGACTTCGCGAGAGGGCCAGCCGTAGTCGCGCAACAGCTTGCTGATGAACTCGTCGGTGGCACCGCGATCGCGCGCCAGCAAAATGAATTGCACTAGCTCACTGCGGCGATCGGGGGGTGGGGGGCTGTCTGTACTCATGGGCCTACGGTAATGCGCTAGGAATACCCTGACTATACCGAGCCACCCACCTGTTTAACTGACCTGCAAAACCCAAAAACCTATGGATTTGCCTGGCTAGACCCAGAACGCCGTAGGGCAAACGGTTGTTTGCCCTGCTCAGCGACGTATCCATTTGGTGAGGATGCGGATGGGCTGGCCGGTGGTGGGGTCGAGTTGGAGCTTGCTCCAGGCGCGGGGTTCGGCGAAGCCGATGCTGTGGAGATGGGCGATGACTAACTCCAAGTTGCTGGCGGTGCCGATCAGCATGACGCGGACGGGTTCGCGCGGGTCGGTGGGCTCTGATGGGCTGCCGGAGGGCGGCGGGCTGTAGATTTCGCTGTTCGGGATGAAGTCTGACATGGCGATCGGTGGGTAAGGTTGACAGAAGGGGATCCAGATCCCAGGGTTTTTGAAAAACCCTGGGATCTTTTGCCGCAAGAATCTCCACGAAGAGTGCGAAACCCTCCGCGAGATGGGAAACTGAGCTAACGAATCAGCCGCAAAAGCTATATGCCATCGTGACATGTCATCTTGTCTTAGTCAAGATGGTTTGTTGTCGTGGCGAGATGTCTCGACATGCCAGAAAGCAGCCAAAAAGAATCTAAGCCAGAGTCACCCCTGAAGCAGCTCAGAGATCGCCTGGGGTTGACGCAAGAAGAATTGTCTCGCCGCTGCGGGATACCGCTGCGAACCTATGTGCGCTGGGAGACTGGGGAGGCTACGCCAAGACCGACGATTCCGCAGGTGAAGGCGCTGTGTAGGGAGTTGGGGGTTGTGATCGAAGAATTGCCTGACGAGTTTGGGCCAAAAGACCAATGAAGTACATAAGTTCTTAGGCAAAAGCCAAAGTTGCTTTATACACAGAATTATGAATGGTAAAGATGTTAATGTCTTACACTTGACATAGTGTGCAAAGTACATGGATGGTTTACGTTATGGCTTTTTCGGAAATTGCGCTTGCTACAGCAGCAATAAGCATTGCCCGTGAATTCCTTAATGGCACCACTAGCGGAGCTATTGAAGAAATAGGTGCTAAGGTTGTCAATCTTCTTCAGCGCAAGCTTACGAGAGGATTTAGTAGACAGAATTTTCAGAAAAAAGATGACCTCCAAGCTGATATTTTAGCAGCAGTTATTAGAGATAATCAATTCAGAGCCGAACTACAAAGGCTTGTGGAAAATTATCAGCTAAGCATTTCAAATGCAAACAATAGTGTTTCGCAAACTGGAAATACTGGTACAACTATCGGCGTAAATAACGCTGGTGGCGACCAGTTTTTTCGGTAATGCTCGCAAGTATGAATATAATTATTACTGCGGGCTAACTCCTAAAGACTTAAAAAGAATTGGATTTTGGGGCTACTGGAGAGTAGCAATATTTTTACTTGCAATCTTATTTTTTTGGATTTTCTGTGGATGGTTAGCTGATTACTCCCTTCCTTTCGGTGAGGTTTTACAAATCTTGGCAAGCTGTTTTAGTGGAGGAATGCCTGAAAAATTCATTAACTTCCAAAACGAATTTCAGCGAGAGGATACATCTAATTTTACTAGTCAAGATGTTGCTAGATCATATTCAAAAGCACAAGTCAGCTTAGGGATACTCAGCAGATTAAATCTTGAAAATCCTGAAGCAAGGATCAGAGCAGGAAATACTGCCGTCAAGATAAAACTTAAGCAAGATGAGATTGATAAATTATCGAAACAGTATCCACGCTCTCAGGCTTGGCATTTTTGTCAACTCCAAAAATCCTTTTCAAAAATTTTTGAGTCTGGATTGTCACGTGACTATACTCAATTAAGTTTAGCCCTCAAAGAGATTGAGGATATTAGCTTACAAGTCAAGGATCTACGTTTAAGCAAGGATTCGGCTATCAGCAAAATTCAGCAACAGATAAATGCTGCCAAAAATCAGTTCGATCCAGTAAGGTTTGACATCCTACTGAACTTGGAGAGTACTATAGATAATTTTTTGGCATTAGATTTCCAGTCTAATCCTCAACAAAGTAGTCTTGATACGCGGTTAGGTGAGGTCATAGATCAGAGAGATCAATTGTCTCAATATATTGATCAGCTTCAAATAGAAAATCAACAGCTCTTGTCCGAGTTGAACTCCTACAAGAAAACTGCCAAAGATCTAGAAGACAAAATAAAAATACTTAGATTGAATCTAAAAAAAGCCGAGTCTGAAATTAGACGACTAGATATGTCTCAAGGAGAAGCTTTGGATAAGGTGGGAGAAGAAAAAAGAGTCAATAGAATCTTGACTGAAGATAAGGAGAGGCTAGTTCGCAAAGTTAGAGAATTAGAAAATGTGATCGAAAAAGGGATAAAAGAATCTCTCGAACTGAATAAAAAGCTTAATGAGCTAGTTGAAAAAAGCTTCTCTGGAATGAGCCCAGGAAAGAAACTCAGGGTTCTAGAAGGTAGATTTATTGGCAATATCGCAAATCCAGATAGTAAGTTTCACTTTGATTTTGACTGCCCTCATTACTGGAGCTATGTAGGTCAATACTTATACAGTTCCGATCCTAGATCAAACTCTATATTAACTTGTGATAATTCATCTAGGCTGGAATATGCTGGCTTACAGGCGTGCATAATATGTTCTAGGAATGGCAATTTATAATCATAAACATCGTTACTTCAAATTTCATTCGCACAGCACATGAGGGGAGGAATTTACCCATCAGGACTCTCCACTAGTAAGTTGGGTAGAACGAAGTGTAACTCAACCTACTAGTGGAGAACTTTGAATTCTGCTAACGCGCCACTCGTATATCGACTCGGTTTAGATTGCAGCTAGACTACAACCTAGATGTCGCCGAAGACGAGATGGGCGATCGCCTCAGGCAGGAAGTTGGTGCGATCGCTAGCCCCCTACATGGAATTGTGTTCGTTGAATCGATAAACACTGGGGGCAAATAACCATTTGCCCCTACAGCAGCCCTCCGTAGGGGCAAACGGTTGTTTGCCCTCCTCGTCATCCTGGCGCAAAGACCCCCATCGCCTGGTGCCACCGATGAGGCCGCGATCGCTGGCCTCATTCATCGCCGGGTTCAAATCAGCCACAGCCACACGCATCGACACCCTGCGCGATGCAGCAGGCACACCGGTTTGGCAGCGCAACTATTACGACCACATCATATTGAACCGGGTGATAGTGAACAGGGTAGACTTTTGGCCTAACGACACCTTGCGGCTAGAAGAGCTCTAACCGTCAGCCGATAGAGGCTTTTGCTGCCGCTGCTTCAAGAATTCTGCAAAATCTAGCACCTCCGCGACCAGGTCATCCGATAACTCACTCGCCAAAACCCGCAGAGAGCTTCTGTCTCCCATCACTTCCCGCGCCGCCGCCAAAAGCTTGAGCTGGTGCGGGTAAACCGTCTCAACCCCGAGGGTTTCCATAAAAGCATCGGGGTCATCTTGGGTAGCCGGGGCAAAATCTCCAGTGTCGTCATACTTAACCCATTGGCCAAACAGCTCCACCAAAAAGGCTTCACCTTCGTTAAACACTTCAACAATTGCCCCCGGCGTACCCTCTGGCGCAGCATCACCTTCTACCAAAGGCACCGACTCCAAAAGCTGCACATTATCAAAAAGCTGAAACTGCGTCATGATAAGCCTCCTGCGCGATCGGGCACAGCCGTTACGAACCGGGCAGTGCTTGTCCCAAATTCAACAATCCAAACAGTACGCACTCGCCTCACCAGACCAGATTGGCCACTGAGCAATAGGTATGCTCGATAAATTTTGCCATATTCATTCTGGCTTTGGTAAACCAGTGCTTCGGGGGTGACAGCCGGTAGTATGGCGGTACGAATGGCTGTGGGTGAACTAAAACCCATAATGCCAGTCCAGAACCTCTGTTTATCTCCCCCTTGGCCGGGCTTGCCCTTAGCGCTGAAAAGATATTCTGCCTTCTCCAGCGGGAAATCAAATCTCTCTGGTGGTGAATCTGCACTGGCCATACCTATTCGCCCTTTCCATCCTCTACATACTCAAGTTCGCCGCCAAAAACGCCCACTTATCCGACACCTCTTCGATCACCTTCGCCGTGGGCTTGCCCGCCCCGTGCCCCGCCTTCGTCTCAATGCGAATGAGAACGGGGGCCTCGCCCCCATGGGCCGCTTGCAGCGCCGCCGCAAACTTAAAGCTGTGGGCGGGCACCACCCGGTCATCGTGGTCTGCCGTGGTGATCATCGTCGCCGGGTAGGCTGTCCCTAGCTTCAGGTTGTGCAGGGGCGAATAGCCGTAGAGCACCTTAAACTCGTCCTCGTTTTGAGGCGAGCCATAGTCCGACTCCCAGGCCCAGCCAATGGTGAACTGGTTAAACCGCAGCATATCCATTACCCCGACGGCGGGCAGCGCCGCCGCAAAGAGATCGGGGCGCTGGGTCATGCAGGCCCCCACCAGCAGGCCGCCGTTGCTGCCGCCTGCGATCGCCAGCTTCTCCGCCGAGGTATAGCCCGCCGCCATCAGCCACTCCGCCGCCGCAATAAAGTCGTCGAACACGTTCTGCTTGTTGAGCTTGGTACCCGCCAGGTGCCAGGTTTCGCCATACTCGCCGCCGCCGCGCAAGTTCGGCACCGCATAGACCCCGCCCATCTCCATCCACACCAGATTGCTGACCGAAAACGACGGCGTCAGCGAAATGCTAAAGCCGCCATAGCCGTAGAGCAGGGTCGGGTTCTGCCCGTTTAGCTCAATCCCGGTTTTGTGGGTGATAAACATCGGCACGCGGGTGCCATCTTTGCCGGTGTAAAACACCTGGGTGGTGGTGTAGGCATCGGGGTCAAAATCGACCTCGGGCTGGCGGTAGAGGGTGCTAACGCCGGTCACCATGTCGTAGCGATAGATGGCAGGCGGTACCGTAAAGCTGGTGAAACTGTAGAAGGTTTCAGTATCTTCGGGTTTGCCGTCAAAGCCCCCCGCCGAGCCGATGCCCGGCAAATCAACCTCGCGCACTAGCTCCCCCGCCAGCGAGTAAATGCGAATGGTGGTGTAGGCGTCTTTGAGATAATCGACCACAAACTGGTGGTTGAGAATGCCCACTCCCTCCAGGGTGTCGTCGCCTTCGGGGATGATCTCTTGCCAGTGATCCTTCTGGGGCTGGGTGATATCAATGGCGATCAGCCGCCCCTTGGGTGCCTCTAAATCGGTGCGAAACCAAAACAGCAGCCCGTCGTTGTCCACAAAGCTGTAGTCGGCCTCAAACTCTGAAATCAGCTCTATCACCGGGCTGCCGGGGTCGCTGAGGTCTTTGTAGAACACCAGGTTGTTGGGGCTGGTGCCCTTCCACACCGAGATAATTAAGTAGCGCCCGTCTTCGGTGACGCCGCCGCCAAAGCCCCACTCCTTCTCGTCGGGGCGTTCGTAGATCAGCACGTCCTCGCTCTGGGGGGTACCCAGGCGGTGGTAGTAAAGCTTTTGGTAGTAGTTGACCGCCTCTAGCTTGGTGGTTTCGTCGGGTTCGTCGTAGCGGCTATAGAAAAAGCCCTGGTGGTCGTGGCTCCACGATGCGCCCGAAAATTTCACCCACTTGAGCAGATCGTCGGTGTCTGCGCCAGTCTCAATGTCACGCACGTGCCACTCCACCCAGTCGGAGCCGCCTGAAGAAAGACCGTAGGCCAGGTAGGCCCCATTCTCGCTCACCGCCATACCGCTGAGGGAAACGGTGCCATCTGCCGACAGGGTGTTGGGATCGAGCAAAACTCGTGGCTCGGCCTCTAGGCTGGGCAGGGTGTAGAGCACGCTCTGGTTTTGCAGCCCGTCGTTTTTGAAGTAAAAATATTGCCCACCGCGCTTAAAGGGGGTACTGTAGCGCTCGTAGTTCCAGATCTGGGTGAGGCGATCGCTAATGTCTCCCCGCTTCGATAGCGTTTGCAGATAGCCATCGGTGACCCTATTCTGCGCCTCAATCCACTCGCGGCTGGCGGGCGACTGGGGGTCTTCGAGCCAACGGTAGGGGTCGGGCACCGCTACGCCGTGGTAGGTATCCACCTGGTCGTGCTGGGGGCTGAGGGGGTAAGCGAGAACGTCAGAGGTCATGGGCTAGGTGCCTGACAAAAGTTGTTAAAAGACTCTCCCTCTACAATGCCCTGAACCCCTGGCTGGGTCAATCGGTGCCGAGGCCGCTCAAACTCTCTCACCTACCCATTAACCCTAGTTCGTAGGGCTGACGATGCCGGCTAACGCTGCACTAGATGGGCTAATTTACAATTGGCGAAAAGCTAGCACAGCCCTTAATTGTACACTGGAGGCTGGGGAGCAGTGCCAGCGCCAGTTCAGAGTCGTGGCTGTCTCAAACTAACACCCTGAACGACCCTTCATTTCTGTGAGTGCAATGTCTATGGTTTCGACATCTTCTGTGCAGGCCGCCAGCGCCAGCAGCCAGCAGTATCTGCCCCCCGCCAGCGCTGCGGGCCAGCTTTCACCCAACCAGCAACTGCTTCCCCTCAGCGCCACCGTCACCCCCGACGACCACCTGAGCGTGGGCGGCTGCGATGTGGTCGAGCTGGTTGAGCGCTTTGGCTCACCGCTATACATTCTCGATGACCATACCCTGCGCTGCGCCTGCCGCCAGTACCGCCAGGGGTTTGAGCGCTACTATCCCGGCGAGGCGCTGGTGCTCTACGCGTCGAAGGCCTGGAGCTGTATGGCCGTTTGCGCGGTGGTTACCGACGAAGGCTTGGGCATAGACGTGGTGTCGGCGGGGGAGTTGGTGACCGCCACTGAGGCCGGGGCAGCGGCTGACCAGATCTACTTCCACGGCAACAACAAATCCTTTGAAGAGCTAACCCTAGCGGTCGAGGTGGGCTGCCGAGTTGTGGTCGACAACTGGCTAGAGCTTAAAACCCTGGGCGAAATCGCCACCGGCGCGGGCAAGACCGTGCCCCTTTTGCTGCGGGTCACCCCCGGCATTGAGTGCCACACCCACGAATACATTCGCACCGGCCATCTAGACAGCAAGTTTGGCTTTGACCCCGACCAGATTGAGGCAGTGTTTGAGTTTCTGTCGGGTCAGCCCCAGCTCCATTGCCTGGGGGTGCATGCCCACATTGGCTCGCAGATTTTTGAGCTGACTCCCCATACCGACCTGGGGGGGGTGATGGCCCAGTGGGTGGTGACCGCCCAGCGCTATGGTCTCACCCTGAGCGAGCTAGATGTGGGCGGTGGTCTGGGCATTCGCTACACCGAATCTGACGACCCACCGAGCATTGACACCTGGGTCAAGACCGTGTGCGAGAGCGTGCTGGCCGCCTGTGAGGCCCAGGGCATTCCCCTGCCCCGGCTGCTGTGTGAACCGGGGCGATCGCTGATTGGCTCGGCCTGTGTCACCGCCTACCGGGTGGGCAGCCAGAAGGTAATTCCGGGTCTGCGCACCTACGTCTCAGTAGACGGCGGTATGTCTGACAACCCCCGGCCAATTACCTACCAGTCGGCATACCGAGCGCTGGTAGCCAACCGCATGACCGCCCCCCTCAGCGAAACCATCACCCTGGCTGGTAAGCACTGTGAATCAGGCGATATTCTAATTAAGGATGCGGCTTTGCCCGAGCTGAAGAGTGGAGATGTGGTTACTATTGCAGGCACGGGTGCCTACAATTACAGCATGGCTTCAAACTACAACCGGGTGCCTCGGCCGGCGGCGGTGCTAGTGGCCGAAGGCAATGCCCAGCTGATTATTCGCCGGGAAACCGTGGCCGATCTGCTGCGGCAAGACTGTCTGCCCGAAACTCTGCGCCCCAAACCACAGTCTATCTAACCCAGCAACCGCTGCTAGCCTTGGACAGGGTTTTACCAGGGGGCTGATCGGGCAACCCATCGCACAGCCGCTCAGACACCATCCTCTAACGCTGCATGAACTATCTCTGGGAGCAATGGCTAACAAACCTAGACCAGGTGAGATTCGTGCTACAGGCGCTAGATATTGCGCTAGTCTTGCTGCTGAGCTATGTGGTGCTGGTGATCATCGGCGAGAAGCGCACCCTGTGGATGGTGCGGGGGCTGATCTTTCTGATGCTGGCGGCGGCGCTGAGCAAGTTTTTGGGCTTGGCCCTGCTGGGCTTTGTGCTCGACAAGCTGGTGATTGGCTCAGCGGTGGCCATGGCCTTTATGCTCCAGGGAGAGTTTCGGCGGCTGCTGGAGCTACTGGGCCAGGGACGGCTGTGGGAACTGCTCAGCCCCTCGCGGGAAGCTATGCCCCAGCCCGACAACGTGATTGATGAGATTGTCGATGCCGTGAAGGAGCTGTCTCAGAACCGCACTGGGGCCTTACTGATGCTTGAGGTTAACAAGTCCATTGACGATCGCGACTTTACGGTGCCAGGGGTGCGGATCAATGCCGAGGTGTCTAAAGAGTTGATCCAAACGATTTTTCAGACCAGCACGTTGCTCCACGACGGGGCAATGCTGGTGCGCGGCTCGCGGATTGCGGCGGCGGGGGTGATTTTGCCAATTTCTGAGCGGGTGGCCTCGCGCCAGCTGGGCACCCGTCACCGGGCGGCGATGGGTATTACCGAGCGGGTAGACCATTGCCTCTGTGTGGTGGTGTCTGAGGAAACCGGCTCTATTTCACTGGCGGAAGGCGGTATTCTAGATCGGCCTCTGACTAGCAGCCGTCTGCGCAGCATTCTGCGGTCTAAGTTTTCAAAGTCGGCAGACCGCGAGGCGGTGGCCCCCCACCTCAGAAGCCTGGGTCGGCGGCTGAGCGGCCTAGGGGGGGGCTACGTGCTGCGCTTGTTGCGGCTGAAATCATCGTCTCCCCGAGAGAAAAAATGACCACCAAGCCCGTTGTACACCACGCTCTGCCCGCCGACCTCAAGCCCGATCGCCTGCCCCAGCACGTGGCGGTGATTATGGATGGCAACGGGCGCTGGGCCAAGCAGCGGGGGCTGCCGCGCATCATGGGCCACCGGCGCGGGGTAGACACCCTCAAGACCCTGCTGCGCTGCTGCCGCGACTGGGGGGTGGGGGCGCTGACTGCCTACGCCTTCTCGACGGAGAACTGGGGCCGACCGGTGGAAGAGGTGGATTTTTTGATGGCGCTGTTTGAGCGGGTGCTGCGTCAGGAACTGCTGGAGATGATGGCAGAAAACGTTCGCATTCGCTTTGTGGGCAACCTGGCGGCGCTGCCCCGATCGCTCCAGGGCGAGATTCATCAGGCGGTGACCCAAACCCAGGGCAACCAGGGTATTGATTTTACGGTGGCCACCAACTACGGCGGCCGCCAGGAGATTGTGCAGGCCTGTCGGGCGATCGCCAAACAGGTGCAGCGGGGCGAGCTCGACCCCAGCGCCATTGACGAGGCTCTATTCAGCCGCCACCTCTACACCGCTGAGATTAGCGACCCCGACCTACTGATTCGCACCAGCGGCGAAATGCGGATCAGCAACTTCTTGCTGTGGCAGCTGGCCTACGCGGAGATCTACGTCACCGATACCCTCTGGCCCGACTTTGACACTTCGGAGTTTCACCAGGCGATCACGGCCTATCAACAGCGCGATCGCCGTTTCGGCAAAGTGAAAAACTAGTACCTCACCCCCCTGACATCCCACCAAGTGCCCATGAATCTTCCCACCTGGATCACTGTTTCTCGATTGCTCGGCGTGCCCCTGCTGCTGGTGCTGCTGCAAGCGCCAACGGCGACCCAGCGGTGGTGGGCGGTAGGTATTTTTGTGGTGGCGGCGAGCACCGACTGGCTCGATGGTTATCTGGCCCGCAGGCTCAACCAGGTGACAGACCTGGGCAAATTTCTTGACCCCCTGGTGGATAAGCTGTTGGTGCTGGCTCCCTTGCTGATGCTGGTGGGGCTGGGCCAGGTGCCCGCCTGGGGGGTATTTTTAATCGTGGCGCGGGAGATCACGATCTCGGGCTGGCGGGTGAATCCGGCGATGCAGGGGAGCGCGGTGCCGGGGGCCAATCTATGGGGCAAGGCCAAGACCGTGGTGCAGATTGGGGCGATCGCCCTGCTGATTGCCCCCCTGCCCTCAGCCTGGAATACCCCAGCCCAAATTTTGTTTTGGATTGCCGTGGCGCTGACGCTGGCCTCGGGGCTAGTTTATCTATGGCCCCAGGGTCAGTCGCGGAGTGCCCCCTAGGCGCGCTGGCCCGCTCTGAAGACCCTTGGAGGTCAGTATCTCTATATCTATAGATGAGCTTGGAGTACACCAACTAATTAAGCATCCAAGCTAGACCCTCATCCCCCAACCCCTTCTCCCGAGGGGAGAAGGGGAGCCAGATTCAGAACCCCTCTCCCCCAGGGAGAGGGGCAGGGGTGAGGGCAGAGAGCCATGATAAATGGATAGTTATTTTTATGGAATGCTCTTGGCCAAGGCAATCTCTACCCTAGTGCATAGGGCAAACCTCAGTCCTCCTACAGATGAGGCGATCGCTCTATAAGCCCTAGTATGTAAAAGGACTTTCGTCTAGGAACTCACATCATGTCTATTGAAGATCGCGTTGAGGCCACTGCCAAGAACATCGAAGGCAAAGTTCAAGCGGCAGCAGGCGAGATCACGGGCGACACCAAAGCCAAGGCCGAGGGCGAAGCTAAGCAAGCCCAGGCTAAGGCCACCCACGCTAAGGAAGATGTCAAAGACGCTCTCAAAGACGCTATCGACTAGTCCTATTGCCTAAGTGCTGCTAGGAGTCAGCTCTGCATAAATAGGCTCTGCGAGACTACCGTTTAACCCTCATCAGTGAAAAAAGGCAGCCCATGGCTGCCTTTTTTCTTGCCGTAACGGGGGCGTAAAAATCTGAGCAGCCTGTAGTAAGGGCTTGGAGTTTAGACTAAGGCAAATTTCTCCCCTGTCGTCAGGGAAGGAAAATAGTGACGCCTTAAGGATGATTTGGGAGCTAAGCGACGGTTTTTGACAGTTTTTTAGGTCGACTCGCCTGTTTTCTGACCGTGGGATAGC
>JBBSKN010000086.1:0-16517 GCA_038256265.1 Phormidesmidales cyanobacterium
ACGGGGCTGGCGGGATTCGAACCCACGACCTGCCGCTTAGGAGGCGGCCGCTCTATCCTGCTGAGCTACAGCCCCAGGGGGGGTGCTAAAAGGCAGAAGGATAAAAGGGGAGCTACCAGCTTTCTGGATTGCCCCAATATCTGCCTTGTCTGCTGCAATGGAGCTATTTTACACCCTGGGCTGAAGGTAGGGCTTCAATTGCGGGTAAAGATGGCGCGGTGAACGGGCAGGCCCTGCTCTAGGGTGACGCGTTCGCGGTCGGTTTGGGCCGGGAAGGGGCTATTGGGCAACCAGAAGTCGCCCTGGCGCTGGAAGTGGGGGTTCTCGGCAAGGCGATCGCACATATCCACAGCCACTTCTTCCACATCCGACTGCACTACGACGCGCCCGCCGGGGGGCAGAAACTCGGCCAGGGTGCTGACCAGCTCGGGTTGCAGCACCCGCCGTTTTTGGTGGCGTTTTTTAAACCAGGGGTCGGGGAACTGGATGGAGACCTGCTGCAAGGGGTTGTGGTCGCCCCAGCTGGCCAGTAGAGCAGGCAAAGAGATGTTGACGTTGCAGTACATAAAATGCAGATTGCTCAGTCCCGTCTCTTGCTGGCGCTTTTGGGCCGACTCGACTACGGGCTGGCGAATTTCGAGGCCCAAAAAATTCCACTCGGGGGCAAGCTGGGCCATTTGCAGCAAAAATACGCCCTTGCCGCAACCGATGTCGATGTGCAGGGGCTGCTGGGGGTGGGCAAAGACAGTCTCCCAGGTGGGGTTCTCGACGGTCGTCTGGTATTTTCCGCTCAGGGGGTTGACGTGCTGGCGCACCCGAACAACTGCCACAGTTTTGCCCTCGATTAACCACAGCTTTCTATCATGCCATTTGAGGTGTCAGGTGTTAGGTATTAGGTATCAGGCCCGAAACCCCGATCCCCGATCCCCAATACCCGAAACCCGAAACCCAATACCCCACCCCCGATACCTAATTCCTTTACCGAATCGGTCGATGAGCGGCTAGGCTGATAGGGGAATTCATACCTATACGTCTTATCTATACGTCTAAGTTCATGGGACAGCGTTTTCGCTTCGCTATCATCAGCGACCCTCACATTGCTCGACCGGAGACGATCTATAACGGCCCCAATCGTTTCCATTTAGTCGAGGTCAGCATTCCGGGTATTGAGCAGATTTTTGACCATTTAGAAACCCTCGACCTCGATTTCTTACTGCTGCCCGGCGACCTCACCCAGCACGGCGAATGGGTGAACCACCAGTGGCTGATTGAGCGGCTCAAGCCGTTGCCGTTTCCGGCCTATGTGGTGCCGGGAAACCACGATGTGATTGCCCGCGACGCGACAGAAAAGGCCATTGGCCTGCAAGACTTCCCGCGCCTCTACCAAGATTTTGGCTACCGCGACGGCAAAACCCTGCACTACCAGCGCGAAATTTTGCCTGGGGTGCGGCTGGTGGCACTCAACTCCAATGCCTTTGAGCCAAATGGGGAGCAGATCCGGGTAGGCTACGTGGATCAGGCTCAGCTCGACTGGCTGGAAGCTACCCTGGCGGCGCACCCCGACGATTTGATTTTGGTGATGCTGCACCATAACGTGCTGGAGCATCTGCCGGGGCAGTCAAACAGTCCCCTGGGCCAGCGCTACATGGTGAGCAATGCCGATGAGATAATCACTCGGCTGGAGGCGGCGGGGGTGCGGCTGATGTTTACGGGTCATCTGCATGTGCAGGATGTGGCCCGGCGGGGCGACCTGTGTGAGGTGCTGACCGGGTCGCTGGTGAGCTACCCCCACCCCTACCGAATTGTGGAAATCGAGCATGGCGATGGCGACCTGCGCATGGCGGTACGATCGCACCGTCTTACCGCCGTTGCCCCCTGGGATGACTTGCAAACCATGTCGCACCAGTGGATGTGCGATCGCGCCAGCGGCTTTATGATCAAGTTTCTCACTAGCCCGCCAGTGGGCATGGCCCAGGCCGAGGCTGAGGCGATCGCCCCCAGCCTTAAAACTTTTTGGGCCAGTATTGCGGCAGGCGACACCCAGATCGACTTTTCCCACCTACCCGAGGCGGTGCAGCAGCGGTTGGCCTGCTACAACTCGGTGGATAGCGATGGGCAGCCCCAGGCGATCGACAACACGGCCACGTTGGTGTGGCCTGCGAAATAAAAAACCCAGGGTTCTCAAAGAACCCTGGGTTTTGGGTCTAGAACCAACGAACCTTAGAACACAAAGTTCTCGGCGTTGTTCAGCGCCGCCGCATCCACATCCTTGAAGGTGAGGAAGTTGGTGTACTGAGTGCGTCCGCCGCCCATGCGATCTAGCTCTAGGGAGAGCTGGGTGCGGCCACTGTTGCCCAGACTGCGAACCTCAAACACGTCTTCCAGGGGCTTATCGCCAGCGTAGCCGATGCTTTCCAACAGGTCGGTGAATACCAGCAGGTCAACCCCTACCTCAAAGTCGATGATGGTGTCGCCGGTTTGGTTGGTGTCGGTGTAGACGATCTGGTCGCGGCCACCGCCGGTGGTGATCATATCGTGGCCCTGGCGGGCAAAGATACGATCGTTGTTGTCGGTGCCCATCAGCACATTGCTCCCGTCGGTGCCGGTGATGACGTTGAAGGCGGGGGCCAGGGTAAACCGCGCCAGCAGAGGGTCGTGGTCGCTGGCCCGCTCGGAGGTCTCGGCAAACTCGATGTTGGTGTGCACAATGTCAAACTCAGCCCCGGTGGCCAGGCTGTCGCTGACCAAAATGTGGTCAAGCGACTGGGAGTTGCCTTGGAAGATGAACGAATAGCGCTCATCTTCGGCCAGGGTTTCGGTCAGGTTGTTGAGACCGCTGTTGGTTACTAGGTCGAGCACGGGCGAGACAAACTCAAACTCGTTGAGGTCGCCCAGCACCACCACGTTGGCGGTGGGGTCGCTGCCCAGCAGGCCGTTGACGTAGTCTTGCACCGCCTGCGACTGCGCCTGGCGCTCGTCGAGAGAGCCGTTGACGGTGGGGTCTTCTTGGCGGGCCTCGAAGGGCTGCTCGGTGCCGAGAATGGGGGCGCTGCCGCCCTTCGACGAAAAGTGGTTGTTGACCAGCGTCACCGCTTCGCCGTTGAAGTCAAAGGTGGCAATCAGCGGCAGGCGGGCACCTTGGAAGGCTTCACCGCTGCCCTGACCACCAATGGTAGCCACCGAACCTTCGACCAGATCGACCCGGCTGGGGTCGTAGAGGTAAGCAGTGCGAATGTTGCCACCGGGCTGGCCGCCGCTGCTGTTGTTGCCAATGAAGGTGTTGTCGATAAAGGCGTAGGTGGGGCCACCTGCTGCTGCGATCGCATTCACCAGAGTTTGCAGGGTCACATCCGCCGCCGTCACGCCGTCGTTAGCGGAACCGCTGTTATCCTGCACCTCTTGTAGGGCAATCACGTCGGGGCGGTTGAGGTTGTTGACGATCTGACTGGCGATCGCATCAAAGCGCCCGTCGGCAATGTCGGTGTCGCCGTCGCTGTCGTTGGGGTCTAGATTCAGCACGTTGTAGGTGGCTACCGTCAGCTGGTCGTCGCCGCGAGTCAGGGTGCTCACCTCGGGCTGCAAGCCACCGGCCACAATCTGGTTGGTAAAGTCTTCGGTCACCACAATCTCAAAGTTGCCAAAGCCGTAGCCCACTACCCCGGTGACATCGCCCAGGGTGTCGCCCACATTCACGTCGGGGAAGGCAAAGTCAAACACGCCGCTGTCAAACTGAAGCTGAATGCGCTCGGGGTTGAAGTCGTCGGGGCTGATATTGAGGGTGCCTCTTTCGCTCAGACCGGTGGCCCCAAAACCGTTGTCGATCACGCCGAAGATTTCGCCAAAGCGATTGGTGGCGTTGATGACGCGGAAGTCTTGGGCCGTTACCAGCATGCCTTCGAGCGACTCAAAGAAATCGATGCCGTCGGTCGTGGGGTCAAAGCTGCCAAAAGCGTCATCGTCAATGTTTTCGGTGGGGGGCACGCGACCACCCTGGCCGATGATGGTGGCCGCAGGCAGGGAGTTGCCGATGCTCAGGGTGGTCAGCGTCGGGCTGCTAATCTGAGTCGTCGACAGGTTGCGGGTCGATACTCCGCCGGGGGTAAACTCCGACACGGTGCCCTCGACTCGCAGTTCGCCGCCCACCGTCACTCCAGGGGCGCTGCTGGTAAAGACAAAAATTGCGTCGGAGGTGGCAATGTTGCCGTCGCCCGTGGGGTCTTGCAGGTAAAAGCCGTTGCTATCGACAGCGGTGACAATGCCCGTGGTGGCCACCAGTTGACCCACCAGCGGCGAGACCTGCGCGGCGCCTTGAATGTCGCCAATGCGGGTCAGTTCAACATCGCCGCCGCCGTTGTCGCCGCCACCGTTATCGCCGCCACCGTTATCGCCGCCGCCGTTGTTGCCGCCATTCACCATCCCCTTGGTGGCGGGTTGGGGGCCACTCCAGACCCCGTCAATCAGCTGTAGCGAATCGCCAATTGGGGTGTTGCTACCTTCGGCCACGCCGATGTCAACGCTGGTGAGGCCATCGGCAGGGCCGCCTACTGCGGTAAAAGAGCCTTCGTAGCTGAGAAATTCCACCACATTGCCCTCGGCGTCGACCAGAGCCACGCCATCGGGAGCCCCGTTCTGAATGCCGTTGCTGGGGAAATCAAGCACGATTGTGCCCTGGCCATTGCTTTGCTCAGCCACTACGCCGCTGAGGGCAATGGTGTTGTAGGGTGCGCCACCGTTGCCGTTATAGAGCACCACACTGTAGCCGCTGAGGTCTGCACCCGCGTTGGCGGTAATTTCAATGAACTCGCCCTCATCGGTGCCCACGTTGTCGTAGTGGATTTCGCTGATGAACGCGTTTACCTCTGGGGTTGCTGAGGTAAAGGTCTGGTTGCTGTTGACGGCGTTGGGGGTTTGAGCGACGGGCGCCGTTGCCCAGGTAAAGTCTTCGTAGGTCGAGCCAGACCCCGTCAGCTGTAGAGACAGGCCAGCCGGTTCGCTGCCCGATTCTGCCACGCCAATATCGGTGCTGGTCAGCCCGTCGGCTGGCCCGCCCACTGCCGTAAACACCCCTTCATAGCTCAAAAATTGCACCACCTGGCCCAAGTTGTTGATTAAGGCAAAGCCGTCGGGTGCGCCATTCTGAATGCCGTTGGTGGGGTAGTTAATAATGACGGTGCCAAAGCCGTCGCCCTGGTCGGCCACGGTGCCGCTCAGCGAGGTTGTGTTATAGGCGCTGCCGTTGGCCCCGTTGTAGAGCACCAGGCTCCAGCCGGTTAAATCGGTGCCCGCCGGGGCGGCAATTTCGATAAATTCGCCGACATCAGTGCCGCCGTTGTCGTAATGAAATTCGTTGATAAAAACTGAAGTAGCCATGCGAGATCATTAACTCCAAAAATACCGGTTTTTCGTCGCGAAGCTTTTTGCCGCACGATTTTTCGCCGCGCAGAAATAGCCCCATGAACCATGGAGCCTATGCAGATTTCGATTAATTTATGGGTCTATGCGGGCTCCAAAGCTTGTGCCCAGCAACGTTGATAACATGTCGCGGACATATCAGTGTTTCTACACAAGAAACATAGCAGAGGCGTAGGGATAGGTCGGTAAAGAAGTGTTTAACAGTGCCTTAAGCTACTGAATTTTTTCTGATCTTGATAAAGTTTGCTGTGTTCGAGCTGATCTGCCCTAGTCACCGCGTCCTCTTTACCCCGGCCCTTTGCCCAGGGTAAAGAGGACGTGGCCATCTAAAATAGGAGTTCAGCCTTTGACCCACCCCAGGAGACTTGGCCCATGGCCGGAGTTCAGCAGCCCACGTCTAACAGCTTTAAGAAACTCCAGGGGTTTTTGCGATCGCGCGTGGGCCAGGCGATCGCCGACTACGGCATGATCCACGAGGGCGATCGGGTCATGGTCTGCGTCTCCGGTGGCAAAGACTCCCACACCCTGCTCGACATTCTGCGCCATCTCCAGCGCCGCGCCCCCGTCAACTTCGACATTCTGGCGGTGAATCTCGACCAAAAGCAGCCGGGCTTCCCCGCCCAGGTGCTGCCAGAATACTTTGAGGCGATCAGCGTGCCCTACCGCATTGTCGAGCAAGACACCTACAGCACCGTCAAGCGCGTGATCCCAGAGGGCAAGACCATGTGCAGCCTATGCTCGCGCCTGCGCCGGGGCGTGCTCTACCGAGTTGCCGCTGAAGAGGGGGCCACCAAAATCGCCCTCGGCCACCACCGCGACGACATGATCGAGACGCTGTTTTTGAATATGTTCCACGGCGGCAGGCTCAAGGCCATGCCCCCCAAGCTGTTGACGGATGATCGCCGCCACATTGTCATTCGCCCCCTGGCCTACTGCCCCGAGGCCGACATCGCCCGCTACGCCCGCTACCGCGAGTTTCCGATCATTCCCTGCACCCTGTGCGGCTCCCAGGCCAACTTGCAGCGCGCCCAAATCAAAGAAATGCTGCACACCTGGGAAAAACAGTGGCCGGGCCGCACCGAGACCCTATTTCGCAGCCTGCAAAATGTTGACCCGTCGCAGTTGGCCGATACTCACCTGTTTGACTTTGGTGGCCTAGAGTCGGCCCGCATTGTGCCCGAAGATAAGGACGAGGCCGTGACGGATTTAGAGGTGGAGTTTAACCCGGCTCTGGCGCTATTTGCCGATGGGCTGCCGCCGCTGCCGCTGGGTAGCGGGGTAGACGGTCGCTGACGACCCGGCCCTACTGCGGCAAATACTCACGATCAAGCACCTGCTCCTCGGTAAACGGGCTCTCAAGCGGAAAATTCTCCCAGTGAACCCCGGTTTCGGTGGCGGCTAAGTCGCGTGCCTCGCGGTAGCAGTCGTCAAATATCTCGTCAAAATAAGGCTTTAGGCTAGGGCTAGCGGCCAGCGCCTCCTGCAACCGGCGGCGATGCTCTTTGAGGGTAAACCGCCAGCTATTGGAGCGCTGACCCGGCTGATAGGCATACTTGAGCAGATGTATCAACACCACGATTAGATTGTTGGTCAATACCCGTTTTTCGCTGCGCCCCATGTCGTCTAGCTCTTCCAGTAGGTTAGCAATATCTACATCCGCAAGGCGACCTGCCTTGATCAACTGGCAAGTGGTGTTTAGCCAGAGGGCATAGTCTTGTTCGTAGAGAATGGCCAGAGAACCAGCCGAGACTGCGGGTTGAGGCGACATAGCAACAGCCATTGAGTCCGACGTAACCATTGTAAACGAGGCCCAGGGCAGAATGCCAATGGGCGTGCGGCAGCACTGTGCTAAGTGCTAAGCGAGGACCTTTAGCCCCTCGGGCAGGGCGCTTTCTTCGGGCAGGGTGGCCCCGCCGACATGGAGTCTAAACCATCTCTTACTGAATTAACTTCACAGCCTTGCCAGAGTATTGAATGATGGAGGTAGTGGATTTTTGCTATCCAAACTTGAGCAGTGGACTTGCTCTCTATAAAAAACCTTGCTTTGCTCCACGCTTCTTTCTCACCAGCCTATAGGACGAAACTCTATGACCAGCTTTCCCATTGACCTCGGCGCATACCAGCGAATTTCTTTAGACGCGTCTAACCCCACCCTCACCGACGAGCAGCGCAGCGCGCTGGCGGCCAACATTCAGCTATGTCGCGATGCGATCGTGTTCTTTACCGCGACCGGCGCGGCGCGGGGTGTGGGCGGTCATACCGGCGGCCCCTACGACACCGTGCCCGAGGTGATGATTCTCGACGCCCTGTTTCGCGGTGCGGGCGACAAGTACGTGCCGATTTTCTTTGACGAAGCGGGCCACCGGGTGGCGACCCAGTATTTAATGTCGGTGCTCAACGGCGATATGCCCGCCGAGATGCTAATGCAGTATCGTGTCGCCAACGAAAAGCTGCCCGGCCACCCCGAGCTGGGGCTGACCCCCGGCGTCAAGTTTAGCTCGGGTCGGCTGGGCCACATGTGGCCCTACGTCAACGGCGTGGCTCTGGCCAACCCCGGCAAAGTTGCCTTCTGCCTCGGTTCTGACGGTGCCCAGCAGGAGGGCGACGACGCTGAGGCAGCGCGCTTTGCGGTGGCGAACCACGTCAACGTCAAGATTTTGGTGGATGACAACGATGTCACCATCGCCGGCCACCCCTCCCAGTACATGGGCGGCTACAGCGTCAAAAAAACCTTGGAGGGCCACGGCCTGACGGTGCTCGAAGGCGACGGCGAAGACCTCGACGGCCTCTACGCCAACATCTGCAAGGCGATCAACACCCCCGGCCCGGTGGCGGTGATCAACAAGCGGGCGATGGCGGTGGGTATTGAGGGCATTGAGGGCAGCACCCACGGCCACGATGTGATCTCGGTGAAGGCAGCGATCGCATACCTCACCGCCAAGGGCCACACCGCTGCGGTGGAGATTCTCGAAGGCATCGAGACCCCCAAGAACACCTATGAGTTCATGGGCTCCAGCAAAAACGTGGGCGCGAACCGCAACGTGTTTGGCGACGCCATGGTCGAAGTGCTGGGCGGCATGGATGAAATGGCCCGCAAAGAGAGCGTGCTGGTGGTCGATAGCGATCTGGAAGGCTCCTGCGGTCTGGCCCAGATTCGCAAGGCCTACCCGGAGATCTTCATCAGCGGCGGCATTATGGAACGGGGTAACCTGTCGGCGGCGGCGGGCTTTGGCATGGCCGAGGGCAAGCAGGGCGTATTCGCCACCTTCGCGGCCTTTTTGGAGATGTGCATTTCTGAGATCACCATGGCCCGGTTGAACTACTCCAACCTGTTGTGCCACTTCTCCCACTCGGGCATCGACGACATGGCCGACAACACCTGCCACTTCGGCCTCAACAACTTCTTCGCCGACAACGGTCTCGATGACGCCTACGACACCAAGCTCTACTTCCCCGCCGACCCCAACCAGATGAAGGCCTGCGTGAAGAAGGTGTTCCACGACCCCGGTTTGCGGTTTATCTTCTCGACCCGCTCGAAGGTGCCGATGATTCTCGATGCTGACGGCAACGAGATGTTTGGCGGCGACTACACCTTTACCCCTGGTAAAGATGAGGTCATTCGGGAAGGCAGCGCGGGCTACATCGTCACCTTTGGCGACTCGCTCTACCGCGCCCTCGATGCGGTCGAGCGGCTGAAGCAGGAAGGCATTGAGGTGGGCCTGATCAACAAGTCGACCCTCAACGTGATCGATGAAGAGACCATGGCCAAGGTGGGCAAAGCGCCCTTTGTGCTGGTGACCGAGGCCTTTAACCGCAAGACGGGCCTGGGCAGCCGCTTTGGCTCTTGGCTGCTGGAGCGGGGCTATACGCCCAAGTTTGCCCACATCGGCACCCACGAAGAGGGCAGCGGCGGTCTGTGGGAGCAGTTCATTCACCAGGGCATTGACCCCGATGGCATCATGGCCAAGGTGAAGGAACTGATGGGTTAGATCCCCCCTGTCCCCTTAAAAAGGGGGTGCTAGATCCCCGAGTTCTTCAAGATCCCCGAGTTCTTCAAGAACTCGGGGATCTTTTACTATGGGAGACTCCCTAAACAGCGAAGTCCTACATCCGCCAAGTGGTGCGTGAGGTTTGATATTCGGTGGGTTGACCAGGCTTGCCAGCGGTTCCGCTATTTAACTTAACGCCTGCACACCTTGGCCAAGATTGGGAAAACTGATTATGTATCATAGATAAATTGCGGATTTGAGTTATGAGATTTCCTGCTCCCAAGTCCTGTGCCTGCCAAGCGGTTCATCGATGCCAGGCCGGGGAAACAGGTCGCCTATTTCTCTGGTTTCCCGTTCCCCACACTCTAAAGAAGGTAATTCCTTTTTTGGAGAGAGAAGCGCTGAAGTTTGAGCTGATGCAGGAGCGGCCGGGGCTGAGTATAGTCTGTAAGGCTGGGCAGGCCCAAGAGGTAGCCAAGTGCTTAGCTCAGATAGTGGCCCCGCGAGAGCTACGAGAAACCCAGGTTCTATTTGTGCGTGGCGCTGTGCAGCCCCAGCTCGAAGACTTTAGCGAGATCTCTTCACTCCATCGATTTGTCAGGTTCAGTCAGTCTGACTGGCTGGTCGATATGCTGGCTGCCGAGCGCTTTACCAGCCATTTTCAGCCTATCGTCTATGCACAAGATACCTCGCGTATCTACGGATACGAATCGCTGCTGAGGGGACTAGATGAGCAGGGCAACCTGGTAATGCCCGCCGCCATGTTTGAACTGGCTACCGAATCGGGGCTGCTGCCCCAGCTTGATCGCATGGCTCGGCTCAGCACCATCGCCCAGGCCAGTCAGCACCAGATCAAAGGCCGTATTTTTATCAACTTTACCCCTACCGCACTCTACGACCCGGTGACTTGCCTACGTAGCACCGTAGCGGCCATTGACCAGGCTGGCATTAGCCACGACCAAGTGGTGTTTGAAGTGGTGGAGTCCGACAATCCACAAGATTTAGACCACCTCAAAATGGTGCTGAAATATTACCGCGATGCCGGTTTTGCGGTAGCGCTTGACGATTTGGGGTCGGGCTATTCTGGTCTCAACTTGCTGCACCAGCTGCGCCCCGACTTTATCAAGCTAGACATGGAGCTGATTCGCAATGTTCACCAAGATCGCTATAAGGCCTCCATTACTGAGAAACTGCTAGAAATTGCCCAAAAGTTGGACATTCAAACCGTCGCTGAAGGAATTGAGTGCCTCGAAGAACTGACATGGCTACAGGAGCGGGGGGCCACCTTTGCCCAGGGCTATTTGATTGCCAAGCCGAGCCCCATACCTGTCGAGACTACTCCCCACTTTGAGTACATTGCGCCGTCGCCGTCGGAGCTAATGCCCGCTGACCCGGCGTCAGCAGAACGCTTACAGGTTTACCACCAAAGCGACTCTGAGCGCATTGTGGCCGCCGTTAATCAGCGCATTCGCCAGTCTTTAAATCTCGAGGAAATTCTTCAGACTACCGCCGATGAGGTGCGGCAGTTGTTTGAGGTAGACCGGGTGGTCATCTACCGGTTTGAGCCTGACTGGAGCGGACTAGTGGCGGTGGAGTCGTTGGCCGAGGGATGTCCGTCGATTTTAGGGTTCCACGTTATGGATACCTGCTTCAAGACCACCCATGCGGCCTTTTACCAGCAGGGCAATACCCGAGCGATCGAAAACATTGAAACCGCTGGACTGATGCCCTGCCACGCGGAGTTGTTGAAAGGCCTCAAAATTCAGGCGAATTTAATTGTGCCCATCCTGCACAAAGATTGCCTGTGGGGGCTATTGATTGCCCATCAGTGCAACTCCCCCAGGCAGTGGCAGGAGTCTGAGGCAAATCTGCTTTATCAACTGGCGAGTCAGGCGGCGATCGCCATTCAGCAGGCGGAGCTTTATCACCAGCTACAAACCGCTAACCAAGAGCTTCAGCGCCTGGCTTCGGTCGATGGGTTAACCCAGCTGGCAAACCGCCGCTGCTTTGATGATCGGCTGAGCGCCGAGTGGCTACGGCTGGCCCGAGAGCAAGCGCCTCTGTCGTTAATTTTGTGTGATATCGACTGTTTTAAGCTTTACAACGATACCTATGGCCACCTGGCCGGAGACGATGCCCTGCGGCAGGTGGCGATGGCCATTGCTCAGACCTGCAAGCGTCCCTCTGACCTGGTGGCCCGCTACGGGGGCGAAGAATTTGCGGTTATTTTGCCCAATACTACGGCCGAGGGGGCGATCGCCGTTGCCGAAGCCATTCAGGCCAGCATTGCGGCACTGAAATTGCCTCACCCCACCTCCCAGGCCAGCAGCCTGATCACCCTGAGCTTTGGCGTAGCAACAATTGTGCCCCCCAGGCAGCCGTCTTTTGAGATGTTAATTGCCCTTGCCGATCAGAGCCTCTACCAGGCAAAAGCCCAGGGAAAAAACTGTGTGGTGCAGATCAGCGATGGGAAAGAAGTTGGTTGAGATCGCACCCGTGAGGCGATCAGGGTTTTTGATAGCTGATCACGCGCACGGTGGCTCCTGAAGCCTCCTGGCTAAAGATCAGTACGCCTTCAGCATCGGAGCGGGCGGGGACGAAGTCGAAGGTGGTGGTAGCGATTTCCTCAGGGCTGGTCGTGTCTAACGTGCCTTCGACGGTGACCTCTGCGGCGGTGGCATCGCCCTCGTTTTTGATGGTGACGGGCAGGTAGTAGTGGCCGTTGGCGGCCCGCACCTGGCCGCGCTCTACCGTAAATTCAGCGGGTTTGAGGGACGGGTTGAGCCACACCGACACCACCGTGGCCACCACCCCCGCCAGCAGCGTCAGCGAAATACCGAGGGAAATCCATTCGGCGCGGTTGCGGATGGGGTTTTCAGACGCTTCGGACATAGGAATTGCAGGGTTATACGGCCAGGCGGCCCGCTGCGCCACCGATGGTGGAGGGCAAGCCCAATACGATGATATAGCTCACCCACTGGTTAACTGGGTCGCCCACGCGAATCACCTGAAACAACCACAGCATCAGCATCGAGATCGCCAGCGCGATTAAGTAGGCGGCGAGAGTTTCGCTGATGGGGCTTTGGAACAGGCCGGGCTGCGATCGCCGCTGCCGCTGGGCACCAAAACTGGCCTGAAACACAATGATGTACGACAGCAGCAGCGAGCTGGCCATAATCAGCAGCAGGCGGGTGGGCGAAAGCGAGCTGGCAATCATCGGAATCTCGTCGGTGGGAGCGATGGAGGAACCCACGACGATCGCCCCCAGCAGGGCCGCCCCGGCATCGGACAGGGTGCTGCGCCAGGGGTCGGGCTTTGGGGACGGGGCAGCGTCGTTGTCGTCAGTGTCGTCAGTTCTCAGCAGCAGGTTGTTGGCAATGCCCACCCCAATGGCAAAGGGCAGCGACAGGGTGATCACCCGACCTAACACCGCGTCTATCCCGGTCTCAAAGCGCAGGAGGCCAATCAGTGCCAAACTCAGGGTGGCGGTGAACAGGGCGATCGCCAACCCCTCGGCACTTTCGGCTAAAATTTGCCCTCGACTGCGGGACTGCTCGGCCCGAAATCCCCCTTTGATATTCAGCAGCACCAGGGCCAGGTAGGCAATGCCCAATAGCAGCAGCATGCGCGGCGGCGAGGTAAAGTTGCCCTTCCACCACACCTCCATGGTGTAAAGAAAGGGAGCCCCAAACAAAAATGCACCCGCAATGCCGCGCATCAGGTCGTCAAATTCGGTCTGCCAGTCTTGGGCGTGGGGTCGGGCCATAGGTTGCGGCGGAGTACCTAATTGGAATAATTTGGGCAGGTTCTCAGCATAGCCGAAGGCTGAATCCCCCAGCTAGAGATGCTTTAGCCCAATTTGCAGGGCGGCAACCCGCGATCGCATCGGCATCGACGCCTGCGCCCCCCGCACCATCACCGAGGCGGCGGCAACGGCAGTGGCAAACTGAGCCGCTTCCTCCAGCGCCATCCCTTCTGCCAGAGCGACGGCCAGACCGCCGTTAAAGGCATCCCCTGCCGCTACCGTGTCGATGGCTTTGACGGCGAGGGCAGGCTGGTGGAAGGGATGGTCTGCTGTGGCGACGACGGCCCCTTGGTCGCCCAGCTTGATGATGACGGTGCCAATGCCCTGCTTGACCAACTGGCGGGCAGCCTTGGTGGCAGTGGGAATATCGGTGACAGACATCCCGGTGAGCTGGCTGGCCTCGGTCTGGTTGGGGGTGAGAATATCTATGGCTTTGAAGAACTCGGGCGGCAGGTCGTCGCGGGCAGGGGCGGGGTCAACGATCACCGTGGCCCCTTTGGCCTGGGCGGCCTGGGCGGCGGCAATTACCGCTGGCAGGGGCACCTCAAACTGAAGCAGGAGAATATCTCCAAACTGAAGTTGCGTCGTGAGGCGATTCACATCCTCGCCGTTCACTTGGCCGTTGGCACCGGGCACCACGACGATGGTGTTGCGGCCTGCATCATCTACTGCGATCGCCGCCACCCCCGTCGGCGCATCCCCATCCACAACGACTCCACTGGCCTCTACCCCAGCCGATTGCAGCCCCTGGATCAGCTGCTGACCAAAGGCATCTTTACCTACCCGACCTACCATGGCTACGGTGGCCCCCAGCCGCGCCGCCGCCACCGCCTGGTTGGCCCCCTTGCCGCCGGGCAAGGTTTCAAAGTCGGTGCCGAGAATGGTTTCCCCCGACTGGGGCAGGCGCGGCGTGCGGCAGACCAAATCCATGTTTAGGCTGCCGAAGACGTGGATGGTTTTTGGCATAGATGACTCAGGAGATTAAAACAGATTGTCTCCATCGTCATCACCATTATCGTTACCGGAGATGCCGTAGGGAGACGGGGGGCGATCGCTGCTCCAGGCCCACCAGGGGGTAGCGCACTCACCGCAATGGTAAAACTCCTGCCACTTGCGGCGGTGATTAAGGCCGTAGACGGGCGATCGCCGGTTGATCCACACGGCCTTGGCCTGGCGACTCTCGGCCCCGCACTGGGGGCAGCAAAACTCGGTGGCGTGGGTGGCCGACTCAGCCCAGGCGGGCGGAAAAGGAGAAAAAGCTTCCATAGGGCGGGGCGGTGGGTCAGATCTATTATGGGGCAGGCGGGAAGAGAAGGTTTTAGGTTTCGGGTTTCGGGTTTCGGGTTTTGGGTTTTGGGTTTTGGGTTTTGGGTTTTGGGTTTTGGGTTTTGGGTTTTGGGTTTTGGGTTTTGGGTTTTGGGTTTTGGGTTTTGGGTTTTGGGTGTCGGGTCGCGACCTCATACCTGACACCTGATACCTGATACCCCCTTCCCCCTCTCCCCTCAATTATTTTCTAGAACAAGACGCTTCGCCAGGGGCGTTCTTCGGCATAATCGGTGGCAGGCTCGCGATGTTTGGGCCACAAGGAGCATGGGCACAGATGGCACTGCGTTTGATTTCGCTACTGGGCATTTTTGGTCTCTGCTTTATCGCCTGGCTGGGGTCTGAGGATCGGCGGCGGGTGCCCTGGCGGTTGATTGTCTGGGGCATTGGCATTCAGCTAGTGGTGGGGCTGCTGATTTTCTTGCTGCCGGTGACGCGGGAGGTGGTGGTGTGGCTCAGCTCCATTCTCAACGCGCTGATCGATGCATCTGATGCCGGGGCCCGGTTTTTGTTTGGCCCGATTTTTGTACCCAATTTTAACCAACCCGTTGGCCCCGCCGGGGCAGGCCGCTGGATCGCGCGGGCGCTGACGCCGCCCTTTACCGCCGTGCCGGGCGATCGCCTGGGGGTCGACAACCTCAACCTGGGCTATATCTTTGCCTTCAGGTCGCTGCCCCAGGTGGTGTTTTTTGCGGCGATCTTCTCGCTGCTCTACGGTTTGGGAATCGTACAGCCGATTGTGCGGGTGTTTGCCCAGTTCTTTCGCTGGGCGATGAATCTCAGCGGGGCCGAGGCGCTGGCCGGGGCGGCAAATATTTTTGTGGGCATTGAGTCTGCGATCGCAATCAAACCCTTTCTCGAACGCATGACTCGCAGCGAGCTGTGCGCCATCCTCGCCTCAATGTTTGGCTCGATTGCCTCCACGGTGCTGGGCCTCTACGCCGGGTATCTGCGGCCGATTTTTCCGTCGATTGCCGGGCATTTGATGTCGGCCTCGGTGCTGACGATTCCGGCCGCCTTTGTGCTGGCTAAAATTTTGGTGCCCGAGCAGGCCGTGCCCGAAACCCTGGGTAAGGTGCCCGAGCTGGCACTGGCCGAAGACGAGCGTAAAAGCCCCATGGACAGCCTGATTCTCGGTGCTCTCGACGGGGTGAAAATGGCGGTGGGCATTGTCGCGGCACTGATCGCCATTCTGGGCCTGATTGCCCTGCTAGATCTGGTGTTTGCCAATCTAGCCGGTCTGGCTACCAGCGATTTTGCTCTCTGGCGGGCGATCGGCCAAGTGTTCAGCGTGATCACCCTGCGAAACATCATGGGGGCGCTGTTTTTGCCCCTCACCTTTCTCACCGGGGTGTCGCTCGACTGGCCCGAGTTATGGCTGTCGTCGCAGCTGATTGGCCGACGACTGCTTGAAACTGCTATTCCGCCCTACATTGGTCTGGCCAATGCGGCGGCTGAGGGCACCCTGAGCGATCGCGCCCTGGTGATCGTCAGCTATGTGCTCTGCGGCTTTGCTCACCTGCCCTCGGTGGGCATTTTTGTCGGCGGGCTGGCGGGCATTGTGCCCTCGCGCCGACAAGACATCAGCGAGCTGGCCTGGAAGGCACTGTGGGCTGGCACCCTGGCAACGCTGATGACCGGCTGCGTGGCGGGGCTGTTTTTCTACGAGGGGGCGGCAGTGCTGGGCCGGTAGCGCTTTACCAAGGCTGTTAACCGGTTGCCTAGCGTCCTCATTACAGCCAGTGGATTCACTGCCTCAACCTAGGGCTTAGGGCTTGGGCTTAGGGGGGCGATCGCTTCCTCTTGCCAAAAGCATAAGACGACTTCTGGGAAGTAGTTTCCCAGATAGGAGATATAGTCAAATCTGGTGTACGGCAGGAAATCAAGCGGCGTCCTGCTGTGGGGTTAACTCGGTGTTGTCATCGACCCTAATGCCATTGTTGAACTTGACTCCTTCAATCACATCAGCGAGGTATTTGAAGCCTCGA
>JBBSKN010000087.1:0-16436 GCA_038256265.1 Phormidesmidales cyanobacterium
CACAGAGGAAATGCACAGAGGAAATGCACAGAGGAAATGCACAGAGGAAATGCACAGAGGAAATGCACAGAGGAAATGCACAGAGGAAATGCACAGAGGAAATGCACAGAGGAAATGCACAGAAAAAAGCTTAGAGAGCAGATGCCAACTACCGGGCCGCGCCGCCTCCGTGACCAAGGCGCTGTCTAAAGACAACGCACCATCAGCACGACGGACGGGCGAGCCATAGAGATGGATGAGTGAATCGACGACCGAGAGCTGGCTCAGCAGCTTTAGAGAAGCTGCACCAGCGACCATCGCGGCACTAAAATCTTGGGATGTTCTCTACTAAATCGGGACGCAGTCTGTGTAGACCACGAGCAGGTTAGATATCAAAATCCTGAATTTTAGGGAATGAACTGGGCTCAGGGCCGCAGCACAACTCTAAATCTGGGTAACGAACCTACTGGCAATCTGTGCTGATGCTTAAACCCGATTGATCACGCTTAGAAACAGCCCAATTTGGTGACCGTTTTGCTGAAGTAGATGCTATAGGAAGAGTGTCAGACACGGCAAACTCAATCTAGTCTGGAGGAAAGATTTAAGTCTAAGTCTGGCAACCTATCGGGGTGATCTATACGAGACAGAAGCAATGGGAAAAGTGATCGACAGTCAGGAATGAAGCGCTAAACCGTTACCTAATGATTTAACTTTAGCAGCTTACTGAACTGGATGTATAAAAAATAAGTGAATGATAGAAAATAGTACGGTCAAATAGTAAAGTGACGGTGAAGTTTGGGATGTTTGGCCGATTAAATTCTGCTCTGTAGAAAATTATGAGCAGCAACTTTTTGACGAGGTGGTGGCGCTATGGCCTGCGCCCCAGGCTGTGGATTAGGTGGAGTGCTCTTAGGCGGTATGCAAGGCTTTAGCACGCACCGTCAGGCCAGCGATCGCAGCAATGTCTGAATCTTGCGCCGCTGCTGGGCGGCTAGGGTGGTAGGGAAAGTCAGCTCTAGCACCAGCCGCGACTGGGCCGCATTGAGGGTCGGCATCTCGATCGCCTGATCGACCTGGGCCACCAGGCTCTGGGCCTGGGTCAGCGCCTGCCCCGCCGGAAACAGCAGCCCCACGGTGGGGAACGTCTCCAGTAGGGTGGCCCGGTCGAGTTCGGTGACGGCCTGCACTTCGAGGCGCAGGTCGCGGCTGCCCATTTCCACCACCCGAGCCTGGTAGCTGTCGCTGTGCCAACCATCCCAGGTCAGCTCCACCGGGGCCTGCAACTGCTTGCGCATTTTTTGGGCAGTGGCCGGCTGGAGGTCGGTGAAAACCCGCCACAGGGTGGTGGCAATAAACTGGAGCGATCGCAGCGGCTTATCCACCTGCAGGCGGTTTTGGGAATACCATTCCTTCACGTCAGAAAACAGCACCAGGGTGAGGTCATCGGCCTGGCTGGGGCTGAGGTCGACAAAATTTACCGTCAGCTCGGTTTCTAGGCGGCTGGTGGCCGTAGCCCGAATAATTTGGCCCTCTAAGAGCGCCCGAGCATCGTAGTCGCCCACCAGCTCAACCCGCACCTGGTCGGCCACGTTGGGCCATTCGTCAAACCTGATCTGAGCACCGCTCTCGCTAACGTCGATGGTTTTGCCCGTCCAGCTGTGGCCGTCGCTGTGGAGAATGGCGGTGAGCTGCCGGGGCAGGCGGTGGGCGCGGCGCAGCTGGGGTTGTTCGAGCGCCACCAGGCAGGCGGCCAGCACCAGCACTAGGTTAAAGCCGCACCACAGGGCGTTGATCAGCACCGCCTGGGTGTCTTCGGGGCTGAGCAGCAGCCAAAAGGGCACCGCCACCAGCGAGGCCGCCGTCAGCAGGCCCAAAATGAGTAGATAGCGCACGCTGTTGGCGTCAAAGGTGCGCTGGTTGACCACCAGCCCCTTGGCCGTCACGTTAAAGCTGCCCAGCTTGGGGTTGACCAGGGCCAGCAGGGTGACAATGCCCGCCTGAAACGACAGGGCAAACTCATAGATCTCGTTCCAAAATGAGAACCGCACCCGCTTGTAGGGAATGTGGTTGGTCTGCATCGACAACACAATGTGGGGCAGGGCGTAAAACATGGTCTCAATGCCCAGCCCCTTCACCGAGTTGATGCTAAACAGCAAAAACAGCGTCGGTGCCAGGGCATACATCAGCCGCGGGAAGCCAAAGAAAAAGTGCGAGGTGGCGCTAAAATAGCAGACCCGCTGGGCCAGCGACAGCTTCAGGCGGCGGTTAAACAGCGGATTCTCTAGGCGCAAAATTTGGGCCATACCCCGCGCCCACCGCACCTGCTGCCCCACAAAAGCGGAAAATTTCTCCGGGGCCAGCCCCGCCACCATGATCTTGTCGTAGTAGATGGTGCGGTAGCCCAACGAGTGCAGTCGTAGCGAGGTGTGGCAGTCTTCGGTGACGGTTTCGGTGGCGATGCCGCCGACTTCTAGCAGATGGTGGCGGCGCACCACCGCCGCCGAGCCGCAAAAAAAGGCCGCGTTCCAGGCGTCGTTGCCCTTTTGCAGCACTTTGTAAAACAGCTCGTTGCCCACGGGCACCTGACCCTGGGTCATCAGGTTGCGCTCAAAGGGGTCGGGGTTATAAAACCAGTGGGGGGTCTGCACCAGCGCCACGGTGTCGTCTAAAAAGAACCCGACGGTCTCCTGCAAAAAGCCCCGCACCGGAATGTGGTCGCAGTCGAGAATCAGCACCAGATCGCCCGTAGTGCGCCCTAGGGCGGTGTTGATGTTGCCCGCCTTGGCGTGGTCGTTGTTGTCGCGAATCAGCAGCTCGGCCCCCAGCTCGTCGCAGAGATCTTGCAGCTCGGCCCGCCGCTCGGGGTACTTGCGCCCGTCGTCGAGCACGTAGACCTGTTTCTTCTCGTGGGGGTAGTTGATCGCCACCGCCGCCACCACGGTTTTGCGCACGATCGCCACGTCTTCGTCATAGGTGGGAATATACACATCCACCGTGGGCCACTGGCTTTGGGGCACGGGGGTCAGATCGACCGATTTGCGATCGCGCAGCCGCAGCGTCTGAAAATACGACAAAAATAGCGTCCCCAGGGCATACAGCTCAGCCCCGTAGAGCAGCAGCGAAAAAAAGCCGTCTAGCGGCGTGTCGAAGTTGAGGGTATAGCGGGTGCGGTAGTAGAGGTAGCGCAGCGTCGTCAGGCTGCTGAGGGCAATCATGAACAGGTGCAGCCGCTCGCGATCGCGGCTGCTGTCGGCATTCTCATTCTCTAAATGCAGAACGCTGTAGCCCAGCCCAATCAGCAGCACCGCCACAATGCTCTGCTGCCAGATCGCCGGATGAACCAGCAGCAGCGGCTTGGTCATCAACCCCAAACAGCCCAGCAGCAGCAGCAGCTGCCACCGATTCAGATAGCGGGTCAGGGCGTAGGCGCGATCGGGCAGCGTCGTCGTCAGCCAGTGGTAAAGGGGCGGGGTGGGGCGAGGGTGGAGCATAGGAGGTGTTGGGTGTTAGGTGCAAGGTGTCAGGTGTCGGGTGCCAGGTGTCGGGTGTCAGGTGTCAGGTGTCAGGTGTTCGGTGCAAGGTGTAAGGCATCCCGCGAACCGTAAACCGTGAACCCTGAACCAATACCCAATACCCGAAACCCGATACCCGATACCCAACACCCATCTACTCCCCCCTCCGCCGCAGCACCGACTGCGCCGCACCGTAGAACAGCAGCGCCAGGGCTACTGTCGCGGGCATGATAAACAGCCAGTTGTTGCGGGTCACCTGCCACAGCCAGGGGTAGGGGGTGGCGGTGGCCAGCTGCACCTGGGGGGCCTGGCGCAGGGTGGCGAGGCGGTAGTCGGCGCTGTTGTAGGGGTCGGGGTCGCTCACCTGGGCGCTGACCAGCACGGTGTCGCCTTCGATCTGGTAGAAGAGGGGGTCGTGGCGCAGCAGGTCGGCCACCTGGGCTAGGCCCCGGTCGTCGCGGCCGCTGAGGGCCAGCACCACCCGCTGAGCATTCCAGGGCGAAATTACCGATTTCATTAGCCCTTCACCATCGGGCAGGGGCTGCACCTGGGTGTTGCCCCACTGGCGGGTGCCGCTGCCGCGCAGGGCAAAGCCGTCGTCGGTGAGTAATTCAGGCAGCGGGAATCGCGGCTGAGCGCCGATCGCCACCAGGTGGTTTTGGTCGCGCACCGCATCGGGCAGGTCGCCCGGTTGATAGACCGCCAGCTGTACCGAGTCGGCCACACTCAAGCGACCCAGCCGCTCAGCCAGCTCTAGCAGCACGGTAATGTCATTCGACCTGGGGGCCTCGGGCAGCACCACGGCGGTGGTGGAGAGATCTTGGGGGGCGGTGAAGGGGTAGCCGGTTTTGAGCAGATCTAGGTCGGGCAGGCTGGTGACGGCGGTGCGGTTGAGGCTAAAGCTGGTGTCGCTGTGGATGGTGCCCCAGAGCTGCTGGTCGGTGACGCGGCTGCACGATCGCCGCTCGCGGGGGTCGAGGCGAAAGTTGACTCGCAGCTTAGAGGTGGGGGTAACGCGATCGCCCGGCAGATCGACCACCAAGGTGCGGCGGTTCGCGCCTTTGATCTCGGTCAGCCGTTCGCCCTTGAGCGATACCCCGTCTAGCTCCACATCCACCAGCGAGGTCAGGGGGTTGACCTGGGGGCCATAGCTGTAGGAAAGGTTCATTTTGCTGCCCCGCAACAGGCGATCGTCGGGCAGGGCTTTGAAGCCAATTTCTAAAGCAGGAGATTGGGAGCCGCGCACGGTGACATCCTCTAGAGGCTCACGGGTAGGGCTGGTTAGGTCACTGAGCAAAAAGCTGTCGGCTTCGGGCAGGTAACCCGGCCAGTGGCGAGGCGAGGGCGATGGCACCGCTGCCGCCTGGTTGACCACCACGCCGTGGCCCGTGGCAATTTGCTGATCCTGAGGCTGGATCAGGTACTGCACGGCCTTAGTCACCCCGATGTCACTGTTGCCGCTGACCACCAGCACGGCAGATTTATCCTCAGCGGCGGTGGCCCACATCAGCAGGCCCGCGTCGGCGGGCAGCGGTTTGCCCTCACCGTCGACAAATTGACCTCCCACTAGGGCGAAGGGCAGGGTGAGATCGCCCAGGCTGGGCTGCTGGGCTGGGGTGCCCAAGATCACCAGCCGTTCTTCTGGCTCTAGATCCTCTAAGTTGTCGACCAGGCGGCTGTCGAGGGGTCGGTAGTGGGCGGTGCGGCCTAGGTAGGTTTGCAGTCGCGCCGTCGCCGTCAGCCAGGGGCTGTCGGGGGTGGCGGGGCGCAGGTAGGCCACCTGGTTGGGCTCCAGGCTCAGCACGTCAAACAGCGGGTAGGGAAACTGGCTAAAGTCTGGCACCACCACCTGGGGCTGGTACTCAAACACCAGTTTGGAGTCGGGCAGCACCTCAGTCCACAGGGAGGGGTCGTAGGGATCTTGGGTGCAGGTGGGGGAGTTGTTTTGCAGGGCCGCCACCACCAGCTCGTTGTGGTCTTGCAGCAGGTCGACGGGCACCTCCATCACGGCGTCGCCAATTTCGCCCATGGGCTGGTTGAGGGGCAGGCTGCCAATGCTGGTGCCGTTGACCAGCACTGTCAGGTTTGAGCGGGTGGCGTAGAGGGCGGCGGAGTGGCGGTAGCGAAGCAGCACTTTGACCGACTGGGCCTCCCAGTCGCGCGGGCGGGTAAATTGCAGTCGCTGCTCGTCGTAGATGCCGCTGAAGCGCAGGTGGTTGCCCACCACGGGGCTGCGGTTAAACTCCAGCACGTACTGCCCCGGTTTGCCGGGGGCGATCTCCGGGGCAGCGGGCAGGTCGGTGGGCAAAGTAATTTCAGCCAGAGGTGCCGCGACCTCACCGCTGGGCAGCTCACCGGGGGGTAGCTGGGCCAGCAGCGGCTGGCTAGCGACTAGCAGCAAGACAGCCAAATACAGGCCCATGCGACGGCGGGCACGGGGTGAGAGCGGGGGGATGAGCATGGTTAGCGGTTAAGAATAGGGGGTTTGTATAGGGGGGATGGGGAGCGTGGGGCCGTGGGGGAGAGGCTGTTTAGGGGGTGCAGGTGGGGGCAGCGGTGGCGATGCTATCGGGGGAGACCTCCAGGGGCAGTAGGCCAAACCAAGCGAGGTTTTGGGTGTAGTAGGCGGTGTCGCTGTCCCAAAAGCCGTCGCTGTAGGCGGGCTGGAGTTTTTGGCTAAGCATTGCGGCGGCGATCGCCGGCTCCACCCGCAGCAGCGCCGGGTAGAGCATGGCGTAGTGGGCGGTGGCCTCAAAACTCGACTCAGCGCCGCCGTCGAGGGTGAGGCGGGCGGGCAGGCGACCGTCTCGCTGCCAGCGCTCAATCAGTACTGGCAGGCGGGCCTCTAGGTAAGCCTGGGCTCGGGGTTCGCTAGACCAGGCGGCATCTTGAGACACCCGCCACCACACCCGAAAGGCATCAAAGCTGTAGCGGCTTTGTAGCGGGTAGTCGAGGGGCATCTGGCGGTAGGTGTCGGTGGTAGGGATGTAGGTCACCCAGTCGGGGGGCAGACCCGTAGACGAAAAGTCGGCCAGGTCGTCGAGCATGGCATAGCCGCTGTCGATCAGGCTCTCCCAGTCGTGGTCGGGGTCAACCTCGGCAAACAGACGAAAGCTGGCGGGGGCAAAGTACGACGGGTTGAGAATAATCTGCTCTGGCTCTAGGCGAAAGGCGTCGGCGGGGCCGGGGATCAGCTGTCGGCTGCCGTCGGGTAGCTCTAGGGTGCCGTAGTCCCAAATGTCGGCCAGCAGGGCGCGGGCCTCGTCGAGGTACCGGGGGCAGTTCCAGCGCTCGGCGGCCATGATCAGGGCCGTGGCGGCATCGACGTCGGCATCGGTGGCGAAGTTAGCATCTAGGGCGCCCCAGGAGCCGTCGGGGCGCTGTCCCCACTTCCAGGCCCAGAGCAGGTCACTGGGCTCGCCTTCGGCATCAAGGCGGATCAGGTTCTCTTTAGCCCAGGCATAGGTGCGCTTAAAGGTGTCGGGGTCGTTGACGGCCACGGCCCGCAGCATGGCGTAGGCCTGGCCCTCAGAGACGGTGCGATCGCTGTCTTCTCGGTCGATCACTCGACCATCGGTCTGAATGAACCGGGTGCGGTAGGCCTGCCAGCTCTCTAGCAGCTGGTCGTTGTGGATACTTTCCACCGGCAGCGCTAGGGCTACGTCGCCGCTGTCGTCGAGGCAGGCGCAGGCGGCAGAGGGGGCGGTGCAGCTGGCCCCAGCCATAGTCAGCAGCACCACCAGGGGCAGCACGGAGAACAGCAGGCGTTTTTGTGATCGTCGAAAGCGCAGCAGTTGAAGCATGGTAGTTACCTTGGGGGGTAGATAGGCGGAGGGATGGGGGGATGAGCCAGCGTAGGGTGGGCACTGCCCACCATTAGGGAGAAAATCAGGGGAAAAATTCCCGCCGTCGCCTTAATACCGTTCCCAGCTGGGCTGGAAGCCTCGGCGGCGCAGCAGCTCAAACTCAACGTCTTGGGCTCGTTGTTCCAGGTTAACCGGGCCCGTTGCCGAGTCAGAAATTTGCCGCAGCTGCTCTAGGGCCGAGAGCTTTTGGTCGTCGGCAATATTGAGTTCGGCGATCGCATAGCGAGCCTCCCAGTTGTCGGGGGCCAGGGCCAGCACCTGGCCGTAGAGGGCGCGGGCGGCGGGCAAGTTGCCCTGCTGAAACTGCACCCCGGCTAGGGCGCTGAGGGCACCGAGATTGACTGGTTCCTCGGCCAGCACCTGCCCGTAGGCGGCGGCGGCCAGGGGCAGATTGCCCTGCTGCTGAGCCAGCTCACCCTGGAAGAAATACACCGTGATGTCGTCGGGGTTAGCGGCGATCAGCGCCTCCATCTCGGCCTGGGCCTGGGCGGGGTCGGCCTGGGCCAACAGCTCAATGGTGCGCCATCGCAGCCAAAGGTCGGCAGGCCGCTGTGCCAGCAATGTTTGGTAAAGGCTGGCCCGATCGCCAGCGGCCGGGAGCGCACCGACTAGCTCAACCAGCTCCGACGGCGGGTTGTCCAAATCCTCAGACGCCAGCCAGCGAGCCAGAGTTTCCTCGGCGGTGGCGGCGGAGATCTGGCCGGTGCGATAGGCCAGCAGCGCATAGCCGAGGGGATAGGTGGGGTTGTCGGGGGCAGCGGCGATCGCATCGAGATACAGCGGCAGCGCCGCCTCGGGTTGGCCTTGCCGCGTGCGCACAGACGCCAGCCCCCGCAGGGCCTCAGCGGTAACCCGATCGCTCGGCTGGGCCGCAATCACGGCCTCATAGCGGCGAGCGCTGGCCTCTAGGTCGCCCAGCTGCCGCTCTAGGTCGGCCACCAGCAGGTCGGTGTCCCAGTCGGCTTGCCCTGGGGAAGTAGTCCGGTAGGGCGTCAGGGCAGCTCGCGCTGCTGCCAAATCGCCCTGGCTCAGGTAAATCTGGGCAATGCGATAGGTCAACAGCGGGGCATCCACCGCCGTCGCCACGGCTTCATAGACAGGCAGCAGGGCCGGGTCAGGATTATCAATCCGAATCAGCGCCGTGGTAATGGCCCGCTGCTCGGGGGCCGAGTCGGGTACTGGGGTCAGCAGCGGCAGAATTTGCTCGGCCACCGCCGCCGCACTTTTCTGCCCCATACGGTAGGCCAGCAGCTGAGATTTCACCGCCAGGCTGGTCACGACTGGGTTCTCGGCCCCCAGCTGCGCCAGCATCTCCAGGGCGATCGCTTCGGTGCCGGGCGATTCGCTGAGCACGTCGGCGACCTCCACCCGCAGGCCGTAGCTGGGGGCGGCGGTGGCGGCCAGCGCCTGCCGATATAACTCTGTGGCCTGGCCAAACAGCGATGGCTCCTGCTGGCGACGACCGATCGCACTGTAGGCGCGGGCCAGGGGCAGGCGGGCCTCGGGGTTCCCCACCAGCGGGGTCAACAACTCCAGGGCCTGGGCCGTTTGGCCGCTAGCATCGTAGGCGTTGGCCAGCCCCGTGCGAATGCCTAGGGAGAGATCGTCGGTGCGTGAATCTGGCCGTAGCTCAGGTTCTAAAAGGGCGATCGCCCCCTCAGCATTGCCCGTCTCTTGCAGGGCCAGGGCATAGGCGGTCAGCGCCTCGGTGGGCAACGGCCCGGTCTGGCGGTAGCGGTTAAACAGCGCCAAAGACCCGCTATAGTCGCCGCTAAAGGTGTAGATCTGCGCCGCCCCCAGCAGGGTTTGGGGCGAGGGATTTTGCGCCAAGAGCAGATCGTAATCGGCCAGCGATTCAGTAAAACGGCCCTGGTAGCCATAGAGCAGCGCCCGCTGGCCCCGCGCGGCAGAATTTGCAGAATTTTGGCCTAAAAGCTGGGTGAGAGCCGCAATGCCCCCGGCTTGCCACTCGGGCCGATAGCCCCCTAGCTCGCCTAGGGCAGCCAGGGCGGCGGCATTCTCAGGGGCAACCTCGGTCACGGCCTGGTAGGCATTCCAGGCGTCGGCATCGCGGCCCGCCCGCTGGTAGGCCAGGGCCAGCCCCAGCCGCGCCTCGGGCGAGTTGGGCTGGCGGACCAGGGCGGCTTGAAAGGCGGCGATCGCATCGTTCACCCAGCCCCGCTCTAGCATCGTGTAGCCTTCGCTCACCTGGGGCGATCGCTGGGCCAGCGCTGCCGGATTGGTCAGGATCTCTAGACCGAAAAATAGAGTTACCAACGCCAGCGTTTCAAGCGCCCTCACCCCTGCCCCTCTCCCTGGGGGAGAGGGGTTCTGAGACAGATTCACCTTCATTCTGCTGCCCTCCGTAACGGTTGCCATCTCATGTCGTAGCGCACCCGAAAGCCCAAAAACGTCTCCGTAAAGGCGTTGCGCTGCTGCACGGTCACCCCGGCCCGCAGGTTGTCAACAATTTGGGCGTCATAAAACAGCTCCCACACCTCGGGCACCGGCCCGCCGCTGGCTTGGCGCAGCCCGTCATTCGACAGCTGGCGACCGTAGCCCAGGCCCAGGCGATCGCCCGGCAAAAACACATCTAGCCCGTTGGCCCCAACGCTATAGGTCTGGCCACTGGCCCCCAGGGTGTTGTTGGTGTACCAGCCGTAGCGGCCAAACAGACCTAGGTTTAGCCCCGGAATAAACGCCTCGGCATTGAGGCCATAGCCGGTCTCGCGATCGCCCGGCAGCGGGCCAAACTGACCGTTGCCCCGATCAAAGCTAAAAATCTCCCCAAAGCCGTCGCCGCGCCCCCCATCGGTCGAGGTGACGTAGGTGCCGCGCACAATGGCGTTGCCAAACCGCACCCCCACCTCGCCGGCAAACGAGTCGAGGGCAAAGCTGCCCAGGCTGCGGTTGGCGGAGAACGTAGTCGCCGTCAGCGACACCGCATCCACCGGCGTCCAGTTCACCAGGGCACCGGGGCGCGAAGCCACATTCACTGTGCTCAGGGCCGGGTTGGTTTGAAACACCGGGTTAAAGAAATGGGTCAGCGAATCTTTGGCAAAGCTGTTGCGATCAAGGTACGAGGTCAAATCCATCAGCCCCACCGTAAACCGCAGCTCCGGCAGGTTGGCCGGGGAGGCGGTCAGATACAGCTCACTCAGGCTCAAGCCCGTCTGGTCGCTATCTGAGAAGGCCTGGCCGGTGCTGAGGTCAACCGTTGCCCCTGCAAACACCGAGGGGCTAAGCACATAGATGCCGCCCGCCCGCAGTCGAGCCGAGCCTTCACCACCCTGCTGCAGATAGGCCGCCTGCCCAAACACCTCCGAGCGCTCCGCCGGAGCCACCGCCGATGCTTGAGGGGGTGCTTGCGCGATCTCTTCGGCTGGGCCATCCTCTACAGAAATATCGTCTGGAGCCGCGACAATAGCATCCCCAGCATCAACTGCTTCCGGGGCGATCGCCTCTACCTCTGGCCTCTCCACCTCTGGCACCGCCGCTGCAGGACGAGTCACGCTCCCCAAAGCTGGAGATGAAGGCTGCTCTTGAGCCAGCATCAAGCCAACTCCAGACTGCTCAGGCCCCGGCTTCCCAGATCTCAGCTTCTCAGGCTCAGGCCTAGATGACCCCAGCAGCATTTGCCAATCAGCCTCTGCGGCAAGAATCTCACTGGCAACCTCGCTCCCCCAGGCGGGCGGAGCAAGCCAAGACAGGATAGCCGCCAGCACAACAGCACTGAATATGTCAGGGTGCAGCGTATATTTCAGCACGGCCAAAACACCTATAGAACGCTCCATAAGACACTCAAAAGAAGAGGAACCAAATAATCGCAAATACCGCCATCCAGCTCTTCAAAAGAACTAGAAATAACCATAAAATCCAGGCCACTCAATCAGGTGCAAACATAATTCAACAATAGAAGTAGGGCTATAAAACCCTAAAACTACGCCATCTCCAGCTCATGCAAGCAGGCAAATATAAATAAACGTCGCTCTGTCCTGTCGTTCGCGGAGCGACTCCAACGGAGTAACGGAGCGAAGCAAAGCCGAGGCAGCTCGGTCGTCGACAAAGTCTTAGATTCCTCCCTTTGGTCGAAATAACATCATTTAATTGCACTCTTCTATACCAATTCCAGCCCGAGAGCTGTGGCCCCCCCTAGGCAGAACTCTACTTCTGGACTTGAGTGAGCTTTATTTAGCCATCATCAACAGCCTAGACAATCAGTACCAAGCATAGTCACAAAAATAGGGCGTTATATTTAGCTGACTGAGCGGCAGACGGGCCGTACAGCCAATCACAGCAGGCTTCTACAAGTCTTTTTCGACCATGCTGAACAGCTAAATTAATAGACAGAACTTCACAAACTCGTAGCTTACATAAAGAAATCTGAGAACCAAGCTCAGGTATCTACTGATGCGATAACGATGTCAGGACGATTTCAGCTTAGGTACGGTTCAAGCTTAGGTAATTAACGCTACCCCACCTTACTAGAACTTTTTTCTCCATCAGGATAAATATTCGAAAAAATACAGAGCTTCGATTTTCTATGTGAAGTCGTAAAAGCCGTCATCTAGCTATGGATAGCCACTGAGAGCTGTGGTTGCATGGGTCTATAGCAAGTCCAGATTGAGAGCTGTAGTTGCCCCACGGGCACAAATCCGCCTCTGGAATTGAATGTGATTTACCTAGATCCCGTACTTTCTATAAATAATGACTATTCCACAGCTCACTAGATCGAGCCTCTTGCTGGTGCTGATATTGCTGGCCTGCATCGGCTGTCAATCGGCCCTGACGCCAGGCTCGCCCCCGCCCTCAGAGGCCACCTCCCTCACCCTTGAGGCCACTGCTCTGGGCAATGGTGAGTTTGACCTGGCTGGCACCACCAACCTGCCCGACAACACCCAGCTTACCGCCGTGGCCCTCCGGTATCTAGAACCCGAGACTGCCGTGATTCACAACACCGCCCCCTTATATTCGGTGCTCGACTATCGGCCTATTACCGTGGCCAATGGCCAATGGTCAGCGCGGTTAACGATTTGGCAGGTGGCGGCAGATAGCCGCTACCAAGAACCTTGGCAGGCCCAGGCCGAAACCCTAAATTTGGCCGCTCAGCCCAGAGATACCGTACAGTTTGCCATTGCCCTAGCTCCCAACCATGTGGGGGCCGCCCTGGGTGACGTGCTGGCCCAGGCAGGGCGGCGGCGCGTTGCCGGAGTGCTGCGAGTCACCACCGCTGGCGAACCCTTTTTGTGGGCCGATCAGTCGCTGCCCGTGAACCTACCCCAAGGGCAAACCACCCCCCCACCAGATCTACTGGCTCGCACAAACGGGGGCTGGGGCGATCGCTACCTGCTGGTACCCGAGCCACCCTTGCCCTACACCCTCACCCCCGACGACCAACGCCAAACCACCGCCCCCATCACCCCAGCCGAGTTGTTACGCTAGACCTTGAGCAACCTAAAAACCGTAAACCGCATACCCAAATCCAGCCCCGGTCTACACCCCGTTGGCCACCAGGGGACAGTTGGAGTCGCGCATTGTGCCATCGGGCATGCGGGTCTGACAAAACTTGGCCCCTACCAGGTTGACCCCAGCTAAGTTGGCCCCGGTTAGATTGGCGTGGCGCAGATTGGCCCAGTAGAGGTTGGCGTGACTCAGGTCAGCCTGAGTCAGGTTTGCCCCCTCCAGGTCAGCGTGGCTGAGGTCAGCGTGGTCAAGGCGGCTCTCGCGCAGATCGGCGTTGATCAGCGTGGCCCGGTAGCAGTTAGCCTTATGCAGGTCGGCCTCGCGCAGCACCGCATTGGCTAAAGACGCGCTACGTAAATCGGCCTGGGCCAAAATGCTTTGATAGCCGTCAATATGGTTTAGATTGGCACGTTGCAGGTTGGCACGGGTCAAATTGCTGCGGCGCAAATCGGCCTCGGCCAGGTGGGCTGCCGTCAGGTCTAGCCCCTGTAGGTCTAGCCCGTGCAGGTCGCGGGCACCGACTTGATAGTAGCGGCTGACAAGTTCTCTCAGAGTAGCTTGGGTCATCGCTGTAGCGCTCTCACAACAATGGGGGTATGACCGTTACGTCATACCCCCATTATCAAGCGGCGATCGCGCCACCGCCCCAAGCATTACAAGAATGCTACATTTCTAGCCCCAACCACACCAAGTCCCGCTCGGAGACCCTGGGTTCTCCCCAGGCAAAACTCCCCCTCTGGACTTGGATGAGATTTAGATGCGCCCGACACCCTTGCCTCGCTCATCGGAGCCGCTAGTCACTTTACCTTCTTCATTGGTCTGATTAATTTCGCTCAGTTCAGCGCGGCGCTGGGCTTTCCTGGCCTCTTCCTCTTCGCGCAGATCACCGGGTTCGTTGATGTACATTTCTGGCTCAACGGGGTAATTGTTGGCTAGCCCCTCTTGGTCAACGGTGGCACCGGTAGTGGTGTCGATTGAATCCCCGGCTTTTTCTTCATTTACCTGCTTATAGCCACTGCCCTCGCGCTCTTTACGAGCCGCAGTCTCCGCCGGAATAATGTTGGGATCGAAGTTGTCAGATTCGCTTCTAGGGTTAGACATCGGAGTCTCCATTGAGGATAAACTAGTGGGCTATTGGGCTAAGCAATCCATGGAGCCAACTTTTGGCTAATCCTCTTCGGGCTACTGGTGATCGCTCAGCACGTTAGATAACCTTAGAATAGTCGCCTCCCGGCTATATCTACCAGAAGCATGAACTACCTTCTCTCACTTTTGAAGTAGATTGTCGACGATCTATTTTTTGGCCGACAGAGTTAACCCCCCCTGGCTACATGATCCCACGGAAATCCAAGGGTTTGCTAACACACCGGTTCGTTACAGAATTTTGACCTGTGATTTTAGAAGTTGCCAACCTTACAATCAAACCCGGCACGGCCCCGGCTTTTGAAGCCGCTTTTGAAATGGCCTCAGCGATTATTGCCGCCACGCCCGGCTACCTATCCCACGAGCTACAGCGCTGTCTTGAAGCTGACCATCAATATCTTTTGCTGGTGCGTTGGCAAACCCTAGAGCATCATACTGTCGGGTTTCGCACCTCACTGCAGTACGCAGAATGGCGATCGCTCCTGCACCATTTCTACGATCCCTTTCCCACTGTTCAGCACTACGAACTCGTTTGAAGTCAATCCATCGTTGCAAAGATCCTGAATTTAGACCAGAGTTTTCCAGAAATTTTACCCCTCGTGCAAACCGGGCGTTTGCTCCATACTGTTCACCCACAGGTGTGTCGTCATGATTTGCCTATGACTTGATAGTGCAAATGCACCACAGTATCATGGGGGGGCTGCCCCTGAGGCTCCCCCTATGGCCATTGTTTCTTCCCACACCTCCGACGACTCGGCCAAGCCCAAGCGGGCCAAGGCTAAGCCGACGGTACCACCTGCCGAAGCCGCTGCCCTACAGCCGCTGCTGTCGCTGGTCAAGGGTGGAGACGTGCAGCCCGAAGACGTGCAGGCCGAAGCCGCCCAGACTAAGACTCCAGGGGACGAGATATCTGCGGCCCCTGGGGTCTTGGCCGCAGAAGACAGCCTGCGCCCCCAGCGACTGCAAGACTACATTGGCCAATCAGCGCTCAAAGAAGTGCTCAACATTGCCATCAAGGCCGCCCAGTCGCGCAAAGAACCCCTCGACCATCTGCTGCTCTACGGGCCGCCGGGGCTGGGCAAAACTACCATGGCCCTGATCTTGGCCCAAGAAATGGGGGTGACCTGCAAGATCACCACTGCCCCAGCCCTGGAGCGGCCCCGAGACATCGCCGGCCTGCTGGTCAACCTCAAGCCCGGCGATGTTCTATTTATTGACGAAATTCACCGGCTGCCCCGGGTGACCGAAGAAATTCTCTACCCGGCCATGGAAGACTCTCGGCTCGATATCACCATTGGCAAGGGGCAGTCGGCCCGCACCCGCAGCATTCCGCTGTGCCCCTTTACTCTAGTGGGGGCCACTACGCGGGTGGGGGCACTGACCGCCCCTCTGCGCGATCGCTTCGGCCTGATTCAGCGGCTGCGGTTCTACGAAATTGAAGAGCTAACCCCCATTGTGCTGCGCACCGCCGACGTCTTAAAAACCCCCATCGAACCCGCCGGGGCCACAGAAATTGCCCGCCGCGCCCGAGGCACACCGCGCATCGCAAACCGCCTGCTGCGACGGGTGCGCGACTATGCTGAGGTCAAGGCGGCAGGCCCCATTACTGCCACCCTCGCCGCCGAAGCCCTAGAGCTGTTTAACGTAGACCCCTGCGGCCTCGACTGGACTGATCGCCGCCTGCTGTCGGTGATGATTGAAAACTTTGGCGGTGGCCCCGTCGGCCTCGACACCATGGCCGCCTCCACCGGCGAAGATCCCCAAACCATTGAAGAGGTCTACGAACCCTACCTCTTGCAGATTGGCTATCTCCAGCGTACCCCCCGAGGCCGAGTGGTCACCGCCGCCGCCCGTCGCCACCTAGGCTACGAGGCCGCCCCCGGTGACGACAGCCAGATGACGCTGTTGTAAGGGGCTCGCAAGCTATGTTTCCTACTGGTGCATTGCTTTGCATTGGCGGAGCCTCGCCTGAGCGTTATACACCCTTGTATGTAGGGTTAGGCCGACAATAAGTCTTGGGAGTGACTCTGGACGCACCCTAAAGCCCTCTGGAGCTTGCAACGTAGAACAAGAGCCTCCCCCTTTCGCCCCCTAGGATTGCCGCCAGCAGACTGGACAGTATACCAGGGACCCCTGAGGCTCCCAAGCTGGATAACAAGGATAGCGCTGCGAGCGATCTGCCCCGTTACCGTCATCATCAGGAGTATCGACCCATGAGTGAAAACCTGATTCCCATTGGCATTGATGTAAGCAAAGCCACTTTACATGTGGCGATCCTGTTTCCCGAGCGGGCTAAGCCCCAGTATCAAACGTTTGATAACACTGAAGCGGGTTATCAAAAAAATGGGTTGAAAACCCCGTCATTTTAGGACGGCTTTTCTTGATTCTCAATATAGGTTTTGAGGACATCCAGCGGTGCGCCGCCCACAGACGACACAAAGTAGCTAGGACTCCACAGAGAAGGCTTGCCGTG
>JBBSKN010000088.1:0-16123 GCA_038256265.1 Phormidesmidales cyanobacterium
AGAGGCTTGCCCTTGCCTTCTTCTTGCCAATAGTTGATGATTTCGGTGGCCTGATTGAGAACTTCAACCCGCTCCTCTTCTTCAATCCAAGGCTTGCTTTCAAGCTCGGTTTTCATTTGTTCCCAGGCATCGTTACGGGGCCAGAAGAAATAGGAGGTAAGCGGGCTAGTACCCTTGCCCACTACCTGATCAACCGCCAGCGCCACGTCTTTTTCGAGCCAGAGTACTTTTAAGATAAATCTGGACAAGTAGACCTCCGCTGTAATTCAAAAAAATACTACAGTCTATAATCCTATCACCTTAGCTACCGACCTTCTATCCTTAAATGGGCATTCAATGACTTCTTTGGCTAACCCGCTCGCGATCGCAGTGTTTGATATCGACGGCGTACTGCGGGATGTGGGCAATTCCTACCGCCGCGCCTTGGCCGACACCGTGGAAGAATTTACCGGAGGCAGCTACCGTCCGTCCCCGGAGGAGATTGATCAGCTCAAGGGCGAAGGGCTGTGGAACAACGACTGGGAAGGCTCTCAGGAACTGGTGTATCGCTATTTTGAAGGCCAGGGCCAGAGTCGAGGGGCGATCGCCCTCGACTACGACGAGATCGTGGGGTTCTTTCAACGTCGCTACCGGGGGCCAAACCCCGCCGACCCCGACCAGTGGACGGGCTACATTACCCAAGAGCCGCTGCTGGTTGATGCAGAATATTTTGAGGGGCTGACCCGCGATCGCATCGCCTGGGGGTTTTTCAGCGGTGCCACCCAAGGCTCGGCTCGCTTTGTCTTAGAGCGCCGCCTAGGGCTGAGCAGCCCAGTGCTGGTGGCGATGGAAGATGCCCCCGGCAAGCCCGACCCCACCGGGCTATTTATGGCAGTCGATACCCTGAGCAAACACCAGGATCTGCCCCCCAACCTCCCTGTGATCTATGCTGGCGACACCGTGGCCGACATGCAGACCATTGTGCAGGCTAGACAAAAAGATGATTCTCCAAGGAAATGGCTTGGGATCGGCGTGCTGCCGCCCCACGTTGTATCTGGGGATGGGGCCTACCGTCAAATCTACAGCGACACCCTAAATCATGCTGGGGCTGATTGCGTCATTGGCCAAGTGACTGAACTGACCGCAGCCGCTCTAGCCACCTGGCTAGAGCCATAGCCGACAGTTCGGCGAAGGGCAGCCACAGGTTAGTGTTTCGCGTATCTCGATAGTCAACCGTAGGATGGCGCAATGGCCAAAGCTGACCCCTACCGCCTCAAACTCTCGCAACTGCGGGCGCTGGTGGCCATTGCCGATCAGGGTTCCTTTAGCGATGCGGCGCTGCACCTAGAGCTGTCGCAGTCGGCGGTGAGCCACGCCATCGCCACCCTAGAAGAGGAGCTAGGCGTACTGTTGCTAAATCGAGGGCGTCAGGGGGCGGTGCTTACCCCGGTAGGCGAGCGCATGATTGAAGAGGCGCGGCAGGTGCTGCGATCGCTCCACAACCTCTGTCATGAAGCCGACCAGGCCAAGGGGCTACAAACCGGGGAGGTGCGCATTGCGGCCTTTCGCAGTGTCGCCACTCACATACTGCCGGAGGTGATTCGTCAGTTTCGCCAGCAGTGCCCCGGCGTGGCCATTGCCATTGACGAAAAATTTCACTACGAAATGGTGGAAAAAGATTTGCGCCAGGGGCGGGCCGATATTGGGTTTACTTACCTACCCACCCACGAGGAGTTTGACCAGTGGGAAATGCTGCGCGATCGCTACATTGTCCTGCTGCCCCCCGACACTAAGGCGCTGCCCGGGTCTATCAGCTGGACAGAGCTAGCAACCTACCCGCTGATTTTGCCGCCGCCCGACGACGGCGATCGCCAGTATATTGACCGCCTGCTGCACCGCTGGGGGCAACAGGTGCAGCCCACCTACGTGGTGCGCGAAGATTCCACCATCCTGAGTATGGTGGAGCGAGGTCTGGGTGCCACAATCATGGCCTCTCTGGCGGCTGAGCCGATTCCGGCTAGGCTGCGGGTGGCAGAGCTACCCCAGCCCCTAGAGCGGATCATTGGCCTGATTGTGCTGGGCGATGCTCTGCTGTCGCCACCGGTATACGCCTTTTTAGAACGGCTCAAGGCGATTTGGCCCCAGGCTCAGTCGGGCCAGCCCCGCAGTAATATTCGCCTGCCAGAGGAAGATGGCTGATGCCTGGGCCCAGCTGCTAGATTTCAAAAAAATACCCCAGCGCCGGGCTGGGGCAAGGGGTCGTTGTTGTTTTAGGGGACGCTCATACTCTCCAGCGATGGCTACAGCAAGATCGCCTAAGATTACGGACGGGAAAGGGAATTTAGTGTTCTGAACTAAAACCCCATCGCCTTGACCACAGTGACGGGATCGGGGTTGAGGTTGCCCTTCACCTGGTTATTGCTGTGGGCGATCGCCGTGTCAGGATCTTTGAGGCCGTTGCCGGTCAGCACGCAGACAATATTGGCTCCAGCGGGCACCTGATCTTTAACCTTTAGCAGCCCGGCCACCGATGCCGCGCTGGCGGGTTCGCAAAACACTCCCTCGAGGGCCAGCAGGCGATAGGCCGCCAAAATCTCTTCGTCGGTGACGGCGTTAAACTCGCCCTGGCTGGCGTCGCGCACGGCTTCGGCCTTAGTCCAACTGGCGGGGTTGCCAATGCGAATGGCCGTAGCCAGGGTCTGAGGATTATGCACCCTGTGGCCGCTGACGAGAGGGGCAGCCCCCGCCGCCTGGAAACCCATCATGCGAGGCAGCTGGCTGCACTTGCGCTGCTGGTGATACTCACAAAAACCCATCCAGTAGGCGGTGACGTTGCCCGCATTACCCACGGGAATACACAGCCAGTCGGGGGCGTCGCCCAGGGCATCGACCACCTCAAACGCACCGGTTTTTTGCCCCTCTAAACGATAGGGGTTGACCGAGTTGACCAGGGTGATGGGGTAGTCGTTGGCCAGCTCGCGCACCATGGTCAGGGCATCGTCAAAATTGCCGTTGATGGCCAGCACCTCGGCCCCGTAGAGCAGCGCCTGAGCCAGCTTGCCCAGAGCCACATAGCCTTCTGGAATCAGCACAAAGGCTCGCATACCGCCCCGGCGCGCGTAGGCGGCAGCAGAAGCGGACGTATTGCCCGTGCTGGCGCAAATGACCGCCTCGGCCCCGGCCTCCTTGGCTTTAGAAATGGCCATGGTCATGCCCCGGTCTTTGAAGCTGCCCGTAGGGTTGAGGCCGTCGTACTTGACCCACACCTTGACGTCTTTACCGACCTGCTGGGCCAAGGCCGGCATCGGGATCAGCGGCGTATTGCCCTCGCACAGGGTGACCACCGGAGTTTGCTCTGAAACGGGCAGATAGGCTCTATAGGTCTCGATCAGCCCGGGCCAGGGCTGTAGCCCGGCGGCAGATCGTCGAGGGGCAGCAGTAGAACTAGCGATAGAACTATCAGTGGCGGGAGTTACGCTTAGGGTCACGGTAGGTCAGCGGGGTGATAAAGATTCTGAGGAAGATCAAAGATCTGAGGGATGTGGCGGACAGCAGCCTGCCTAGCATCAACGTTTTATGTCTTCTAGTTTACCGTGCGCCTTACCCCCAAGCGATCATCAGGTCTGTTTTTAGGCGACGGACTGAGCGCGGCATCCAATTCTCAAACTGCTCCAGCGTTGCTCTGGGGCGGGCAACAGCGTGGCTTAAGATTAGTTTCTGGACAGGATGGTTAAAATGCCTTAACTTTCTGGATGAGTACAATTCTCTATAAGATTGCCCCATGAACGCCCCCGTTGACCGTGCTAACGCTCAGGTGACTGCCTGGTCAGATGGTGCACCAAAGCAAATCACAAACTCAAAAGCAGCAGAGTCGGCTGTGTTGTTCGCGGAGATTACCCCTGGGCTGGGCCAGCCTGCCGCTGACGACAAAATTTGCTGGATTCAGGTACGCGAGTCTCCCTATCCTCCCGATCAGCAGGTGGAATTGCTGCATCTGCAAGCGGAGGCCGAGGCTCTGTTGCTTCAGCTCCAGGCCATGCATCAACGGCGGCTGCGCTAGTCGGAGGGGTTTTAGGATTATGTTCCCAGGCTGCCCCGCAGTTATGCGCCAGAACAATAAGTAAGTGGCCATAAACAAACGGTGCTGTAGGGTGTGTTGTGGCGATAGTCCAACGCACCGCAGTCTAGGCTGATGCGTTACGCTAGCGCGATAACGCATCCTACAAATAATTAAAGCCTCCTACTTAGCTGCCCCATGACGAAGAAAGTGCTCCACTTTCTGAGGAATTCGCTAAGGTAGTGTCAATCTGTGGGGAGATGCTGCGATGACCTACTCTATTAAGCCCGAGCAATCTGGCCAAACCAAGCTTCAAGGTCTGGCCAACCGAAAGCTATATTCTGCGATCGCAGGCGGTCTGCTGCTGGCCGTAGTTGCTGGTGCGGCGCTCAAGCTCACAACGGGTGGCCCTAGCACTGCTCCAGTGGCCGAAGTCAACGCTGACGGCGTTGCTTCTGAGAGTGAAGGGGCGCTGATGCCGGCTACCGGAGAAGCGGCTACACCGTTCCAGTCACAGCCTTTTTTCACGGCATCGACTCCCCTGCGCCTGGCCGACCCCAGCCTGCTGCGCTCTACATCTCCCCAGGCGCGGGTAGAGGCGGTGACCGCCGGTCGGCCTGACCCCTTTGCCTCGGTGGTATTACCTGGCCCTCGGGTGTCTCGGCCCGCCCCGGTAGCGGCGGTGGTGACCCCGGCATCGCCTGCGGTGACCTCGGCATCGCAGGCGATCGCCGCTCAAAGATTACCTGCGGTCCCCGCAGCCGCCACCCAGAGCCTGCCGCCGCTGCCCCAGGTGGCCGTGCAGCCCGTGGCCCTGCCTAGCCTACCCTTGCCCTTTTTGCCCGGCGGCGTGCCGCTCAGCCCCACCGATATTGCTGTGGCTCCAACAGGTAACCCCGCATTTCAAAGCCTAGTTGATCAGATTGTGGTCAGCGGTGTAGTGCAGGTTGGCAGCGGCGTCAGTGTAATTGTCACTGAGCCTGGCAGCACCGTTAGCCGCCGCGTCACCCAAGGCGACATGCTCGCGGGCGGGCGCATTCGGGTGAAGTCAGTCGATATGTCTGGCCAAGAACCCATGGTGATTTTGACCTATGATGGCCGAGACTATACCCGCACTGTGGGTGGGCCTCTGGTAGGCGCCCTCTAGGCTTTTGCCTCTATGCCTGCCCGCCGAGGACATGCTCCGCCGCCCTGTAACAGCGTAAGTCGTTATGATTGGTAGGGAAGCGGTCAGGACGGCTACAACCCTTGGGTGGTAGCCTGACGCTGAAGACGGCAGAGAATTTAGGCTGAGGCAGCCTATGGGTAGCAGCAAAACATTTTCTAATGACCAGGTCGGCCAGCATCTGCCGGACCTTGAGGCAGCTGACTCCTACGAGTGCCCGATGTGTCGTCACGGGCAAATTCAGCAAATGGCGATGATGGATGCCTACGCCTGTAGTTTTTGTCGCCACATTTTTGACCTGAACCTGGCTGGGCAAACGGTGCATGTGGTGGATGGCCTACAGTCCATGGGCTGGCGCTGGCAGGGTCGTCGCTGGCAGCCGATTTACCAAGGCGGCAGCGAAGTGGCCCTCACGCTTTGGCTGGTGGGGGGAGTGCTGGTGGTTTTTCCTGCCGGGCTGGTGGCCTTGGGTGGATATATGTTTCCCCCCCTAGTAGAAAATGCAGGCGTAAACTGGTCGGTTGTTTGGGCTGTGGGGACGCTGGCAGCCCACGGCACCATGGTGGGCTGGCTTATGGCCGAACATTATCAACTGCCGGTCTATGTGCTGGCTAAAATTCGCCTCCAGAGGTTTTTAGCCCGGCTGCCGGCTTAGCGAGGCCAGTTCTGCCGGGGCAACCGTGGGAAGGGGAGGTTAGCAGTCGCTGGCCGAAAACCACACCAGGGGCACATCGGCATCGCTCCGCCAGCGTACCCAGCCCTCTAGGTTGCTAGCCCCCGGCAGCGGTGTGCAGCCCTGGGCGGGCTGGGTCACGCGCACCCGCAGCCAGTTGCCCTCCAGATCTAAGGGTTGAATAATGCTGTTTGGCCCCACCAGCGCTTGCAGTGGAGCGTTGCTGCGAGGGGCTAGGCGCATGGGTTGGGCCAGCCCAGGGCGACGAAACTCTACCCGCGCGGCGTCTTCTAGGGAGATCTCCCAGGGCTCGACGGTCAGAGCCAAGGTGCCGAGGTTGAGGTGGGAGGTGTGCGCCCAGGCTGCCCCCGCCGGGGTGTACTGAAACCGAAACCAGCCATCGGGGCGAATTTCTAACACCGGGAAAGCATAGATCTGCGGCTCGGTTTGCACCATGGAAAAGGCGGCATCGCGGCCCACGGCCAGGGGATCGCCGTCGTTGGGGACGAGCCAGCCGTTGATCAGCCAGCCCCAGTGGGCACTTTCGGGGCTGGGGTAGATGGGCAGGGCGACACCCCGCAGCCAGTTGGCTTTTTGCAGCGAGTTGCGCGAGCCAGGCCGCATCGCCGCCGCTGGCCGCAGCTGCCCAACGCCAACATCGTCGCTGGGGGCAGGAAAAAGCCCGATAATGCCCGTTTCGTCGGGAAGCATGGCCTCAGGAATGACGCCGGGGCGTGAGGGCAGGGTAGGAGCTGAGCTATCTTGCTTGGCATGTAGGTCGGCGGCGGGGAGTTGAACCTTGGGGCTGGAGGCGGCAGCCGGGAGGCCTGTAAGGGTTAGTAACCCGATAGCCATGGCAGCGCTTTGGCAGCGTTTGACCCAAACCCGAGACGATGGCCCCCAAAATAATAGGCCCAAAAACGACAGGTACAGCGGCTGGGGGCGGGAGTTTGGTTGAGTCATGGTAACTGAGTAGATTGACGCTAAGACGTATGGAGTTGGTATCGCCCTTGGGATGCGGCCCAACCAGGCTATCTGACTTTGTGTGACTGACCTTGGCTGCCTGACCTTGGGTGAGTGATTTAGCTAGTATGCCCTCACCGCCAGCGTTGACCGGCTCAACTCATACTTCTTGACCCATGCTTAATATTCATTTTCACTGACATTTATTTTCACCGACAACCCTAGGCTGAGCGGCTCCGCAGCACCGCCAGCAGCTTGATAAAGTGCGCGGGCAGGGGGGCGATCGCCACCACCATTTCCCCAGTGGCGGGGTGGCGCAGCTCCAATCGCTCGGCGTGGAGCGCCTGACCGGGCAGGTTGACCCCGACATCGCGCCCCGCCCCGTAGGTGAGATCGCCCACCAGCGGGTGACCCATGTGGGTGCTGTGGACGCGAATCTGGTGGGTGCGCCCCGTCTCTAGGCGAAAGCGCAGCAGCGAGAAGTTGCCCAGGCGCTCTTTGACTTGCCAGTGGGTGACGGCGGTGCGGCCTTTCTCTAGGGGCACCACGGCGTTTTTTTTGCGGTCGATGGGGTGGCGACCCAGGGGGGCGTCGATGGTGCCCGAGTCGGCCTTGGGCGAGCCGTAGACGACCGCTAAATATTCTCGCCGGGCGGTTTTGGCTTTCATCTGGGCCTGGAGGTCGCTGTGGGCTAGATCGGTCTTGGCGACGACGATCGCCCCGGTCGTATCTTTGTCGAGCCGATGCACAATGCCGGGGCGCTGCACGCCGCCGATGCCGAGGAGCTGATCGCCGCAGTGGGCCAGCACCGCGTTGACCAGGGTGCCGCTCATATTGCCGGGGGCGGGGTGCACCACCAGCCCAGCGGGCTTGTTGAGAATGATTAGGTGCTCGTCTTCGTAGAGAATGTCGAGGGGAATATCCTCTGGGGTCAGCTCTAGGGGACGGGGTTCGGGGATGGTGAGCTGGATGCGATCGCCCACCTGCACCGCCGCTTTTTTATTGGTGCAGAGCTGGCCGTTGAGCTGCACGTACTCCCAGTCGATTAGCTTTTGAATGCGGTTGCGAGAAAGCGCTTTGACGTTGGCGGTGAGCCAGCGATCAAGCCGCTCGGGGTCAGGGAGATCAACGGTGAGTTCGAGGGTTTGGTCGGCGATGGCGTAAAGACTGAGCGCGGTAGGGTTTCTATAATCAATCATAAGCCGCCCTGTCCGGCGATACGTTCTTGTGATACTTTGCCGCCGATGAATCTTAGCTCTCCCCCTCAGTCTCTAGCCCCTAACCAACTGCGCCGCATTCACCACCTGGCGCTGAATGTGAAGGACATGGACGCCTCGCGACGGTTTTACGGCGGACTGCTGGGGCTGCGAGAGCTGACCGGCGACGAGGTGGATGCCACCCTGAAGGATCTGGTGGCCACGGGCAAAGTGGCTAACTTTGTGCTGCCCGACGGACTGATTCTTGACTTATTTGGTGCCCCAGACCTGGGGCCGCCCGACCCCGACCCAGAGAAATCCTTTACCCGCGCCTACCACCTGGCCTTTGACATTGACCCGGCGGAGTTTGACGGGGCGCTAGCGGTGCTGGCGGCAAACGCGGTCGCCATTGCTCACGGCCCCGTCACCCGCCCCACCGGGCGCGGCGTGTATTTCTACGACCCCGACGGCTTTATGGTCGAAATTCGCTGCGATCCGGTTGAGGAAACGTAGGGGTGCCTCCCATGAAGCTAACTGTAGATTTGTTGTGCCACTTCTGGGCCAATGTATAATAATTTGATGAGAAACCCTTGAAAAGCGTCGGTTTCCCAAAAATCGTTTCTACCATTGCTTCGACTCGGGTATCTCTGGGCTAGAACCCCTGAAACCTCAATCGTCCGCAAGCCCCGTTGGCAGGGGGCTGGGTCTGCGGTAATTTCTGCCCCCGACCATCGTCATCTACTCCGCTCCCGACAGTTCCTGAAAGTCTGATCAGCCACCACCACCACGAAGGACTTAGATTTTGCAGGGATTGACGAAGGAAAAACCTATCTTAATCACCTGCTGTGCCGCCGGTGGGGCATTGGTGATGCTCACGCTGCTGGTGCGATCAGGCAATGGCAACCAACCGCCGGTGCCGCCGCCCCCCCCCAGCGCCGAAAGCCTTAACATTCAAACCGTGCCGGTGCCGCCGCCCCCCGGTGTGGGCCAAGAAATCTTGCAAGACCGCATGGAGCGAGACCTGACCCGTCAGCAAGACCTGGTCAACAGCTTGCAAGACGAACTCCGCGCTCAACAAGACCTGGCCGAGACCCTCAAGACCCAGCTCGAACGGCAGCAGGCCGAAACCGACAAGGTGCTTGAGCAGCTCGACACCTACCAGGAGGCGGTGGAGTCGATGACCTCTCAACAGATGCGGCTGATTGAGTCGATTCCTCAGAATAACGAAAACCAAACCATGATTCTCTGGGGCATTTTGGGGCTGTTCGTGATACTGATGCTGGGGGGTGGCACTGCCTTTGCCATCATTGCCCTGTGGTTGATGCACATTCAGCGGCGCACCCACCAGCCGCCGCCGATGGTCTACCCTATGCGCATGCCGCCTAGCCCCTACTACTATTACGAACAGCCACCCCTGCCGCCCCCCGTGCAGCGACAGCCCTTTGTTCAGTACGACATCCGGCCTTATCAAGACTAGTAGTCTGCCAAGCCAGCGGTGACGGGTTAGGGGGGCACGGTTCACGGTGTACGGTTCAAGGACTGCCGTGAACCGTATACCGTGAACCTTTAAGCCGTCACCCTAAGGCTGGTCAAGTACTAGCTGGGTTGGGCCATCGAGAACGACGTTACTCAACCTTGCCGATGCCCCGCCCCACCCTCTATGTCGCCATTACCAACCACGGTTTTGGCCACGCCACCCGCGCGGCTTCTATCGCGGCGACGGTCAAGGTTATGCAGCCTGAGGTCGATGTGGTGCTGGCGACCACCGCTCCCCGGTGGCTGCTCGATGAATATCTGCCGGGAGATTATGACTATCGCCCGGTAGCTTTCGACATTGGGGTGATTCAGCCCGATAGCTTGACGATGGATTTGCCCGCCACCCTAGCCCAGCTGCAAGACATTCAGGCCCATCAGCGAGAGACGGTGGCGGCGGAGGCGGCGTATCTCAGACAGCGGGGGGTGAATCTGGTGCTGGCCGATATTCCGCCGCTGGCAACGGCGATCGCCCACGCGGCCCAGATTCCCTGCTGGATGGTCAGCAACTTTGGCTGGGACTTTATCTACCGCGCCTTTGGCCCCGAGTTTGCCGAGGTGACCGACTGGATTTCAGATTGCTTTGGCCAGTGCGATCGCCTGTTTCGCCTGCCCTTTCACGAACCCATGACCGCCTTCCCCGTGGTCGAAGCCGCCGGGCTGACGGGGGGCACCCCCCGCTATGACCCCGCCGACCTGCGCCAGCGGTTTAGCCTCCACGCCCCCCAGGACCAAACCGTGCTGCTCACCTTTGGCGGGCTGGGGCTTCAGTCGATTCCCTACGACGGGTTGGCGCGGTTGCCTGACTGGCAGTTTCTCACCTTTGACCCCAACGCCCCCGATCTCCCCAACCTGTTTAAGCTGCCCCGACAGGGATTTCGCCCCGTCGATGTCATGCCCCTGTGCAGCCGGTTGGTGTCGAAGCCGGGGTTTAGCACCTTTTCCGAAGCCTGCCGCCTAGACCTGCCGATTATCACCATTCCCCGCAGCGACTTTGCCGAAGGCCCCGTTTTGGTTAACGGCCTGCAAGACCACAGCTGGCACCGGGTGCTGACCCCAGCAGAATTCTTTCAGGGCAGCTGGGATTTTTTGCACCAGCCCCTAGAGCCGCCCCGCACTACCCAGGCGATCGCCAAAGACGGCAACCACCACATCGCCAGCGCGATCGTCGATTATCTGGCCGCCACCCCCTAATGCTGGGCTGGGTTGCGAATTTCTATCAACCGCCGCGATTCGACCAGGCGGCGCTGAATGGAAGAAAACATTAAAACTATAAAAACAGGCTGATGATGGTCATGGGTAGAAGAATAGATACAGCATCGGGGCCGGGACCCCGGCCCGCTATCGTTTGGTGGCAGCCTAGCGGAGAGTAGGGTGGGGGAAAGCCGGGGGTGTCTGCCCCTAGCATTTCAGAAACCGAGGGGCGATCGCCGTCTCGGTATAACACCTGGCCCAAAACCATCCCCAAAGCAGCCCGAGCCCTGGCTATGATGACGAATGGAATGCTCAAGGACGTGAACCTGTGATTCAACCCCCGCTGTCGCCTCTAGCAAGGTTTCGTGGCCCAATTCCCAGGGCGGTTTCTATGGCAGTGCTAATGGCTTTCTCCCTGGCGGCGGTAGGACAGGCAGCCGATCTGTCCTTTGCCACCCCCGATGGCCTGTTTCGCATCGAGCCAGAGAGCAGCGATCGCACTGACCTGTTGCCGGGGGGCGATCGCAGCTACGACACCCTGGCCTGGTCTGCCGACGGCCAGCGGCTGGCGGTGGTGCAAAACTACGGCGACGTCTACCGGGTTGATCCGGGGGCAGCGGCTCCAGAGCGGGTGTTCTCTAGCACCTGTCAGCGGCCCCCCGTCATTGACCTAGTCTGGCAAACCGATGACGACACCTTAGTGATTGGCGAACGCTGCCCAGCCCCCATCGCCGGAGCGGTAGGTCAGCAAACCCTCTGGCTCAGCAGCGCCCCAGGGCAGCTAGCCCGCTTCGATCTGCTGCCCGAGGCCCAGGAGTCAGTGATATTTTTGGCCCCGGACGGCCGCCGCATGGCCTATGTGGCCAACCAGCACATTTTTGTGGTCGAACTAGAGGGCGGGCGGCCCCGCCGCTTGACCCAAACCCCAGGCATTTACGGGGCGGCGGGTAGCCCCCTGGCTTGGTCGCCCGACGGCAGCCGTCTGGCCTTCTACGAGGGCAGCTACCCCTTTCAGCGCCTCAACGTGGTCGCCGCGAACGGGAGCGATCGCCGCGTACTCACCCCCGCCGCTGACGCTCAGATCTACCGCAGCCGCCTGCTCTGGTCGCCCGACGGGCGGTACATTGCCTTCTATCGGCCCCACAACCCGCCCTTCAGCAACCAGGAGGTGATTGCCCTAATAAATGTCAATACCGGCGAAACCCAGGACCTCACCCGGCCCGGCTTCTACGACGCGCTGAGCTGGGCACCCAACAGCCAGCAGCTGGTGATGGCGGTGGGTGCCCAGGCCGGGCGGCAGGTGCTCTTTCGCCTCGATTTGGTTGACCAATCGTTTACCGCCCTCACCACCGAGCCCCTGCAAAACCTGCTCCATAGCCAGTGGTCACCCGACGCCAGCTGGATTGCCTTTACCGCCACGCCACCCAACGCCACCCCCGACACCCAGGTGCTGCACCGCGTGCGCCCCGACAGCACCCAGCTGACCCCGCTAACCAGCAGCGATGAATACGTCTACCCCTTTGTCTGGATCCCTACGCCCCTAGCTACGGGCAGCCACGGGCTGAGCGGCCCTTAGTTCGGCCTGAACCTCGCCCTGGTGCGCGACCGCCGCCAGGGCCTGCTGCACTACCTCAACCCCCGCCCCCGGTTGGCAAGACCTTTCGGTCAAAATCTGCTTCCACAGGCGGCTGCCGGGCTGCCCCGCAAACAGCATCAGCAGGTGGCGGGTAATTTTGTTGAGCTTGGTGCCCTGGCCCACCCAGTGGTCAATGTAGGGCAGCATGGCCTCGGCTACCTGATGGCGATCGGGCTGGGTTTGACTAGCGCTTTTGTCGCTCGCGCCCCAAAAGCGCTGGTCTACGTCGGCAAACAGGTAGGGGTGGTCGTAGGCGGCGCGCCCAATCATCACGGCATCTACGTGGTTGAGCTGTTCGCTCACCTGCTCTAGACCAGTAAAGCCCCCGTTGATCTCAATCCACAGATGGGGAAAGTCTTGCTTGAGGCAGTGTACCTCGCCATAGCGCAGGGGGGGGACGGTGCGATTGTCCTTCGGGCTTAGCCCCTGGAGCCAGGCTTTGCGAGCATGCACGGTGAAGTGGCGGCAGCTCGTTTGGGCGACGGTGCTGACAAAATGCACCATGTCGTCGTAGTGATCTAGCTCGTCAATGCCGATGCGGTGTTTGACGCTGACGGGCAGGGGACAGGCGGCCATCATGGTCGCTACGGCCTCGGCCACGCGCTCGGGCTGGGCCATCAGGCAGGCCCCGAAGTTACCGCTGCGGACGCGATCGCTGGGGCAGCCCACGTTGAGATTGATGGCGTCGTAGCCAAAGGCGGCGGCGGCGCGGGCGCTGGTGGCCAGCATTGCCGGGTCGTCGCCCCCCACCTGGAGCACTAGCGGGCTTTCGAGGGGCGTAAACCCGATCAGATGATCGCGATCGCCGTGCAAAATCGCCTGGGCCGTCACCATTTCGGTATATAGCAGGGTGCGCTGGGTAATCTGCCGCATGAAATAGCGGTAGTGGCGATCGGTGCGATCCATCATGGGCGCAATGCTGATGGGCACCTCGATAGCGCTGGGGGCCTGGAGTTGCCCTTTCAAAATACTGGTTTGGACGGTCATGGAGACGCGCGTTTTTGCGTTCTTGATCTTTTGCAGTCTAACACCGCCGCCCTGGCAGCCTGGGGCGGAGTGAGGGTGCGATCGCTACCTGGTGGGCACCACCGAGCTGCCCTAACCTAAGCCGCCCATACCGTTTGAGCGGGATGAAAGACCTCTGCTGGCAATCAAAGGATATTTGAGCCTGGATGAGCGATCGCGGCGAATGGAAGAACTATCCACGGCGGCTGATGAGGCTACCAAGGATGGCGATGGTTGTACCGGGGGGCTGATAGGGGCGATCGCAACGCTGGATAAGTGGTTAACCGAGGCTAAAGAAGCAATTGGACAGCCAATGGAAGGATCTATGAAGATGGCAGCATTGCCCGCCCAGCAGAATATAGTAAAGTAATAAGGAGGATAAAGGTAATGGGCACGCTTCGTCATGAAATGGCGATTGTCTGGTCAGAACAGGACGATTGCTTTCTGGTACATTTTCCCGATTTTTCTGAGCAGACCTATCGCACCCACGGCAACAGCTACGAAGAGGCGGCCCGAAATGGTCAAGAGGTTTTGCAGCTTCTGCTAGAGGAAGATGGTTTGTTACTTCCGGCTCTTCCGGCCTGACTATGCAGGGTTAAGACCCAAGAGGCCAAAAACCCCCTAATACCAATGCTTATAAGCCTTAGTCCTATAAAAGGAGCCTTGAAGACTTAATTTTAGCTGAAAGCCTTGCATAGCAACGCTTTCAGGTCATCCTAGAGCAATTAGGCATATTTAAGCCGGAAGAGCCTTACTTCCTAAACTTGATAGCAGTCCTTGATTTATTGAGCTAAAGCGAACAACTGATAGAAATTAGCGACTATTAGATGATTGATGTTGGTGGCAGAGCTTTAAGCGTGGGTCAATAGATATGACATCAAAAGGGTTTGGAGGGAAGAAAAATTCCCAAAAAAAATCTAAGACGCGAAGGCAAACTCAGAAGCAGATAGTTATAGGTGATTGGGATCCAGACGTACTGAAAGAAATTGCAGTATCAGGTGGGAAAAAAATTTGCTCAGCATGGGACTTGCAAGCTAAAGAGATCAGGAAGGAATCGCATGAATTTTATGGAGAAGATCTAGTATCAGCCCGAATGATGCTAATATCTGCGCTTTCCTATTTGATGATTGAGAGAGCAAACATTCCTGGGGAAACAAGCTACAAAACAGGGCAAATCCTACAGCAGGTAGTGATTTTTTATCAAGGAGAAACATACACAGAGAAAGCTATATCTGAAGGGCAGTATATTAAAGCTAGTGCTTTAGTAAAACAAGAAATTGAGATTTTGGCTCGAATTTCTGAAATAAAAAAAGAGCAAGAAAGAGATGGTAGTACCCCTAAGGTAAAACATCTTTCGGCAGACTTACGTAAACAGTACGGCGACATGAATGACATAGCTCATATAGCGAAAACCGGATACCTTGATCTTTTTACTTCAATAGACAAAGGCAGTTTCCGTGGAGTGGCATTTCAACCTGTATTCCATGCAGGAGTTGCAAGGTGTCTATACGAGACTCATGTATATCTATTCTGTAACATTACTCTTGAGCAAATTTCAATTGCCGAGCAATTATACCCTAATGATTTCGAGCTGATTATTCCTCCCTACAGAACTATTAAGCTAGTGGCAGACTTATTCAAAAAAGACGGCTTTTTTTCGAGTAAGACTGTTGAAAATAGTTGACAATTAAAAGCTTCGGATATGGATTTTTCAAGCCATAAAAAGCTTAACGAGCCTATCAGTACGGGCACTGAACCAGATCATGCTCTTCCAGACTCTAGTGCAAATAATTAAAACTTGAGCCGTTCACTTCAATTCAGAATCATGAGCAAAGACGCCTATAAAAGTTTTGAAATCCGCACGGCAGAGAACTACTTTGAGCAATTAGTTCTTCAATCCTTTAAAGACTTCAAGAAAAATACTCTTTCGAGCAAAAACGCAATAATCTGCGCTGTTTTTGTTTGGCACTTTCATGAATGGATATGGGCGCAAAACGCTTGTGCAATAAAAGTGAATCTTGAAATCAAAAAATACGGCGAATTCAAGAATTATCTTTATAGAGAATGTCCATCATTTCTTATCGTTTCTGAGATAGCTAATGGTTCTAAGCACTTTAATTCAGACGGGGAAAAAATTAATCATACCAACTTGCAACACGGATTTATTAGTATGATTATGCCTCTTGAGTCGCATCTTGTGGTGAAAGCTCCTGATAAAATTCATTTTTTCGCTAATGAACTTCGTGCATGTATTCAGTACTGGGAAGATTTTATGAAGGATAAGGTGTGATATCAAAAGTATTTTTTCAGTAGTCTTAAATTTATACAATCTTTAGAGAGGGCAGGTTGGTAAAGTAGTTAAAACCTTAGCCAATGGGTCAGCCTTTGAAGTTGAGTTCAGCGATCAAGAAGGTCGCACTTACAAATCCTTAGGGTTACGGTTAAACCAGGTTATGGTCTTATATTTTGAGCCTGCACCACCTGACACTAAAGCCGAAATGGCTACAGTTTAATCAGTTCCCCTAACCGCAGCGCACTGGCTTACTCGCTTAAGCTCACTGCTGCTGATACGACAAAGTCAGCCCGCAAAGCCCTAAACCTGCCCCCGACTCATCAGCACTACGGACGATCGCGCCCCGACCGGGTAGCGATCGCTCTCAAACACCGGGGCCTCGTCGGGGTAGCAAAAGTCTCTAGGCGGTGCTACCGACGTATCGACAAT
>JBBSKN010000089.1:0-15708 GCA_038256265.1 Phormidesmidales cyanobacterium
CAGGGGCTTGGGCCTTTGCGGTTTTTAGGTTTGGGCTGCATGAAAGCGCTGGATAAAGTCGCGCTGGGCCGCGACACTCAGGGCACCCGATCGCACCTGTTGAACGGCGGCGATCGCATCTTCAGCGCTGTAGCCCAGCTTTACCAGGCAGGCTGCTACCACCGTACCGGTGCGACCAGTACCGCCACGGCAGTGCACCGCTACGGTTTCTCCCGCCGCTGTGGCCGCCAAGATGCGATCAACCAGGGCCGTAAAAGCCTCTAACGACGTGGGCAACTCATCATCGACGATGGGCAGATTTTCTGTCGCTATGCCCAGGGCCTTGGCCTCCGCCAGCAGGGTTGGAATACCTAATTGCTCAAGCTCTTCAGCATCTAGCAGACAGACGAGCTGGTCAACGCCATAGTGAGTTTTGAGCCGGGCCAGGTCGGCCTGCAAGTCTCGATGCCAGACGATCTTGCTGTCTTCGTCTTGGCGACCAGGGGCAATGGTAAGGCCAATCTGCCCAGGGTGTGGCAGGTGTTGAAAGGTTAAAAAGTCTACCGCCAGAGGCCAGGTCTCAGAGGTATGGGTCGGTTTCATGGGTAGGGGCTGAGAATGGATCGAGCAAGGGAATACGTCCGTAGGCTAGCAGATTGGCCTAGAGAAGGCGGTCGGGCCTGGGAATTGGCAGCACAAATTTACTGTGGATTTCGGTTAACCCCTACAATTGATATATCAACTTTCTTTGAAATACAGTAGGCCCCGTTGAGAGTCTGTTGCTAACCTATGGCCACAAACCCGCCCAAATCTGCCCCTAACCCCAAGGCCTACAACGCCGGAGGCCAGCTGAGCTTTTTTGAGCGCTACCTGACGATCTGGGTGGTCCTGTGTATCGTGGCGGGCATTGCCCTGGGGCGGCTGTTTCCCGGTGTAGCGGTGGCCTTAGATGCCATGAGCATTTACCAGGTGTCGGTGCCCATCGCTATCTGCCTCTTTTTCATGATGTACCCGATCATGGTGAAGATTGACTTTTCCCAGGCGAAGCGGGCGGCCCAAACCCCCAAGCCGGTGCTGCTGACTCTGGTGGTGAACTGGTTGATTAAGCCCTTCACCATGGTGCTGTTTGCTCAGGTTTTCTTGGGTGGGCTGTTTCGCCCCCTGCTGGCGGGTACTGAGGTGATTCGAGGGGGCGAAATTGCGATCGCCGACTCGTACATTGCCGGGACGATCTTGTTGGGCATTGCCCCCTGCACCGCCATGGTGATGATGTGGGGCTATCTGTCGTTTAGCAACCAGGGGCTGACCCTGGTGATGGTGGCGATCAACTCGTTGGCCATGCTGTTTCTCTACGCGCCCCTGGGGCGGTGGCTGCTGGCGGCAAATAACCTGGCGGTGCCCTGGCAAACCATTGTGCTGTCGGTGCTGATCTATGTTGGCCTACCCCTGCTGGCGGGGGCAATCTCGCGCAGCTGGATTTTGAGAAACAGGGGCAAAGCCTGGTTTGAGCAGGTGTTTCTCAAATACCTCAGCCCGGTGGCCACCATCGCCCTGCTCATCACCCTGGTGCTGCTGTTTGCCTTGAAGGGCGACGTGATTGTGCGCAACCCCCTGCACATTTTGCTGATTGCGGTGCCGCTGTTTATTCAGACCAACTTTATTTTTCTGATCTCCTACGTGGCGGGGCAGAAACTGGGTCTGGCCTACGAAGATGCGGCCCCGGCGGCGCTGATTGGGGCCAGCAACCACTTCGAGGTGGCGATCGCTACCTCAGTCACCCTTTTTGGCCTCAATTCGGGCGCGGCCCTAGCCACCGTAGTTGGGGTATTAATTGAAGTGCCTGTCATGCTGATGCTGGTGGAGTTTTGCAAGCGCACCGCCTTTTGGTTTCCCCGCGAACCCGAAAAAGCTACCCTCCTTGACCCCCGCTGCCTTAGGTCTTGATGTATGAGGGCCTGAGGGTGAAGCTGAGGGGCTAGCGACGACGACCTCGGGCACCGCGGCGACTTCCTTTACGCATGGTGTCAACGATAGCGACCATAGACCCCAAGATCACCAAAGCCAAGTTGGGCGTTGACTCCTGCGCCCCTCGCCGCGATGACAAATTGCGACGGTGCTGAGGGGAAGCAGAGGTTGGGTCTTCGGTAGTTTGTTCCGACTCAATGCGCGCAATTTCTTCCACCTGTTCGTTGGTGGGAATGCCCTCCTGCACCCGCCCGTCGTCGGTCAGCGGTACCGCAAACTTAGACGGACGGATATGGGAGCCGTAGCGGCGAGTGTACACCTGGGTAAACTCTGCGCCAAACAGCAGTATCTGAGCCGAATAAAACACCCAAACCAGCAAAACTACGAGTGAACCAGCGGCACCGTAGGCCGAGCCTACCGCAGCGTTGCCCAAATAAAGCCCAATTAACGTGCGGCCAATGGTGAATAACAGCGCCGTTACTGCGGCCCCAACCCAAACATCGCCCCAGGCAATTTTGACGTCGGGCAAGACCTTATAGATGGCCGCAAACAGCAGGGTAATCACGCCAAAGGAAATTAGGAAATTGATGGATTCCCACAGCACCGCCATACCCGGTGCAATACCAGCCACATAGGTGCCGGCACCCGCCACAGCGGCACTGACAACTAACGAAACCAGCAGCAAAAATGCAATAATTAGCACCATGCCAAAGGATAAGAAGCGCGATCGCACAAAATTGACCACTCCCTGGCCTGGCTTGGGGGCAACTTCCCAAATCGTGTTCAATGCGTCCTGCAATTGACCAAAGACCCCCGAAGCACCAAACAGCAGGGTGACAATGCCAATAATGCTGGCAATTAGTCCTCCCTGCACCTGGTTGGCGTTGGCGATCATGCTTTCCACCGCCTCGGCCCCCTCTTGGCCCATCAAGCCTTGAATCTGGCCAACAATTTGCCCCCGAGCGGCCTCCTCACCAAAAAAAATCGCCGCCACTGAAATCGCAATGATCAGCAACGGAGCGATGGAGAAAACCGTAAAGTATGCCAATGCCGCTGCCAGACGAGAGACTTTGTCTTCCCCCCACTCCTTAAAGGTTTCTTTGAACAGGGGCACGAATGCAGAGACTTTCATAGCTTTGGCAAAAAAAGAATATCTAGGTCAGCAATCCAGTATGCATAACCTATCAAATCGGCTATGTTTTCGCGTCTGCCTACAGAAATACTGCTGCTGGAGTCAAAAAAAGAGACGCCCCCAAGGACGCCTCTTTTCAGTAATTACATTTCACCACTTGGGCAAGGTCAAACTAGCCCAGCGGTCTAGATAATGGCAGCCATGCTGACATCGTTAGTGGCCAGCAGGTGCTGTAGCTCTTCCGAGTCCACGGTTTCTTTGTCGACCAGCATGTGGGCCAGCTGATCGAGCACGTGGCGGTTGTTGGTGAGTACCTGCTTGGCGCGGGTGTAGGCCTGGTCAACCAAACCCCGCACCTCGGAGTCGATGGTGGCGGCGGTCTCTTCAGAGAAATCGCGCTCGGCGGAGATGTCGCGGCCTAGGAACATGTTGCCCTGCTGGCGACCGAGGGCCACGGGGCCGAGCTTGTCGCTCATGCCAAAGCGGGTGACCATCTGGCGGGCGACACGGGCCACCTGCTGGAGGTCGTTGGAGGCTCCGGTGGTGACTTCTTCTTCACCAAAGATAATCTCTTCGGCAATGCGGCCACCGAGGGCCACGGCCATCTGGTTTTGCAGGTAGGAGCGGGAGTAGAGGCCCGACTCTAGGCGATCTTCGCTGGGGGTAAACCAGGTCAGACCACCGGCGCGGCCACGGGGGATGATGCTGATTTTCTGCACGGGGTCGTAGTCGGGCATCAGGGCACCGACTAGGGCGTGACCGGCCTCGTGGTAGGCGACCAGCTCTTTGCGCTTTTCGCTCATGACGCGGTCTTTTTTCTCAGGGCCAGCCAGCACCCGGTCGATCGCATCGTTGACCTCATCCATTGAGATCTCAGTCAGGTTGCGGCGGGCGGCGAGAATGGCAGCCTCGTTGAGCAAGTTCGACAGGTCGGCCCCGGTGAACCCAGGGGTACGACGGGCGATCTTTTGCAGGTCGACATCCTTAGAGAAGGTTTTGCCGCGAGCGTGGACGTTAAGGATCTCAAGGCGACCGGCATAGTCGGGGCGGTCGACCACCACCTGGCGGTCGAAGCGGCCGGGGCGCAGCAGAGCCGCATCGAGCACGTCGGGGCGGTTAGTAGCAGCAATGATGATGATGCCGGTATTGCCCTCAAAACCATCCATCTCGGTGAGCAGCTGGTTGAGGGTCTGCTCGCGCTCGTCGTTGCCGCCGCCGAGGCCCGCGCCCCGCTGACGACCGACGGCGTCAATCTCGTCAATAAACACAATACAGGGGGCGTTGGCTTTGGCCTGCTCGAACAGGTCGCGGACGCGGGACGCACCCACACCCACAAACATTTCGACAAACTCAGAACCGGAGATCGAGAAGAAAGGCACCCCAGCCTCGCCCGCTACGGCCTTAGCCAGCAGGGTTTTGCCAGTACCAGGAGGGCCGACCAGCAGCACACCCTTGGGAATCTTCGCGCCGACGGCGGTAAAGCGATCGGCATTCTTCAGGAAGTCAACGACTTCGGTTAGCTCGAGCTTGGCCTGCTCAATGCCGGCCACGTCGCCAAAGGTGACCTGGGTTTGCGGCTCCATCTGCACGCGGGCTTTGGATTTGCCAAAGTTCATCGCCTGGTTACCGGGGCCGCTCTGGGCACGGCGCAGCACAAAGAACAGTACACCCAGCAGCAAAAGGGGAATTAGCAGGGTGCTAAAGGCCCGCACCCAAACGCTGTCGTCGCTCTGAGGGGTGACGACGATGTCGACGTTGTTGGTTTCGAGCGTGCTGATCAGCTCCTGGTCGTTTGGCAGGTTGACGATCACCTGGCCGTTGCCCTCGGGATCTGTAAAGCGGGCGCGGGTGCGATCAGCGCTAATGCTGACGCGCTCGATCTGGTTATTTTGCACCGCGTCTATAAACTGGCTGTAGCGCCAGGTCTGGGTCTCGGGGCCAGAACCATCAAAAATTGCGGTCGCTAGGGCAATCACTACCACGACCAGCAGGGCGTATAGACCTGCATTTCTCCACCGTTTGTTCACCGGGCTAATGCCTCCACTAATGTCTTGGAATAAACCGTTTCTCAGAAATCATTTCTAAGAATCTATTTTTAGAGCCGAATCTTGTACGGGCTGAAAAGATTAGAAGGATATTAACTTATGTTAACGTCATCTGTCGGAATGGGCTAATGAGATGCCGAAATTGGTGGCTAGTTTTCCCTAAATGCAGCCTGCAAAGCCTCTAGGGCAGGGTGCTGGGGGTTAAACTCCAGTCTACTGCGATCGCCTAGAACTGTGTGAATGGGGACTACCTGCACCCCTGAGTTGCTGTGGGCCAGGGCCTCAAACCGCTGAATTATTCCCGGCGGCCAGGGAGCTTGATTAACTCGTTCTCCCTGCCGTCTTAGGTGATTAAGGAGGTGCGATCGCCCAATCCCCGGCAGCAGGCCCGCCCCCAGTCCGGGGGTGTGCCAGTGGCCGTTGGCCCAGCCCCAGAGGTTGCCGGTGCTGGTCTCCAGCCACTGGCCCTGGGCATTGACCAAGATGGCTTCTCTAGCGCCGTGCCGCTGGGCGGCTTGCAGAGCCAGCCAGGCCCCCAGGTAGTTGCCGGTTTTGTAGCCGGGCAGGGGGCGGTCGTAGGTTTCGCCCTTGGCCACCCAGGCGGCAATTCCCTGACGCTGCATCTGGTCTAGGTCGGGAGGCAGGTTTCGCCCCGTCACCAAAATGCGCCCGTCAGGGAAGACGGTGATGCGGAGAACGGGATATCTATCCACACTTAATAGCGTCTCTGCCCCTTGACGTACCCCCTGCCAGTCGGGGCAGGGCCAGCCAAAGTCTTGCAGGGCCTGGGTAAGGCGCTGGTGGTGAGCGGCCCAGTGGGTGAATGGGTGATCGAGGCTGGCCCCGTAGACTCGCAGGGTAGTGAACACTGTGGCCCCGTAAAGCAGGGCCGGGTCGTTGGCGGCCAGGGTGAGGTCGTCGCCCGGAGAGTAGGTACCATTGAACCAATGGGGCATGGGGGCTTACCCTCTTTACTGGAGATATTGCAGAATGCCTCGGGCGATCGCCTGGGCCATGGTTTCGCGCCAGGCGGGGTCGGCGAGGCGAGGGGCATCTTGCGCCCCGGTGACAAAGCCTACCTCCACCAGGGCGGCGGGCATATTAGTCTGGCGCAGCACCAGAAAGCGGGCCTGCTTAACGCCGCGATCGCGCATGCCCGTGGCTGCCAGCATGCTGGCCTGGAGGGTGGCCGCCAACCGTCGCCCACTCTCGGATGAGTAGTAGGTTTCAATGCCGTTGACGTCGGGGCGGCTCATGCTGATGGCGTTGGCGTGGATGCTGACAAACACATTGCCCTGGGCGCGGTTGGCAATATCGGCGCGGGTCTGAAGGTCAACCGCCACGTCTTCGCGGCGGGTCATCACCACCACGATTCCCTGGGCTTCGAGCAGCTGGGCTACCCGCTGGGAGATGGGGGAGATCACCTGTTTTTCTTGCAGACCGCCGATGCCGACGGCCCCAGGGTCGCGGCCCCCATGGCCGGGGTCAATGACCACAACCGTACGCCCGCTGGTCGACTGCCGCACCGGAGGCAGCTCTACCGGCTGGGCGACGGCGGGCGGCTGGACGGCGGCAGGCGGCGGCATCTGCTGCACCGGAGGAGGTTGAGTCGGCGGCGGGTTCTGCCTAGCCGGGGAGGCCGGAGTAGCGGGGGCGGTAGCCAGGGGCGATGGCTCGTCAAACACCGTGTCAATCAGCACGCCGCTGGGGGGCAGCACCAGCACACCGCTGCTGCTGCGCAGGGCACGCCAGGCAGGGCTGGTAGGGCCAAGGCGCAGGGTAAGCCGAGTAGAAGGAGGGGTGGTGGGCTGCTGAGCCACATCCCAGGCGATGATGCTGTAGCGGTAGTTGGGCAGGTCGTTGGCGCTGAGATTAGCCGCCACGGAAGTGTTGGGCAAATCGATGATGGCGAAGCGGTTGTCAGCCCCATCGGTGGTGTACTGGACCGCCGGGGTGGGAGTGTCGCCGCTGAACTGAATCACAAACCCATCCCGGCCAGTGACGATGCCGTTGATGGTGGCTGAGGCGGCAGCCCCTGTGTTGCCCTGTACCCGGTTTGCCGTAGCGGTAGGGGCCGAAATCGCTCCCGCAGGGGGCGCAGCGCCAGGGCTAAGAGGGGGCAGCTGCACCACCCACTGATTCGGGCGCTGACCCTGCACCCGAATATCTTGGGGATTGATGCTGTAGCCAGGCACGAGTTCTATGACTAAGCGGGCGGTTTGGCGGTCAAACTGCCCGGCCCGCACTTCTCGGACGGCACCGCCCCCGGTCTGGCTGGTGCCGGTGCTGCCCAGCCGGGTATTGGGCAAGTCGACCACGATGCGAGTGGGGTTGACCAGCAGCTGCGCCCGAGGCTGTACCTCACCGTCAGTGGTGAAGACCAGCTGATTCCTCTGGGCATCAAACGCCCAGTACTGTAGGGTTGCAGCCCGAGTGGGGGCGGCCACTACCAGGGCACCTAACGTTCCTACTGCCCCGGGGATAAGCCCCAACGTGAGCCATTTTGACTCCATAAGCACGACCAAAACACGACCAAGACGTAAGCCACAGCACAGTATAGCGATGCGGGACAATGTGGCATCCGTAGGGGCCGAGTTCTGCCAAAAAACATAGAAGAGGAATGTTAGTATAGGCGTACCAAATTGCCGACGCTATGCTCGATCTGATGAAGCTAGCCCGTCAGATGCAGGGCATTAGCCAGCACCTGAGCCAGGAGGCCGCCGCCGCCCAGGAACGGGTGACGGCGGCGCGAGGGCTGTTGGCGATCGCCGCCCTGCGCCAGAGCGACCTAGTGACTCAGGCCAGTACCTGGGGCGATCGCGCCCCCTTCACTGCCGCCCAGCCCACAGAGCCCCTCACGACCCGCACGGCGATCGCCGCCGCCCCCGAGGCCCACACCGTGATTGCCACCGACGGGTCGCAGATTTCCCCCAGCCACCACGAGATTGCCTACTGCTATTTGATCAATACCGGGCGAGTGGTGCTGCACTATGGCCAAAGTCGGTTTCCGCTGCTCGATAGCTTGCCCGAGGTGGTGTACCGGGCCGAAGATCTTTACCTGTCGCGGCAGTGGGGCATCAGTACCGAAGAGTGGATGGGCCACCGCCGTACCGTGGCCGAGGCGGTGGTGCTGGCGGAACTGGGGGAAGCGGTGCAGGAATCTCTAGCGTCAGAAAGTTCTGTCGGCGAGTCAGTGCCGGTGCTGGCCCTGGTGGATGGGTCGCTGATCTACTGGTTTTTGGAGGCCCTGCCGGGGGAGGCACGCGATCGCATTCTGCCCCCCATCCTCGATGTCTGGGAGCGGCTGCGGCGGCAGGGCATTCCTCTGGTGGGCTACCTCAGCGCCAGCCGCAGCGGTGAGGCGATGAATTTTCTCAGGTTTGCGGCCTGCCCCTTCCCTGCACCTGACTGCCAGACCCACTGCAGTAACGATGAGAACAGCAGCGGGGGCAGCCGGGCCGACCGCGCCCCCTGTGGTCGCTTTTTGCCCCTGCGGGACGCCACCTTTTGGGCCACAGAACTAGCACCGGGGGAGCGCAGCCCCTTTTGGCGCAGCACCGCCAGCATTCTCGACCTCTACGGTGACCACCGGGTGGATTTTTGCTATCTCAACGTCGGCCCCGAGGTGGCGCGGGTCGAGGTGCCCCAGTGGGTGATGGCAGACGCCGCCCTCTGCGACATGGCGTTGCGCATGGTGCTAACCCAGGTGCAGAAGGGCTACGGGTATCCGGTGACGCTGGCGGAGGCCCATAACCAGGCGGTGGTCAAAGGGGGCGATCGCACTCGCTTCTTTGCCCTGCTTGAGCAGGAAATGATCCGCGCTGGGCTAAAAAACGTGGGCACCTCCTACAAAGAGGCTCGCAAACGTGGCAGCATCGCCTAAAGCTTAATTTTCAGAATAGGATGCAGGCAGGGTGTCATCGGGGGTGGGTGTTGCAGCCTGCAACACCCACCCCCGATGACCGATAGCAGCCCTGTCGATGCGTACCTTGACCATGCCTCCCGAATCTCTGCCCCAGGGCGACTCGGCTGACGACGTCTCTGCCTTTGAGCTGGTGGATATGACCACCGCCCTAAATCGCCCTGCCGCCGCTGAACCCGTTGCGGATTTTAGCGGTACCGCTGCCGCCCAGACGCCTAGGTGGGTCTGCACTCGGGTGCTGACGGGCCACAGCAGCTGGGTGCGATCGGTTGCCGTCAGCGCCGACGGCAATTTCATCATCAGCGGCAGCGGCGACAAGACCGTGCGAGTGTGGAACCTGGCTACCGGCCACACTATACAGACCATCGACAGCCACCAGGCCTGGGTGCGGGCCGTGGCCGTCAGCCCCGATCGCACCTGCGTTGCCAGCGTCACCAATGACAACACCATTTACCTGTGGGAGCTGGCCACCGGTCGCCCCCTGGGCCAGCTTGAGGGCCACACCAGCTGGGTGCGGGCCGTGGCCTTTAGCCCCAGCGGCAAATATCTGTTTAGCGGTGGCCAAGACCACAAAATTTGCGCCTGGCGGCTGAAGGATCAAGCCCTTGTGCACCAGTTCAACGGCCATACCCACTGGGTGCGCTCCATCGCCGTCAGCCCTGACGACAGTACCCTAATCAGCGGCAGCCAAGATCAAACCATTCGCCTGTATCGCCTCAGGGGCAAGGGCACCAACCACGTGTTGAGCGGCCACCGGGGCGAAGTGTTAGCGGTGGCGGCCAGCCCCAATAACTGGCTGCTGGCCAGCGCCAGCGCCGACTGCACCGTGCGCTTTTGGAAGCTCAACAGCGGTCGCGAAACCACCTGTTTTAAGGCCCACCCGGCCCCGGTCAATGGCCTGGCCTTTAGCCCCGACGGCAACCTGCTGGCTACCGCCAGCAACGACAGCACCATTCGCCTGTGGGATATGGTGCAAGGTCGTTTGGTGGCAATTCTGCCGGGCCACGAGGGCTGGGTGTGGGGGGTAGACTTTGCCCCCGACGGCAAAACCCTGGTCAGCGCTGGCTGGGATGGCACGGTGCGGGTGTGGCAAGCGCAGTAGGGGTGTTGGGTGTTGGGTGTCGGGTGTCGGGTGTCGGGTGTTGGGTGTTGGGTACACGGTATGCGGTATGCGGTGTAAGGTTTAGGGCCGGTCGTGAACCTTACACCGTGTACCGTAAACCCCACTGACCTGTCATCGTTGGCTTGGCAGAAGACTAGCGGCCCAAGGTTGCTCGGACATACTCACGGCGCATGGATGCGATCGCATCGATAGAGATCCCCTTAGGGCACACCGCCTGGCACTCGCCGTGGTTAGAGCAGTCACCGAAGCCCTCGGTGGTCATCTGGTCGCTCATAGCCAGTACCCGCTGGTGGCGTTCGGGGTGGCCCTGGGGCAGCAGCGCCAGGTGCGCTACTTTAGCGGCGGTGAATAGGGAGGCCGAGGCATTGGGGCAGGCCGCGACGCAGGCCCCGCAGCCAATACAGGCAGCGTAGTCAAAGGCGGCATCGGCCTTGGTCTTGGGGATAGGAATGGCGTTGGCCTCGGGGGCCGACCCGGTTTTGACTGAAATATAGCCCCCGGCCATGACAATGCGATCGAGGGCCGCCCGGTCAACCACCAGGTCTTTAATCACCGGAAACCCCTTGGCCCGCCAGGGTTCGATGGTGATTTCGTCGCCGTCGTTGAAGTGCCGCATGTAGAGCTGGCACGTCGCCGTCTCAGGTCGCCCGCCGTGGGCCTTACCGTTGATCATCACCCCGCAGGAGCCGCAGATGCCCTCACGGCAGTCGTGGTCAAACTCCACCGGGTCGGCCCCGGCGTGAATCAGCTGCTCGTTGAGCACGTCAAGCAGCTCTAAAAACGACATGTCAGGGTGGGCATTGGCCAGGGTGTAGCGCTGAAACTGACCGGAGGCGCTGGCGCTGGGCTGCCGCCAGACCGTGAGGTGAAGTTGCATAGGGCGGGGAAGTGGTTTTATCTGTAGTGTAACGGGGGCGGGGGGGAAGGGTGTTGGGTGTCGGGTGTTGGGGATCGGGTGCACGGTGTACGGTTCAAGCCGCAAACCGCAAACCGCAAACCGTCTCCCCTCCAAATGGTATAAATCAGGCAGTCTATGTGAAAGCCTATGGCTAAGGGTAAATCGAAATCTGGGGCTAAATCTGGAGCGGGCGATCGCCACGCCTACCGCGAGTTTGGCCCCGCCGACCCGATGGCGCGGGCGGTGCCCGATCGCCCCCCCAGCCAGCAAACGGTGCGGGTACAGGTGAGCCGCAAGGGGCGCGGCGGCAAAACCGTCACCATTGTCAATGGCTTTCAGCACAGCCCCGATGCGCTCACGGCCCTGGCCAAGCAGCTCAAGGCCCAGTGCGGCACGGGCGGCACCGCCAAAGACGATGCCATTGAGATTCAGGGCGACCACGCCCAAAAACTAGTAGACCTGCTGATCGCCAAGGGCTATCAGGCTAAACGGAGTGGAGGATGAGGCGGATGAAGTGGAACGGTAGGGATTGGATGGGGAAGGGGTGGATGCGATCACTGGTTTGCTTTGGAGCGGCGCTGGTGCTGGCCCTGGCGGGGCCGGGGATATTGCCCCTGCTGGCCAAATCGGATGGGGCGATCGCCCCCAGCTTCACCGCTGCTAGCCCTAAGCAATTTCTGTCTAATCAGATAGAACAGATAGAATTTCCCCCAGCTGCACCGCCGCCGATCATTCCTACCGACATTCAAAATCACTGGGCCAAAGACTGCATTACCGGTCTGGCCCAGGCGAGAATGCTGACCCCAGACCGCAGCGGGCGATTTTACCCCGACGAGGCCATTCTCTGGGGCGACTATGTGGCCCTGCTCAACCAACTTTCGCCACCGGGGCCAGTGCAGAACTGGGCAAACCCGCTGGAGCGAGCGCTGGGGGTGGCTACGGCCCCCACGGTGGCGGCCCACTACCCCGACCAATATTTTCAGCCTGATCGCCCCCTGGTGCGGGCTGAGGCCATCATGGCCCTGGCCACCAAGCTGGGCGGCAACTACCAAATCGCTGCTAACACCTTGATCAACGCCAGCCTACAGGATGGTCGCCAGGTGCCCGAGTATGCCCGCGAGGGGGTGGCCACCGCCCTGACCCTGGGCGTGGTGGTCAACTATCCCCAGGGCGATCGCCTCAACCCCACCCAGCGCCTGACTCGGGGCGAAGCCGCCGCCCTGCTGTGTCGCGCCGCGCCCAACCCGGCCCTGCGGCGATGGATTGACCCGGCCTGGGTGGCCCAGGCCCAAACCCCTGCCGTGGCATTGCCCGCCCGCGAAACTCGCGGCGTGTGGCTGACCAACATTGATAGCCAGGTGCTGTTCTCGACCGCAGCGCTGGAGTCGGCGGTCAATCGTCTGGCCGACCTCAACTTCAACACCCTCTACCCCGTGGTGTGGAACTATGGCCACACCCTCTACCCCAGCGCCACTGCCAAGCGCGAGTTGGGGGTGAGCCAGCATTTGATGGGCGATCTGCGCGCCCCAGGCCCGGCCAGCGAGAGCGATCGCGACATGATGCAGGAGGCCGTAGACTTTGGCCACGCTCGCGGCATGGCCGTGGTGCCCTGGTTTGAGTTTGGCTTCATGGCCCCCGCCAATTACGAGCTCTATCGCCGCCACCCCGACTGGTTTACCCAAAAGCAGGTAGAGCTGCCCATCCCCACTCCCCGCCGTAGCGGCAAGATTGGCGATGCGATCAGGCTGACGGCGCTAGATCAGGCCAAAACCAGCGACCTGGCCCGCGAAAAGCACCGGGCCGACCAGCGGCTTGCCCAGGTAGATGAATTTCTGCCCGACGATACTCTCCTAGACGACCCCGGTATCTGGATGGAGGGCAACCGCATTCCGCGCCGCTGGATGAACCCCTTTCACCCCCAGGTGCAGAAGTTTCAGCTGGAGCTGATCAACGACCTGGTGACCAACTACGAGGTGGATGGCTTCCAGTTTGACGACCACCTGGGCCTGCCGGTCGACTTTGGCTACGACCCCTACACCATCAACCTCTACCGGGCCGAGCACGGCGGTCGAGTGCCCCCCAACAATCCCCAAGACGCCGAGTGGGTGGCATGGCGGGCCAACAAAATCTCTGACTTTTTGGCCGAGGTTTACAAGCTGGTCAAGGCCCGCCGCCCCAATGCGGTGGTGTCGATTTCGCCCAACCCTTACCCCTTTGCCTACGTCAATTACCTGCAAGACTGGCCCGCGTGGGTCAACCGGGGCATTGTCGATGAGCTGGTGATTCAGGTCTACCGCAGTGACCAAAACCGCTTCATGTGGGAGATGAACAAGCCCACTATCCAGGCGGCGCGGCGCAAAATTCCGGTCAGTATTGGCGTTCTCAGCGGGCTACGGGCCGCCCCGGTGAAGATGGATTTTATTACTGACCAGATGGCGGCGGTGCGCGATCGCGCCTACGCGGGCGTGGCATTCTTCTTCTACGAGTCACTGTGGATCTCGCCGCCGCCGGAGACCGTCGCCCAGCGGGTCGAAACCCTACGGCAGGCCTTTACCACCACAGCCCCGCGAGCCAGCCGCTAGCCAGACCCGGTACGATAACAAAACTCCTTCACTCCTCACCCCTTCACTCCCGTATTGCTCCCCCTATGACGCCTGACCCCGCTCCCCAAGACCGACCCCCCAAGGGCATGAGTACCGAAAAATATGCGCGCCTCAAGGCTGATGCCCAGGCCCCCTATCGGGGGCTGCGCAAGTTTATCTATGGGGCCGTGGGGGCCTCTGGGGCGATCGGGGCGTTTACCTTTTTGGCCCAGCTGTTGGCCGGGCGCGATGTGGGTAGTGCGTTGCCCAATCTGGGCGTGCAGCTGGCGGTAATTGCCGTAGTGGTGGTTTTGTTTCGCCTAGAGAAGAAAGACTGATACTCAATCCTTCTTGGTTACCCCCGATTCAGAAGGGCGAATGCGACAGAACCTCTGGCTCGGCACTCTGAGACGGTAGCCCAGGCCATAGACCGTTTCAATTTGGGGAGCGACTATCCGCCTGCTCTACCGATCAGCGAGACGCCCGTTGGGTACAACATGACTTGAAGAGGTGCATTACCCAGAAGTTGTCCTTTTTGGAGCAGACTTGCCAAAATAGGGACTAACCGCCTTTTTGCACCGACAATATGCCTCCTTCGCAACCGCCCAAGAGCTTGCAAGAGATTCTCAGGCAGCGCCAGCAGTCTGATTTTGTCGGGCGAGACGACTATCTCAATGCCTTTAGCCATAACCTCAAGGTGTCGCTGGATGACAACCAGCGTCGCTTTTTGTTCAATGCCTGGGGGCAGGGCGGCGTGGGCAAAAGCACCCTGCTCAAGCAGTTTTCAAAATCGGCCCAGGATGCTAAGGCGACAGTCGCCTACACCGACGAAAGCGAAACTAGCGTACCGGAAGCGATGGGTCGCCTGGCAGAGCAGTTTGCTCAGCAGGGCTACAAGCTCAACCAGTTTACCGAGCGTTACCGCCTCTATCGCCAGCGCAAGCAGGAGCTAGAGACTGACCCTGAAGCGCCCCAGGGGTTTTCGGCCTTTGTGGGCAAAACAGTGGTGAAGGCGGGGGTAAAGCTGGGGCGGCGGGTGCCGGTGGGCGGTGCCGTGCTCGACTTTGTGGATGAAGACACCCTCTCAACCCAGGCGGGTGAATGGGCCAGCTATGTGGCCAAGAAGCTGCGCAATAAGGATGAAGTGCAGCTCATTCAAGAGCCTATTACGGTTTTGACTCCGCTGTTTTTGCAGGATCTCTGCACTGTGGCACAGCAGGTTTGTGTCGCGCTGTTTTTTGATACCTACGAGCAGACCGATGAGTTCTTAGACGTCTGGCTGCGGGATGTGCTGGAGGGCAAGTATGGCGATGTGCCCTCAAATATTGTGATCACCATCGCGGGACGCCATGCCCTGGCCGATAATCATTGGGCTGCCTACGATGGCCTGATTGCCCGGTTTCCGCTGGAGCCATTTACTGAGGAGGAAGCCAAGCAATATCTGCATCGCAAGGGCATTACTAGCCCCAAGGTGGTGGAGATAATTTTGCACCTGTCTGGCAAGTTGCCTCTGCTGGTGGCGACTCTGGCCTTTGGCTCACCGGACGCCCCCGACCAGGTAAGCGAACCCAGCGACACCGCCGTAGAACGCTTTCTGAAATGGGTAGAAGACCCCAAACAACGCCAGATTGCCCTGGCCGCCGCCCTGCCCCGCAAGTTTAACCGCGACATCATCGCTGAACTGACTGGCGAAGAGGAAGCCGATGCCCTGTTTGCGTGGCTGAAAACCATGCCCTTTGTGAAAGAACAGCGGGGTAGCTGGATGTATCACCAGGTGGTGCGATCGCAAATGCTGCGTTATCAGCGGATTATCTCACCCAAAGGTTGGGAAACTGCCCAGGGAAAGCTGGAAGCCTACTTTGACCATTACCGCAATGCTTTAGCGCTTGACGACGACAAGCGAGAGCATGACTCAGATTGGCAGGAGATATAGTCAAATCTGGTGTACGGCAGGAAATCAAGCGGCGTCCTGCTGTGGGGTTAACTCGGTGTTGTCATCGACCCTAATGCCATTGTTGAACTTGACTCCTTCAATCACATCAGCGAGGTATTTGAAGCCTCG
>JBBSKN010000090.1:0-15674 GCA_038256265.1 Phormidesmidales cyanobacterium
ACCCCATGACCCTACCCTCCCTGGTCTACGCCCTGTTTTTGCTCAGCGTCGTCGGCGTGTTTTGGACGCTGGAGTCGCTTCAGGCGCGGCTGTGGCTGCTGGTGGTGGCCAGCCTGATCTTCTATGCTTCAATTCAGGTGCAGTACCTGCTGCTGATGGTGGTGCTGCTGATCGTGACGTTCTTGGTTGGCAATGCGATCGCCGCTCCCCTCGACTGGCGCATTCCTAACCCTCGCTGGCAGCTGGCCGAGCGCGGCTGGAACCAGCGCCGCACCCGCCTGCTGTGGCTGGGCATTGGCATCAACGTGGCGCTGCTGCTGGGCTTTAAATACGCCGAAGGGCTGCTGCGCTGGCTGGGGCTAGAGCTGCCCACCGGCTCCGACGACACCCTCACCCGTATCCTCATGCCCCTAGGGCTGAGCTTCTTTGTGTTTGAGTGCATCGCCTACCTGGTCGATGTCTACCGAGGCTCGCCCGCCGCGCTCAATTTCTCTGATTTTGCCGCCTACAAGCTCTACTTCCCCAAGCTGATCTCGGGGCCAATTACCCGGTTTCACCCCTTCATTGACCAGGTTGAGCAGCACCAGCCGCCAGGCCTCAACACCGCCGTCGAGGGGCTGTGGCTGATCGCCTACGGGGCAATGAAAAAGCTGCTATTCGCCGACCACATCGCCATTTTGGTCAACCTCAGCTTTGACAACCTGCCTAGAGCGGGCAGCGCCGATATTTGGCTGGCCACCTTTGCCTACGGCCTCCAGCTCTACCTCGACTTCAGCGCCTACGTCAATATTGCTCGGGGCAGCGCCCTGCTGATGGGCATTAATCTGCCGCAAAACTTTGACTCACCCTACTTCACCACCAGCCTGGCCGACTTTTGGCGGCGCTGGCACATCACCCTGGGCGACTGGCTGCGCAACTACCTCTACTTTCCCCTGGGGGGGTCGCGCCAGGGCCTGGCCCGCACCTGTCTCAACCTGATGACGATCATGCTGATTGCGGGCATCTGGCACGGCAACAACTGGGGCTTTCTGATCTGGGGTGCTCTGCACGGGGCCGGGCTGGTAGTGCATCGGTTGACCCAGGTGTGGGGCAAGGCCAGCCCACCGATCAAAGGCTTTTGGGCGACGCTGCCGGGCACGGGCCTGGGCTGGCTGCTCACCCAGGGGCTGGTGTTCTTTAGCTGGCTGTTTTTCCGCCTGCCCGACCCGCAGCAGTACACGCTGGCCTGGCAGCGGCTGTGGGGCACCCCGTCCGATGCCCAGTTTAACCAGCTGGTCTATTTAGAATCGCTGGGGTTTACCTTTACTCAGCTGCTGCTACTGCTGTGGGGCGTGGTAGGGCTCATGGCCGCTAGCTACGCGGTAAAGCGGGGGCTAAAACTAGAGCTGAGCTGGCCGGTAAAGCTGCTGCTGGTGCCGCTGTTTAGCGGGCTGGCTTGGCTGCTGGCTCCGGCGGAGACGCTGCCGTATATTTATTTCGACTTTTAGCGCAGCGTCAAAACTAAAAATTAGGGTTCGCGTAGGTTGGGTGCAACGAAGTGTTCGCGTAGCGTCTCCAGAGGAGAAACCCCAACAGCAGGAAGCCTTTGTTGGGTTCCGCTAGCGCTTCACCCAACCTACAAATTAAAGCTTGACAAAGCACTAGCTGCGAAACAGCCGGGTGTACAGGGCTTCGTGCTGCATGGTCGCCAACGAGGTACCCCAGCTGCTGAGGGGGAGTTCGTCTAGGGCTTGGGTAGAAAGGGCGCGATCGCCCGCCGCCTCCAGGGCTGGGTATAGCCCCAGCAGCATCTCTTGCCCCACGGTCTGCCCCAGGGGCACCAGCTTCACGGCGCTGGTGATCAGGTTTGCGGCCCAGCTGTGCAGGTAGCCCAGCACGGTTGATCGTCCGTCAATTTGCCATTGGGCCGCCACCAGGGCAAAGGCCACGGCAAAGTTACAGGGGTTGCCCGCAGCGCTAAACCAGGGCTTCAGGTCGGGGTGCAGGTGGGTGGCCATGCGCACGAGCGATCGCCCCATGTCCCAGCTTTGCTGACGGGTTTCTTCGCTGTCGCGCAGGGCCGAAAGCTCGTGATTAATCGCCGCAATGACTTCTGCCTGGGCAAGCTCCCCGTTGGCAAGTTTCCCCATAGAATTCACATCATCGCGGGTGGCCGCTTTGTAGATTAGACCCACGGCAGCACTGTCGAGTACCACCATGCCACAGGTCAGCTCCTGCTCTAGCCAGGCCACCAGGTGGCTGGGCGTGGCGATTCCCTGCTGCTCGACTAGGGTCTCTAGCCCTTCAGAATAGCTATAGGCCCCCACGGGCAGGGCGGGGCTGGTGAGCTGCAGCAGCCGCAGCAGGGCCTGAGCGTCAGTTGTGGTCATGGTTGTGGCTGGGGTCGTGGCGGTGGGCGACCGAGCGATAGGCTCCGGTTTCGGGTTCAAAGGGCAGGGTGGCGGTGGCTAGCTCTAGCCCGCCCAGCTGGGTCAGCATGGCTTCTAGCACCGGGTCAGGCTCTAGCCTGAGACTGTCGGGGGCCAGCTGTAGGGAAACATGACGGTTGCCCAGGTGATAGACCGCCCGCATCAAATCAAAGCCAGATTGGGCGGTGACCACCACCACCGGCTCGGGCTTAGCCACCACCCGAATCCAACCATCATCGTCGCTGCCCAGCAGATCGCCGCCGCGCAGCACCGTGCCTCGGGGCAGGTTTAGGTAGACCGGGGTGCCCTCGTCTGCGGTGAACCGATGGCGCGACCGGGCGCGATCGCTCGCCACCAGCGACAGGGTCGCCACCACGGGGGCATCGGCATTGGGGGGCAGCAGACGGGTTACAGTCAGCAAAGCGCGCAGAGAGAAGACAGCCTTTTTCTTCTACCACGGCAGACGGTCATAGCGACCAAAGGGTTGTTAAATAGCCGTTCAAAAATAGCCACAAATCCCTGACTCAATCCATTATTCTGGGGGGCAGGCCTAGCCCCACCCCCCTAACGTCTAACTTATGTCCGCCATTGCCCTCGAAAGTGTATTCATTCTGCTGCTGATTGTAGCCAATGGGGTGTTTTCAGGCTCAGAGATTGCGCTGGTGTCGGCCCGCAAAGCCCGCCTAGAGCAAAGAGCGCGGCAGGGCAATGTCAAGGCGCGCCTGGCCCTCAAACTGGCCAACAACCCCAACAATTTTTTGTCGACGGTGCAGATTGGTATCACCCTGATTGGCATTCTCAGCGGTGCCCTGGGGGGGGCCACCGTGGCCAACAGCCTGCGTCTGAGCCTAGACCAGATGCCTGCCCTCGCCCCCTACAGCGACTTGGTCAGCCTGGCGGTGGTGGTGGGGTCGATTACCTACCTATCGCTGGTGGTAGGAGAACTGGTGCCCAAACGCATTGCCCTCAGCTACCCCGAGGCGATCGCCTGTCAGGTGGCGGGGCCAATGCATAAGCTGTCTCGGCTGGCCGCTCCGCTGGTGGCGCTGCTGGGGGTCTCGACCAGCTTTCTGGTCAACCTCCTAGGGCTGAAAGAGCGCCCCGCAGCCGCCATCACTGAAGAAGAGTTGCGCCTACTGATCGACCAGGGCACCGAGGCCGGTAACTTTGAGGTGGCCGAGCAAGAAATGATGGGCCGGGTCTTGCAGCTAGGCGATCGCCCAATTCGCGCGATCATGACCCCCCGCACCGACATTGAATGGCTGAAGGTAGACGCCTCCTTTGCCGAACACAGCGAACTGGTCATGCAGAGCGCCCACTCCCACTTTCCGGTGTGCAATAACGGCATTGATGACTGCGTCGGGGTGGTCTCGCTCAAGGCGCTGTTGCCCAACTACCTGAGCCAATCAACCCCGCCCGTCACCCTGCTCAGCCTGGTGCAGCCCCCTTTGTTTGTAGCCGAGAGCACCTATGTGCTCAAGGTGCTAGAGCTGTTTAAGACCTCTGGCACTCACTTTGCCATGGTGCTCGACGAGTACGGCGGCGTGGAGGGGCTAGTCACCCTCAACGATGTGGTGGAGGCGATCGTCGGCGACCTGCCTTCAATCGAAGACGTCAACGACCCGATGATGGTGCAGCGAGAAGACGGCTCCTGGCTGCTCGACGGGTTGCTGCCGGTAGATGAGCTTAAAAACTTGCTCAACCGAGAGCAGCTCAGCGAAGACGAAGACAACTACCACACTCTGGCGGGTTTTATGATCCGCCACATGGGCCGCATTCCCAACTCGGGCGATTTCTTTGAGTGGCAGGGGCTGCGCTTTGAGGTGGTAGACATGGATGGCCGCCGGGTCGATAAGGTGCTGTTAGAAAATCTGCCGCCGCGATCGCCCGATACCAAACCCTCTGGGTCAGCGTTATGACCTATTCAACGAAGGCGCTGGGCAGCGGGCTACACCAAGTCCCGAGCAGGATCTGTAGGTTTCCCGCCGACAGAACTCCTCCTCTGGACTTGACCCACTAACCTGTCCCTTTCGGCTTGGCAGACGATTAGGCCTTATCTAGAGTCTTTAACTCCGCGCGAATCTTAGCTTGCTCGCGCTCTAGGGCTGTTTCGGCGGCTATTTCTCGATCTAGGAAGTAGTTGAGAAACGTGCGAATAACGGCAATCACCGCCAGCTTAATCAAATCTTGAGTGGTAGGTGCCACGGTGGTCGATAAAATATCGGCCCCCAGCTGAAACTCTAGGGCCAGGGCCAGCCAGGTACCAAACCGCAGCCGCACCCGGTTAAACGGAAACTCTTTTCCCCGGCGATTGAGATTAAAGGTCAGGCGAGCGGTTTTGAGTAACCCCGTTACCACGCACAGCACCGAAATTGCCTCTAGGCAAAAGGTAGTGACTAAGACAATATCTTCAAGCCGCGCCTCCAGGGTTTCAAGCCACGCCATAGCCATTCTCAAACACGAGCAGCATTAGATTATTCCAGCTAAATACTTATCCAGCGTTTTACGGCAGCAGGCCAACCGGGCTAAGTTTGCGACCTCGAAGAGGACGTTTATTGAGATGGAATATTCTCAGAGACATATTCTTCCACAAAGGCCAGCGGATTGGCCATGGTCTCGGCAAAGCCGAGAATGCCGCGATCGCGATGCTCGTACAGTAGGTTTCCCTGGGCATCAAACAAAAACGTGCCGCCCCGCTGGGTCAGGTACGCGGCATTGGGCACGTAGGTGCCCCAGTGGCTCAGCACCTCGGTCATGTTGCGCAGGCGCAGGGTGGCCAGCTCAATGGGTCGCTGAAAGCCGCCGCCGCCAACAATGTCAAAGGCTTTGCCCGTTAGCGGCGGCAGCGGCCCTGCCTTCACCACTTCATCGTCACCAATCAGCTGGGGGGCGCGGCGATCGCCCGTATACCCCCGCAGCACCTCCCTCAGCGTGCCAGGGCTTTTGATGCCCGCACACATCAGCATCAGGTTCAGCCAAGCCGCCTGCCCCGGCTTCAGCCCCGGCGGTTTCAGCGTCAGCCCTTCGTACAGCCCTAGCTCTCGGTGCAGGGCGGCGGTCTCATCCACAAACAGGTGCTCGGGGGGAAAGCCGGTGTAATCGCAGAACTTTTGACCAGAGGCGCGATCGCCAATGCCCACCGCCCGCACCGCAGTCCCACGCAGATCCGCAGCCCCCCGCTGCACCCACCAGGCATACTCCAAACTGTCGAAGTCCCCCAACTGCGGCCACACCAGCACCAAGGTCTGGGCCGCGCCTTCGCAGCCGCTCAGCAGTGCAGCACTTGCGCCATCGCTCACCCGCTGCCGCTGGGTCTGGGCCAAAATTGTGTAGCTGTTCATTGCACCTACTCATCCCCTAAAACCGCCCCGACAGCCACGGAGCTGGGTCCACGCACACTCCATTCACATACAGCCCCCAGTGCAGGTGCGGCCCCGTAGATGCCCCGGTGTTGCCCACGGCCCCAATCGTCTGCCCCGGCTGCACCAGATCCCCCTCGTTGACATCGATGCGGCTGAGGTGAATCATAATGCTCAACACCCCCTGGCCGTGGTCAATGCCAATGGTGTTGCCGTGCAGCTCAAACCCATCCGAGACGCGGCCTACTAGGGCGATGCGTCCGCCGGCGGGAGACATTACCGGCGAGCCGGTGGGGGCGGCGTAGTCTAGCCCGCGGTGGTAATAGTCTTGGGCAAACACGCCGTTGTAGTAGCGGCGCACGCCGTACTGGGTGCTGACGCGGCCCGAATTAGGGCGCTGCACAGCACCATTCCAGTAGCGTTCAGGGGTGACCAGATTCTTAAAGACGGCGACTCGGTCAAACTCGTGCTGGGTGCCCAGGTTGCTGCTGCTGGGCGAGAGGGTAATGCGCTGGGTGGGAAAACTGCGATTTTTTAGCCCCACCGCCAGGTTGCGGGTCTCGCCCGTGCCAATGACGCGAATCACCATGCGCCCCGGTGGGTTGAGGGGGCTGGTGGGTATCAGCGCGCGATATTGACCGTTACCGATGGGGAATGTGGGGTACTCAATGCTGTCGTTGACCGTGATCATCGGCTGGCTGGAGGCCGGGGTGCGGGGAATGGCGATGACCGAAATCGTGTCTCCCAGTTCAGGGGCGGTGGGGTTGAGCACCACGTCGTAGGCCTGGGCGGGACGACCCAGCAGCACAACGACAGACCCGGTAGCAGCAGCTGCCAGCAGTGATCGCCGAGTCAGCAAAGGGGTGTCTCGGTTAGGCTCCATGGCTTCATCCTCAATGAGTAATTTCTAGTTGAGTGGCTTCTGGGAGTAGACGCGGTGATTAGCTTTAGGATTCCGGTGATCGCCATCATCTCTGCATCTCAGCCTAAAATCGGCTCACTCCTCTTGGTTAGCCTTGGCATCTTTGACCGCCCCGTAGAATAAAACCGCCACCAGCGGCAGGCAAAGACCCAAAATAATGGTAGTAGGTACCGTGCCCAATTCAGGACTGCCAGAAGACAGCTCAAAAATCGAACCTACCGCTGCGATCGCCGCCACGCATGAACCACCCAGTAACAGGCTACTTTTCGGGGTCACAAAACTCTCTCCTAAACAAGGCTGGGATAGGTAACTAGCTCCCTATCTTCGGGGCAGTCTAGCACGTCCCCAGAACATGTCTGTAGAGCACGTCCCTAGAGCGTTACCGCCTGTACATCCTTGGCATAAAAGCCGCTCTTTTTTAGCTCTTGGTTGAGGGCCAGGGCATTTTCCACCCGGTCAACAAATAGCACCCCGGTGAGGTGATCCATCTCGTGGAGAATGCAGCGGGCCAGCAGGTCGCTGGCCTGGAGCTTTTGGGGTCGCCCATTTTCATCTTTGTAGGAAACTTCTAGCGCTGCCGGACGCACGACGTCAAGGTAGACGCCGGGAATGCTGAGACAGCCCTCCTGCCCGGTGACCAACTCCTTAGAGACTTTAATGATTTTGGGATTGACCAGCACCAGGGGCTGATTAGCGGCATCTTCTGGGTCGATATCGACCACCAGCAGCTGCTTATTGACCGCCACTTGGGGGGCCGCTAGGCCAATGCCGTCAGCGCTGTACATAGTTTGCAGCATTTCTCGCACCAGGGCACGAATCTCGTCGTCAACCTTGGCCACCCGTTTGGCAGGCTGGCGCAGCACGCGATCGCCTAGGGTATGAATCTCCAGAGGCGGCTGCTTGAGCTTGGTTTTCTCGACTTGAATGGCGGCGGGCATAGGATGCGTTCCAGGCGTACTAAATCGTGTTGATATCTATCCTAACAACACAGACTCACTTCGACATAGAGATGATCGTAACCGCTAGACCGAAACCGGCGGACCAAGGAACCCTAGCCCGCTGCCAAGCCGAAGATGATAGGTGAGGAGGGTGAGCGGTTCACGGTCTACGGTTTAAGGCATGCCGTGAACCGCAAACCGTATACCTTAAACCTCGAACCCCTGCCCCCTAGCCCCTGGCACAATGAGCTTGGTCAAGCACTAATCTACTTCAGGCAGAATGGTTTTGGTTTCAGCCGTGATATCCACTACGTCCACGGCGCTGACATCAATGGTACCCGCCTCAGTCAGCCGCGAGAAGCCATCGGCCTCAGCTCGCAGCGGGGTACCGCAGCTCAGGCAGGCGGTCTCGGCTCCCTTGATGCCCGTGAGGGCGCTGTTACACACCGGGCAAGGCCCCTGAACCAGGTTGCGCCGCAGCCAAAATCGCAGTCCCACAAAGCCCAAAACCGGGGCCACTAGCACCAGCACCACCAGCACCGCCAGCGACTTCACTATCCAGCCCAGGCCCACAGCTCCCAGCAGCCATATGGTAGCGAGAATGGCGACCCAGCAGCCCAGGCCCGAGAAATTGAGCTGAAGTTGGTTAGATCGATTTGGGTTCACAGGGGTCGGTCTCCGGGCAGCAACGGCGAGGGCGCACGGCGATCAGCAGCGGACCTCATCCCGTATTGTAGCGCTGGGGCTAGCGCCTCTGGCAGGCACCTAGAGAGCTTCAGTGGGCACAAACCCAGCAAACCATCTACCGCACAGGGCACCATGTAAACCTTAGCCGGGTCGCGGGCATTGGCGGCGCAGGCGCGATCTCGCCTGTAGCGGCCAATGGCCTAGATCTGACTCAGGGCAGACCCCAACCAGATCGCCCATTAGACAGCACCGGGGCCGTGTTTTGCAAGCGACAGGCCACAATCGACAGGCAGTTGCGCCCATCTTGGGAACGCTGATAGGTCACCTTGTCGGCCAAGCGCCGCAGCAAAAACCAGCCGTAGCCGCTGTCTAACAGCTCCCCCGGCTGGGGTTCAGGCAGCAGTTCTGGGTTGAAGGGAGCACCGTGATCCCAGATGCGAATCTCGACCCGATCAGTGCCTAGGGCTAGGTCAATGTCAATGCCAGTTTCGGGCGGCAGGTGGGCATGGGCGTGACGCACGGCATTGGTGAAACCTTCGGTTAACGCTAGGGCCAGGCGATCGCAGTGGTTGCCCACCCAGGCCGACTCCCCCTCTAGCGAGCGACAGGTCTCGCGAAACCAGAGCTGCACCTGGGCCACCACATCTAGCTTGCTCACCACCTGCAAATGCTCTCGCCGGGTCTTCGTCCTTGCCATACCCTACTCCTGTCTCAACGCTTGCCACAACTCTTAAATTTAGCTTAGCGAAAGAGTATACCCACAGCAAAAAGGCCTGCGTAAAACGATACAGTTCTGCGCAGGCCTTGCATAACAAGTTAGAGTCAACCGCCTAGAACAAGCCTAGGGTCAGCGATTCTTGAATGGGGAAAGTAGCGCCAATACCCAGCCATAAAGTTACCGCCGTGCCAAACAAAAACATGGTGGTAGCCAAAGGGCGACGGAAGGGGTTTTGGAACTTGTTGACGTTCTCAATGAAGGGCACCAGCATCTGCCCTAGAGGAATGGCGATCATCGCGCCAATGCCCAGCAGCTTGCTGGGAACAATCCGCAGAATCTGGAAAGTGGGGTACAGATACCACTCGGGCAAGATTTCTAGCGGGGTGGCGAAGGGGTTAGCAGGCTCACCCACCAAAGCAGGGTCGAGCACGGCCAAGGCCACACAGCAGGCGATAGTGCCCAAGATCACAACGGGAAAAATGTAGAGCAGATCGTTGGGCCAAGCGGGTTCGCCGTAGTAGTTGTGCCCCATGCCCTGTTTGAGCATCTCTCTCAGTTTGGGATCGCTTAGATCCGGTTTTTTAATAGTTGCCATGCAAAAACTTCTCCTGTTACAGCCGGTTGGGCTAGGCCCAAATCTAAACTATCTCGTCAGGGCAAACGGTACGGTAGAAACCAAACACTCTGCCCACCAGCCCCCAAACCATTGGGGGCAAACCAAACTCAGCCCCTTAGAGCGGGCCAGAGATACCCTGCTTGCGAATCATCAGGAAGTGCAGCAGCATAAACACTGCGATCGCCCAGGGCAGAACAAAAGTGTGCAGGCTATAAAAGCGAGTCAGGGTCGATTGCCCAACGGCTTCACCGCCGCGCATCAGCTCAACCACGGTAGAACCCACCACCGGAATCGCGCCCGGCACCCCAGACACAATCTTCACCGCCCAGTAGCCCACCTGATCCCACGGCAGAGAGTAGCCGGTAACGCCAAAGGTCACAGTGATAACTGCCAGCACCACGCCGGTCACCCAGGTCAGCTCGCGGGGCTTCTTGAAGCCACCGGTGAGATAGACCCGAAACACGTGGAGAAGCATCATCAGCACCATCATGCTGGCGGACCAGCGGTGGATAGACCGAATTAGCCAGCCGAAGTTGACCTCGGTCATCAGGTACTGCACCGAGCTAAATGCTTCGGTGACCGTAGGCTTGTAGTAAAAGGTCATCGCAAACCCAGTGGCGAACTGGATCAGGAAGCAGGTCAGGGTAATACCGCCCAAGCAATAGAAAATATTGACGTGGGGCGGCACGTACTTGCTGGAGATGTCGTCGGCCAAGGCCTGAATCTCTAGCCGCTCGTTAAACCATTGGAAGGTCTTAGAGTCAGTAACTTGCTTGGTAAACATGAAGCGGTTAACTCTATATATCTATAATTGCCGTCAATGAAAAATGTAACATAGCCGTAATGGCAACGTTCATAGTCCTAATAGAGATTCTAAGCCCTGGAGAGCATCCTGCCATCCCTAAGAATCGGCAACTGGGCCAAAAAGCCTGTCCTAAGCCATCACCCAGCCTTAGAAGGGAGATTAAACCGCCCAACCCTACCGCAATGTTTTGTTACGCAATGCTCTGTGTATCCCGGCGTTGTTAGCTGGCCATGGTGTTGAACCTGGTCTCCAAAAGCCTCGATCAAGGGTGCAGAATGGTTTTGATATCTACGGTAGCCAAAACCATAGGGCAGCAAGCATTTTTGCCTAGGTCGGCGCAATTGGGAAAAAGTTGGCCACAATAAACTAGTGTGAATCGCCCGCCCCACAGCGGGACAGGTCGCGGATTCTTAAATCCACGGCATAGACCCGTTCAAGGTAGTGCGTTTATCTGGCTACGGCTAGATGAGAACCCTATCTATAACCGTAGCCACTCAGGTTAGAACAGAGCCGTCATTCCCGCGTAGGCAGGAATCCACTAGCCCGTATAGCCCATAACTGCTCTCGAATGGATTCCCGTTTTCACGGGAATGACAGGCCGGAATCGTTGCGAGCAAAACGTCTAATAATGTCGGCTATGGCTATATCAGCTATCCTGTCTGTCAGCTAAAACACTCAGATCTCAATCGCTTTCATTCACCGCCTGCCTCTGCCTTGCCTCTATGATTAGACCTCTACTGCGTCTCAGTATTCTTTGCCTTTGCTTGTTTGGGCTGGTGGTGGGCGGGCTATCGACCGATCCTGCCCTAGCCCTGACCGAAGAGCAAAACCTGATTGCGGAGGTGTGGCGCATTGTCAACCGAGCCTATGTTGATGAAAGCTTCAACCACCAAAACTGGTGGTTTACTCGCCAGCGTGCCCTAGACCAGCCCCTTGCCAGTCGAGACGACACCTACAGGGCCATTCAAACCATGCTAGCCAAGTTAGATGACCCCTACACGCGGCTGCTGCTGCCCAGCCAGTACCGCAGTCTCCAAACCAGCACCGCTGGTGAGTTGACCGGGGTCGGTCTGCAAATTTCTAAAGATGAGCAGCCCGGCTGGCTGCGGGTCATTGCCCCCATTGAAGGCTCACCGGCGGAGCAGGCGGGCATTCGGCCCCAGGATCTGGTGCTGGAAATTGATGGGTTTGCCACCACAGACCTCACCCTAGACGAAGCTGCTGCCCGGATGCGAGGCCCCCAGGGCACCGCCGTCACCCTACAGCTGCGCCATCCTGACGAGGCGACCCCCCGGCAGGTGTCGCTGACCCGAGATGTGATTACCCTCAACCCGGTGGTGGCGGCGCTCAAAACAGCGCCTACCGGTCAGCAAGTGGGGTACCTGCGGCTAAGCCAGTTTAACGGCAACGCAGCGGAGAAGCTGGCCGAGGCTATTCAAACCCTAGAAGACCAGGGGGCGGAGGCCTACCTGCTCGATCTACGTAACAATCCCGGTGGTCTGCTCCAAGCGGGAATTGAAATTGCTCGGCTGTGGCTGCCCCAGGGAACTGTGGTCTACACTGTCAACCGCCAGGGCATTCTCGACAGCTTTGAATCGTTTGGTCAAGCCGTTACCGATGCGCCCTTGGTGGTGCTGGTGAATGAGGGCACCGCCAGCGCCAGCGAAATTTTGGCCGGGGCGCTGCAAGACAATGGCCGGGCCACCCTGGTCGGCAGCACCACCTTTGGCAAGGGGTTGATTCAGTCGCTGTTTGACCTGTCTGACGGGGCAGGGCTGGCGGTGACCGTGGCCAAGTACGAAACCCCGGCCCACCATGACATCAATAAGCTGGGCATTACCCCCGATCGCATCGTCGCCAGCGTACCCCTCAACCGCGACACCGTAGCCACCGAGGCCGACCCCCAGTACCAGGCCGCCCTAGAAATGCTGAGCCAAACCCCGGTGCTGGCCAGTGCCTCTTGAACCTGGGCCGCCTAAGGCCAGCCGCTCGTACCATGACCCGCTCCACGGGGCGATTACGCTCCATGTGAGTGATCGCGACGAAGCCCTGCTGACCCAGCTGATCGACACTCCTGCCTTTCAGCGGCTGCGGCGCATTCGCCAGCTTGGCCCCGCCAGCCTCACCTTTCACGGGGCCGAGAGTTCGCGCTTTACCCATTCTCTGGGAGTAATGGCGATCGCCCGTCGCGCCTTTGACCAGCTCCAGCGGCGCTACCCAGAGCTGGCCCCCTACCGGGCCACGGTACTGGTGGCGGCCCTGCTCCACGACATTGGCCACGGCCCCTTTAGCCACACCGCCGAAGAGGTGTTTGGCTTAGAGCATGAGCAGTGGACTCGCCGCATGATTCGCGATCTGCCGGAGATCCACGATGCCCTCGAGGGGCACACCCCAGGACTGACTGAGGCAGTGGATCAGGTCTACACCCACGAGCACCCGGTCGCCCTGGTGTGGCAGCTGGTGTCGAGCCAGCTCGACTGCGATCGCCTCGACTACCTGCTGCGCGACAGCTATTTCACCGGGGCCAGCTACGGCCAGCTCGATCTAGATCGCATTCTCATGGCGCTGCGATTTGAGCCGGGCAGCGGTCGGCTAGTGATCGCCCACAAAGGCCTGTCGGCAATCGAGCACTACCTGGTGGTGCGCCATTTTATGTATGTGCAGGTGTACAACCATCCCAAAAATATTTCCGTTACCTGGCTGCTGGAGCGAGCCTTTGAGCGCGCCCGCTCCGCCCTGCCCGTGGGCAAACTGGAGGCCGACCCCACCGTCACCGCCTGGCTGCTGACCCCAGACCACCCCCTCGCCCTCGACACTTACCTGGCGGGCGACGATGTGGTGTTTACTTATCACCTCCAGCGATGGCGCCACAGCCCCGATCTGCTGCTGGCCGATCTGTGCCGTCGCTACCTAGACCGCGACCTGCTCAAGACTCTAGAAGTGACCCGGCTGACAGAAAATCAGCAGCAGCGTTTGCTAGACACCGTGCGCACCCACCTTGAAGCCCAGGGCTACAGCGGTGAACATTACAGCGGTCTACGCCGCACCTGGAGCCGGGGCTACACCACCTATAACCAGGGCATCTGTGTGTACAGCGACAATGTCTTTGTGGATATCAAAGATCTGTCGCCCCTGGTGCAGGCCCTCAGCCAGCCCTACGAACGCACCTGGCTGCTTTACCCGCGAGAGATTCACCTCTGGGTGCAGGAGACTGGGGCAAACTGGGGGGGGGAAGGGGGGAAGGGGAGTGATTAAAGCAGGGGCTGGTGATTGTAGAACGTTTCGATGTCTAGCTTTTGCAGCTTTTCGTAGGCGCGATCAATGGTGCGATCGCCGCGCAGCAGCCCCGTACTGGCCCCAGGGCAAATGTGGGCCAGGGTTTCTGTCGTAAAGCGGGTCTTGAGCGCCTCGACCTGCTGAAGCTGGCGCGGCCAGTGGAAGGTTTTGGCTAGACGCAGCGGTGCTGGCTCTCCGGCTCGATTGGGCAGCAGGTGCCGCCCGGTAAACAGCACCCCGCCGTAGGCGCTGTAGTACAAACAGGCGGAGCCAGGGGAGTGGCCGGGAGTCCAAAAAACCTCGATCTGGGGGCTAAGCTTGAAACTGTGGTGAAAGGTAGTCGTGGGGGTATCGGGCAACAGGTAGGCTTCCTGTTCTTGAATCACGACCTCGCAGCCCAGCGCCTTTTGAATCGTTGCCGATCGCCCCAACCCGCCCCGATGGGTAATCAACAGCCACCGGACTCCACCCTGGGCCAGTAGCCACTCGCAGGTGCCCTCGTCCCACAGCGGAGCATCGATCAGCAGGTTGGCAGGCTGCTGATCGGGTGTGTTGTCTACAATGAAGTAAGCCGTGGCGCCCTGGGTATCGCGGTTGGGGGGAAAGGCATAGACGGTGTCGAACACCGGGCGAGGTGTCTTAGGTGTCTTGAGTGGTGGTGCTTGAGAGAGGGGCTGGGGCGAGGGAACCGGAGATGACGCTGCTGTCATAGAGGCGTAACAAGAAGGGCGTAATTGACGTAACTCGAGGGGCGCGATAGGGGGGGAAGCATCTGTGAACGCCTATACTAACTGAACTACGTCCCCCATGCCTGAGCCTCCATACTTGAGCCAATGTCTATGGCAGTCTGCTCTGGTGATGATCGTTGCAATCCAATGGCTATTTGATGGTGTTTTTCTGGCTCCTGGTTTTAGGTCTGCTGACCTATGTGCTGCTCCAGCGCAGTGTTAGCCGCATCACGCGTACTCCCGTGTGGCTGCTGTGGCTGGTGATGATGTTACCGGCCCTGATTCTCACCGGTTGGGTCGTGGTCAACGGTGGGGAAGAGTCGCCCCCTACCGTCCTGCTGGTGGGGTTGCTGGTCGCCTGCCCGGTGCTCTACTGGGCGCTGATTCAAAAGGGGCGAATTACGGTGCCCCAGGAGGGTAAAGCTGAGGGGGCTAGCCTCGAGCTAACGGTGCCGTTGCCTCCTAAACCCGCCCTGCGCCCCATCGATAAAGATGAAGAAGCCATGCTCCAGGGCTGCTTTCCCTGGTCGGTATATTACCTGCAAAATATTGAGTATCGGCCCCAGGCTATGATCTGTCGGGGCAAGCTGAGAGCAACGCCCACGGTGGCCTACGACACCGTGCGAGAAAATATCCGCCGTCACTTCGGCGATCGCTTTCTAGTCTTGTTTCAGGAGGGGTTGCAGGGTAAGCCGGTGTTTGCCCTAGTGCCTAACCCCCAGGCTGAGAAGGGGAGTAAATCTGAGGCGCGAACCCGACCGGGTCTGGCCCTGGGGCTGCTGCTGGTGACGCTCTTTACTACCACGGCGGTGGGCACCTACCTGGCCGGAGTCACTGAGGCCCAGCTCCAGGAGACACCAACCCTGATTTTTAGCGGGCTGCCCTACGCGGTATCGCTGCTGATTATTCTGGGCTGTCACGAGATGGGTCACTATCTGACCGCTCGCCGCTACGGCATGCAGGTCACCCTGCCCTACTTTATTCCGGTGCCGTTTTTTCTCGGCACCCTGGGGGCGTTTATTCAAATGAAGTCGCCGGTTCCCAACCGTCGGGCGCTGTTTGACGTGGGCATTGCTGGGCCGCTGACGGGGCTGGTGGTGGCGGTGCCGCTGCTGCTGTGGGGGCTGGCCCAGTCAACGGTGGTGGCCATTCCCGAAACCGGCTCTAGCCTGCTCAATTTTGAAGCCCTCGACCCCAAGGCATCGCTGATGCTAACC
>JBBSKN010000091.1:0-15306 GCA_038256265.1 Phormidesmidales cyanobacterium
GAAACCCGATACCTGAAACCCGATACCCGAAACCCGATACCTGAAACCCGAAACCCGATACCTGAAACCCGATACCCGAAACCCGATACCTGAAACCCGAAACCCGATACCTGAAACCCGAAACCCGATACCTGAAACCTGAAACCCGATACCTGAAACCCGATACCTGAAACCCGAAACCCGAAACCCCTCACCCAAACCCCTTCCCCGTCATCACCTTCGCCCATACCACCACCTCTCCCCCACAGCCCCCGGCGGCTAGATATTTGCCCTGGGGCGACCAGGCCAGGGTCGAGAATCCATCGGCGGCCCCTTCGAGAATTTGGGCCGCTTGGGTAGACTGTTGCCACAGGCAAACCCAGCCATCTTCAGCGGCGGTGGCCAGCAGGGTTGACTGGGGCTGAAACGCCACCGCTGTTACCGGAGCGCTGTGCAAATCGAGCAGGTGGGATGTCCAGCCCTGGGCGTCGTCTTTGGCTTTGGCCCAGACCACAATGCCCTCAGCGCTGCCAGAGGCCAGCAGCGGCGAACCCGCCTGGGGGGCAGACCAGGCCAACTGTCGCACCTTGCCCGGAAACCCCTGCATCTGCCAGGGGTAGGGGTTCTCCCACTCCCACACCAGTAGGGTGCGATCATTGTTGCCCGAGGCCAGATATTGCCCGTCGGGGGAAATGGCGATCGCACCGCTAGCCCCGCCAGTTTCTCGAATCTCTGGATCGTCGTACCAATCGTCTCGACGCCAGGTCTTCACGCTCAGATTGCCCGCCAGGGTCAGGTAGTCGCCGCTGGGGTGCCAGGCCAGATCCAGCACCGACGAGGCCTCAAACGCTGGTGTGGCCACCACCGATTGTTCGACTGCATTCCACACCTGGGCGTAGCGTCCCAGGCTAAAGGCCAGTTCTGGCAAGCGGGGGTGCCACCGCAGGCGATCGACCCAAACTCTAGGGTTCTCTAGCTCAGTCAGCCGTTCAGCCGCGTCTGCCGCCAGCCGCCAAATCGACACGGTGCCCGCTTGCCCCCCCGCCGCCAGGAATTTTCCATCAGCGGAGAATGCGATCGCATCCATCGACGCCCCACGCTTTTCTTGCAAGGCTATCGATGCCCCCGTCTTGGCGTCAAACATCACCACTTCCCCCGCCGCCGAGCAGGCCGCCAGTCGAGCGCCATCGGGTGACCAGGCGATCGCGGTTACATAGTCGGAGAGCAGAGTTTGCCAGGTGGGGTTGAGGAGGGGTTTGGGCATGGGGGGAGTGGGTTTTGGGTGTTGGGTGTCAGGTGTCAGGTGTCGGGTTTTGGGTGTCGGGATCCCCTCCGGGGAGGGCCAGGGGTGGGTTATTTGGGTGTCGGGGGGGAAATCTTGAGGATGCAGGATGGGGAAATTGCAGGTGGGAAAATTTCGGGAATTAAAAGTTTGGGAAAAAGGCAAAGATCTAGCGGTGTGGGTCTATCAAATTACTGCCCAGGGGAATTTTGGTCGAGATTTTGGGCTGCGGGATCAGATTCGACGAGCGGTGGTAAGTATTCCCAGCAACATTGCCGAAGGGGATGAGCTAAACACCAACGCCCAAGCCATTCGACATTTTTATATCGCTAAAGGCTCAACCGCCGAAGTCCTCACCCAGAGCATTATTGCTTTAGAAATTGGGTACATTAGCCCGGAACAATACCAGCACATTGAGCAAAACTGCACAGCCATCGCCCGCATGCTCAACCGCCTGATCCAGGCCCGCCAGTCTAACCCCTCCCCTCCCCAAACCTAAGACCCAACACCCGACACCCCTTTCCCCTCCTAAAACCTAAAACCCGACACCCCTTTCCCCTCCTAAAACCTAAAACCTAAAACCCGACACCCGACACCCCTCCTACCAAACACCCCCTAAACCCTTCCTCCAACCCCATCCCTTCCAAGTTTCTACCGATAAACACCAGCTCATTTTTGCGGGTTTCGTCGGGTCGCCAGGGGCGGTCTTGGCGGCCTTCAAACAGCATATGCACGCCCTGAAAGACAAAGCGGCAGTCTTCGCCCTCAATGTTGAGAATGCCCTTCATGCGGAAGATCTCGGTGCCGCGATCGCGCAGCAGAGCGCCCAGCCATTGATTCAGCTTGGCTCCGTCAACGGTGCCGGGTGCGGTCAGGGCAATGGAGGCCACGGTTTCGTCGTGTTCGTGGGCGGTTTCATTGAGAAACTCGGGGTCGATCTTGAGGGCGTTGCCCAGGTCAAAGGCGTTGACGCCGAGGATAGAGTCCATGGCAATTTCGGCGTCGCGGGTGCGGTGGATCGTGGCGATCGCATTCATCCCTCGAATCCGCTGCTCTAGGGCCACCAGCTCTTCTTCAGTGACCAGATCTACTTTATTCAGCAAGATCACGTCGGCAAAGGCGATCTGCTCCAAAGCTTCGTCGGCCTCCCAGTGCTGGGCAATGTGGGCTGCATCGACCACCGTCACCACCGCATCGAGGCTAGCCTGGGTCTGCACCTCGTCATCGACAAAAAAGGTCTGAATCACCGGGGCCGGATCAGCCAAGCCCGTGGTCTCGATCACCAGGTGGTCAAACTTGTCGCGCCGCTTCATCAGGTTGCCAATGATGCGAATCAGGTCGCCGCGCACGGTGCAGCAGATACAGCCGTTGTTCATCTCAAAGATTTCTTCGTCGGCGTCGATCACCAACTGGTTGTCGATGCCCACCTCGCCAAACTCGTTGACGATCACCGCCACCTTCTTGCCGTGCTCGTGGGTGAGAATGCGATTTAGCAGGGTGGTCTTACCCGCCCCCAAATAGCCCGTCAGCACCGTAACGGGAACAGAATGCTGTGCAGCAGCAACCATAGCGACACCTCGATTAAAGAATGATAATCATTTTCAGATTATAAGACGGAGAAGAGGTTTGCGATCTATGGTGTACGGTTTACGGTGCAGGAATAAGCCTTGCCCCTAAACCGTACACCTTGCACGCTAAACCGTACTGCACCCTTACAGGCAATCTGATCGTCGCTCGGAACGAAGCCGGGATACACCGGCCAGCCTAATGCCTTGGGCAACGCTACGCGAACAGTAACGTAGAATAGCTCTTGACATTGATACTCTCATAAGGCTTAATCCCTATTGAGATCAATTCCCATTTATATGAGAGGATTCTATCAGCTGTGAGCATTGGGTCTCTGGTCATACTTGGCACATGCGTTTGGGGCTATAGATAGGCCTAGACAGCGTTAGGGCAGGTCGAGCCTCGATTGGTGTTCTGGTATAGTCATCCGGCACGAATCAATTCAGTTGCTATAGCCGTACCAAAACGCCGTTATCTATATTTGAGAGCCGATGGTAATTACTCGACTGAGTCAACAGTGGCTGTCTCCAGATACTGTGCCTCTTTTTTGCCGAGAGGATGAGGTTCATGTTTGGCGCATCAATGTGTCGTTATTTCCAACTTATCTAGAACGGCTTCAGCGACTGCTTTCTGTCGATGAACGGACGCGGGCGGGGAAATTTCGATTTCAGTCGGACCGCGATCGCTCTACGGCCACTCGCGGGTGTTTACGGCTGCTGCTGGGTCACTATCTAGGAGTAGCCCCGGAAACCGTGCAATTTTGCTATGGCCCTCAGGGCAAGCCTGAGCTTCAGGGTCCTGAAGCTCAGGCACTCTCGTTTAATGTCTCGCATAGTGGTGACTGGGCTTTAATTGCCATTGGCCAAGGGCAACCCCTGGGTATTGATCTAGAGCATATTCAGCCTGATTTTGCTTGGCAAGCGGTCGGTGGTCTGGTGCTTTCACCGAGGGAGCGAGCGATGTTGTCGGCACTGCCACCCGATGTCCAGAGCGCTGTCTTTTTTAAGGTTTGGACCGGGAAAGAGGCCTATGTCAAAGCCACGGGGGAAGGGCTGTCAAGCCCCTTGACTCAGCTCGAGGTTTGGGATCTAAACCGGCTCGAGGCTGGGGACGATTTAGCCGCTACGGCGGTGCGCTTACCCGACTCCGCAGGCCCTCAGGGGAGCCAGTCCTGGTGCTGGTATCTCCTTCACCCTCTACCCAATTATGTGGCCACCCTAGCGACCCCAGGACCTGCGATCGCCCTGAGCTGTTGGCACTGGCACGCTGAACGTTTTGACCTAAATACAATTGATTAAATTAGATTATGATGCTGACGCAACAACTGGCTAGGGTTGGTCTGTCTGGGCTCGGTTTGCGCCGGGGGTTACGCCGGGGGATAGCCCTTTTGCTAGGGCTCGTGATGACGGTGACCATTGGCGTTTACAGCCCTAGCCCGGCTCAAACCTCCCCTGAAATTCTCTGGGACACGGCCGGGGTGCCGCATATATACAGCCGAGATGCCCCAGGGCTGTTTTATGCCTTTGGCTGGGCGCAGATGCAGAGCCACGCGGATCTACTGCTGCGGCTCTATGGTCAGGCGCGGGGGCGGGCGGCGGAGTACTGGGGAGAAGACTATCGCGACTCGGATGTGTGGGTACGCACGATGGGCATTCCTGAACGAGCCGCAGAGTGGTATACCGATCAAACCCCCGATTTTCGTGCCAATCTAGAGGCCTTTGCGGCGGGTATTAACGCCTATGCTCAGACCCACGGCGATCGCATTGATCGGGCGTTTGCGCAGGTTTTACCCGTGACGGCCATTGATGTTTTGGCCCATCAGCAGCGAGTGCTGCATTTTACCTTTGTGGTGAATCCGGAAGAAGTTGCCGATCTGGCCCTAGAAGCCGGGGACGAGGAGGCGCGATCGCGGGAGCCTTTGCATCGACCGGGTTCTAACGGCTGGGCGATCGCCCCGGCTCGCAGTGAGAGTGGTCACGCGATGCTGTTGGCCAATCCCCATCTGTTTTGGGCCGACCTGTTTCGCTGGTATGAAGCCCATTTGTCAGCCCCCGGCATCAATGCCTACGGCGCGGCGCTGGTGGGTATTCCGGTTTTAAACATTGCCTTTAATGACCACCTGGGCTGGACGCACACCGTCAACACCTACGACGGCTGGGATGCCTACCGGCTGGAGCAGGTTGGCGATGGCTACCGCTGGGAGGAGGGCGTCCGTGACTTTGACGTGAGCCAGCAAGTTTTGAGAATCAAACAGCCTGACGGGACCTGGCGAGACGAGCCCCTGGTGATCAAGCGCTCTGTCCATGGCCCCGTGGTGCGGGAGACGGAGGGAACTGCCCTGGCCCTGCGAGTGGCCGGCTTAGATCGAGCCAGAGCCTTAGAAGAGTGGTGGACTATGGCCCGAGCCACCAACCTCAGCGAATTTGAAGCCGCGCTACAGCCGCTGCAACTGCCCATGTTCACCGTGATCTATGCCGATCGCGACGGCCACATTCTGCACTTGTTTAATGGGCAAATTCCGGTACGGCAGCAGGGAGACTTTGCCGACTGGTCTGAGGTGCAGCCCGGCGATCGGGCCGCATTCCTGTGGCAAGACCTGCATCCCTACGAAGCGTTGCCGCGCGTCGTCGATCCGGCCAGCGGCTGGCTACAAAACGCCAACGATGCTCCCTGGACGACGACGTTCCCCCCCGCTATTTCCCCAGCCGACTATCCGGCCTATATGGCTCCGCCGGGGCCAATGGCACTGCGCGCCCAGCAGTCGGCCGCCATGCTGATGCAGGACGAGGCGATCGCCTGGTCAGACCTGATTGACTACAAGTACTCAACCCGAATGCTGCTGGCCGATCGCCTATTAGACGACCTAATACCGGCGGCCCGGCAGCGGGGCAATGACCTAGCGCAGCAGGCCGTATCGGTGCTGAGTCAGTGGGATCGGCAGACCCAGGCCGATAGTCGCGGGGCCGTTTTGTTTGTGCGGTGGGCCGAAACCATGGGTTTTTCAGATCTATTTGCTCAACCCTGGGATGCGGCTCAACCCTTGAGTACGCCCGATGGTTTAGCCGATGCTGAGCAAGCGGTGGCTGTTTTAGAGCAGGTGGCGGCAGCGGTTCAAGCCGCCTATGGACGACTGGATGTGGCCTGGGGAGAGGTGTTTCGTCTTCAGGGCGAGGATACCGATCTGCCGGCCAACGGCGCTGACGAACCGCTAGGTGTCTTTCGCTCGGTTTGGTTTATGCCGACGGAAGACAATCGGTTTGCGGCCATTGGCGGCGATTCCTATGTGGCGGCGGTGGAGTTCTCAAACCCGGTGCGGGCTATGGTCTCGATGAGCTATAGCAATGCCACCCAGCCCCAGGCCCTCCCAGGCGGTGAGGGTCAGGCGTTGACTCAGTTTAGCCAGCAGGGGCTGCGTCCGGCGCTGCGATCGCAGGCCGAAATCAACGCTCATTTGGCCTACCAAGAAACGCTCAGTCCGCTCTAGCCTTTGCCAAGGATTGCCTCCATGCTGACCCAATCATCTTTTTGTGCCGATGTTTCTGCCCAGATGGGTGAGGATTTGATTGGCTATGCCATCAATACGCCTCTGTACATTCTGATTGAATGTCCGCCGCCGTGGACCGCAAACGCGCTAGACTCTCCCCGCCTGCCAGCTGAACTCAAGGCCTGCCTGCAAGAATGTCAGCAGACCCAAGATGTGCGGCCACTGCTGATTTACAATCCCCAGCTTCAGCAGCCAGGCCAAACGCGGATAATGATTTTTCGGCAGCCGACGGGTTTGGCGACCGGATACCACGTTCAAGAGTTTCAGGTGGCCAGTTTAGAGGCGGTGGTGCCGCTGCTGACCACACAGCTAGTTCATCCCCAGGGCGGTGAGCGGCCTGCTGAAATGCGCGATATTTTGATCTGTACCCACGGCAGTCATGATCGCTGCTGTGCTCGCTATGGCAAGCCGTTTTTCTATGGGGCCGCCAAAACGGTCAAGGCGTTGGCGCAACCTCAGGTGAGGGTTTGGCAGGTGAGCCACATCGGCTGTCATCGCGTTGCGCCGACGCTGGTTGATTTACCCTCTGGCCGCTACTACGGACGGTTGACTCCAGATGCTTTTGCGGCGCTGTTGACGCGCACCGGCTCGATTGACGTCATGGCTGACATCTATCGCGGCTGGGGGATGTTGCCCTACGAAGCACAGCCCTTCGAGCGCGCACTGATGCTCCGCCACGGCTGGGATTGGCTAGATTATCCAGTGTCATGTCAGCTGGTTGAAGCGCATCAAACCAAGCCTATTTACCGCTTTGAGCTGCGGTTTAAACCCGCAGCTGGAGTAGTTAAAGGCTATTGGGGGGAGGTCGTAGAAGACGGCGATCGCACCCTTCAGATCAAGGTCTCTTGCAGCAGTGAACGGCCATCAGAGCTAGCGCCTGCCGTGGTGAAAAGCATGGAGGCCATTGAGGTTGATCTCTAAATATTTTGAATCTGGCCCCCTGCTCCTGTTTTGGGAGTGGGGGCTGGGGGATGAGGGCAAACTTACAAACCTGGAATGCACTCGACGCTACTTGATCGCTGTGCTTTTGCGACACCAAATATAGACCTTACCGACACCCCAATCCTGGATATCAAAATCGTCCTGGGCACTGTAGATTTGAATGTCTGTAAAGCCAGCTTGGGTCAATGCCGCCTGCACCGCTGCCATGTCATAACTTCTGCCGGTCAGGCAGCTATCAGAGCGTCGCCACAGGTCATGGTCGACCCGCTGAAAAATCGTCAAATGTACCTGGCCCAGCTGGCCATCGTACAGGCGCTGGGCCGCCCAGGCGTAGTCTTCGGTAACGCCCCCCGCCAGGGAGCCGTTCCAAGTAGCGGCCTGGTAGCGGCTCTCTAGGTTGAAATCAAAAAGAAAATAACCCTGGGGACTGAGGGCTGTATAGACGTTTTGAAACACCTGGCTCAGCTCGTCGAGCTGCAAAATATGATTGAGCGAATCAGAGGTAGAAATGACCGCGTGAACCGGCTGGGACAAGGAAAATGACCGGGCATCAGCCAGCAGAAATGTCGCCTCGGGGGCGTTTAGGTGGGCGTAGTGCAGCATTTGCTCAGAGCCATCTAGCCCCCAAATGGTGTAACCTCGGCGGGTTAGCTCAGCCGCTAGGTGCCCGGTGCCGCAGCAGAGGTCGAGCAGCGACGCTGGCACGGGTAAGACCGGCAGCAACAGGCGCTCTAGGGGCAACAACGCCAGGCGGCTCAGGCGATCGCCAATTTCGTCGTTATAGATGCGAGCGTAGAGGTCGTAGTCTGAATAGCGAGCCTGGGGGGGGTGGTTCATGGGTTTGAAGTTTGAGGTTTGAGGGGGTTAGCGTGTAGAAGGGGTGGCGGCGATCGCATCGTGATCGGGCACGATCTGCTCAACCTGGCGCAGGGTGGCGATCGCGTAGCCGCCCAGGCCAAGGCCGAGCAGAGCCAGAGAGGTCAAGGCATACAGAACGGCCATTCCTGCGCCAGTACCAGTGCCAAAGATGCCCCCCAGCAGGGGCGCGAGCCGTCCGCCTGGCCGCATGGCAGGTTCAAAGACCTGATCGGCCAGTGGCCCTCCGAGTAAGAAGCTCAGCGGCGAGGCTAACTGAACCATCATCCAGCGGGCCGCAAAGACACGACCCTGGATATGGGGCTGCACCTTCGAGAGCCAGATGGACTGCTCAGAGCTGCCCAACATTGGAAAATGGAACGAGGAACAGAACTGGGTGGGCAGCCAGACCAGGGGGCTTTGCCCCAGGGCGAAGAGGGTTTTGCTAAACCCAGCGCCGATCATGCCGATCAACACGCCGTGGATGCGGGGCTTAAAACCGCCCCCAGCCGTCATCGCCACCGCCCCGGTGACGCCGCCGAGGCCAGCCGCTGCGCCGACGGCCCCAAAGACGGCGGCATCACTACCGCTGCGCGCCAAAATCATTGGCGCATAAACCGCATCGCCCAGGTCATGAATCAACTGAAACAGCATCGCCAGCAGCAACAGACCCCACAGCCCTGGTGTGGCAAACATATAGCGAAAGCCAAACTGCATGTCGGGCCATATTCCCGCCGCTGCATCATCCTCAGACAACGGGGGTTGGGGAATGGGTGCCCACAGCACCGTGCTGACGGCGAGCGCAAAGGTGGCTAAGTCAATGGCAAAAATCCCGGTCAGGCCGACGATGGGGTACAGCATCCCGGCCATGGCCGGAGCCAAAATTCGCGAACCGTAGCTGGCCAGAAAGTCTAAACTGCTGGCCCGGTCGTACTGGGCCTTGGGCACCATCAGCGCCACCGAGGCAGAATAGGCCAACTCCTGGATCTGGGCAAACGCTGCATTGACGGCCCCGGTGAAATAAAAATGCCAAATCTGGAGATGCCCGCTCAGGTGCAGAGTCAACAGCACCACGGTGGATAGGGCGGCGATCGCATCGCCCACCATCATCGGAGTTTTGCGCTGCCAGCGATCAACAATGGCCCCTGCAAATGGGGCAATGAGCACCTGGGGTAGCTGAATAAAAAACCAGAGCAGTGACAGCGCCGTGGCCTGCTCGGTGATTTGCCATGCCCAGAGCAGCGCCGCAAAACTGGTCATGCGACTGCCCAGGAGCGAAGCCGTCTGACCGCTCCAAACCAGGAGAAGCAGACGCATGGAGCGCAAATTTGAGAGAAACGGCATGGCTAGCCCCTCGTTGACTGACTAGGGCGGAGCGGGACAGGGCTAATACTGATATGGATCACTGTCCAGAGAAAATTGTCATCAAGGGTTGTCATTAAGCATGGGCAGGCAGGGACAAACTCGCCTAAGGAGCGAAAGCCTAAATGAGAATATCATCTATTAAGCTAGGGATGAACTTTCCTGCCAAAGTTTTTGATTAGCTTCGATCTAGCGAATTATGAAAGGGTTTAGGCAGTATGTCTGCTAAGGTGCCTCAGCATTGTGCAGTAGGGCAGCCGGAGGTCAGCTAGGAATTTTTCTCAGGATACTTGCTATGGCCAGGGGATTGTGCTCTACTCTTGTTGATAACTTTTCTCGTTAATTTTCGTTAGGGGGCGTCAGCAGCCAGGGTTGCCCCTGGGCAAGCAAGCCCAGTTTTCACTGCAATTGGCCCACGGCTGCCCCATGAAAATACCCCTGTCCATTGGTCGGGGGCCAAACTGTTGACGGATTTCGTCCACAGGTGGCGGCTAGACCGCAGCTAGCGGGGCAGCGATGTCAGAGCTGCCAACGACTAGGTAGCCGTTATTAACCCAGTTTTTGAGCCTGAATTAGCATGACTGAGCGATCTCAATTTTGGCCACAACTAGACCGACTCGGCGGCACTTGGGTTGAACTCCTGCGCCAGCGATCGCAGGTTCAGCCCGACCAAATTGCCTTTACCTTTCTCCAAGACGGCGAGGTTGAATCGGCTCGTTGGAGCTATCGGGAGCTTGACCAGCGCAGTCGGGCGATCGCCGCCCAGCTGCAAGCCTTGGGTCTATCGGGTCAGCGAGCGCTGTTGCTCTACCCAGCTGGGCTAGATTATGTGGCCGCCTTCTTCGGCTGTCTCTACGCCGGGGTGATTGCCGTGCCCGCCTACCCGCCCCAAAATGCGCGCAAAACCCCGCGCATTCAGGCGATCGCCCAGGATGCGGCGGCGGCGATCGCCCTGACCACGGCGGCGACCCTGCCCAGGCTGCAAACGCTGATGGGACAAGGCTTTCAAACGCAGTCGCTCCGGTGGCTGGCGACCGACACCCTCGACCCGGTGATAGCTGACGGTTGGCAAAGGCCGGATATCGACGGCGACACCCTGGCTTTTTTGCAGTACACCTCTGGCTCCACGGGCAGCCCCAAGGGGGTAATGCTCAGCCACCGCAACCTGCTGCACAACGCGATGGCCACCTACCAGATGATGGGGCACAGCGCAGCCAGCTGCTTTGTGTCCTGGCTGCCGCTTTACCACGACATGGGCTTAATTGGCGGCATTTTGCAGCCGCTCTACGGCGGCTTTCCCTGTGTGCTGATGTCGCCTGTGTCCTTTCTCCAGCGTCCCTATCGCTGGCTCAAGGCCATCTCTGACTATCGGGCCACCACCAGCGGCGCACCCAATTTTGCCTACGACCTGTGCGTCGAGAAAATTTCGCCAGAGCAGCGGCAGACCCTCGATTTAAGCACCTGGCAGGTGGCCTTTAACGGGGCAGAGCCGATTCGGGCGCAGACCCTGGCGCGGTTTACGGCGGCCTTCTCGCACTGGGGCTTTCGGCCCGAGGCCCACTATCCCTGCTACGGGTTAGCGGAGGGCTCGCTGATGGTGTCGGGGAGCACCCTGGCCCAGCCGCCGATGATTCAGGCCTTTCAAGCGGCGGATCTCGATCAAGGGCGGGTTGCCCCAACCGCGCCCTCACAACCTCTGTCCTCCAAGGCTCAGGTGCTGGTCAGCTGCGGCCAATCTCTGCCCGACCAGCAAATTGCGATCGCCCAGCCAGAGACCTTGACCCACTGTGCTGAAGCCGAAATTGGCGAGATCTGGGTCAATAGCCCCAGCGTTGGGCAGGGCTATTGGCAAAATCCCCAGGCGACGACAGACACCTTTCAGGCGTATCTCAACGACAGCGGCGCTGGCCCCTTTTTGCGGACGGGCGATCTGGGCTTTTTGCACCAGGGAGAACTCTTTGTCACCGGTCGCCTCAAGGATCTGATCATTCTGCGGGGCCGCAATCTGTATCCCCAGGATCTGGAGCACACCGCTGAGGCGAGCCATAGCGCCCTGCGCAGCGGCGGCTGTGCGGCCTTCACCGTGCCGGTTGAGGACGCAGAAGGGCTGGTGGCAGAACGACTGGTGCTCGTGCAGGAACTGGAGTTTCGCCAGCAGCCCGATCTCGATCAGGTGATCGCAGCGATTAGGCAGGCGATCGCCGCCACCCACGAGGTGGAGGTGTACGCCGTCGCCCTGATCAAACCGGGCAGCATTGCTAAAACCACCAGCGGCAAAATTCAGCGGCGCGCCTGCCGCCAAGCCTACTTGAGCGACCAGCTGTCTCTGGTGAAGTCCAGCATTTTAGCCGCCCCGACGGCGATTGTCCCAGTCTCCCCACTCGATCCCCTGAATGCCGAGCGCCTGCGCCAGGCCCCTAGCCAAGAGCGCTCTAGCCTGCTCGCCGCCCACTTGCAGCAGACCATTGCCCAGGCGCTGCAATGTGCCCCCGAGCCGGTGCAGCCCCAGGTTCCCCTGACTCACCTGGGCCTAGACTCCCTGCGGGTGATGGCGTTGAAGAGCCAGATTGAAACCGACTGGGGGGTCGAGGTTGCGATCGCAGACTTTTTTGAAGACATCACGCCCGAGCAGCTGGCCCAGCGCATTCTCGCTCAGGTTTCCCGCCCGGCTCCTGCGGTAGAACGAGCGGCCTTAGCCCCGGCTCAGCTCACCCCTAGCCAAACTCAAATCTTCTTTCTGCAACAGCTCCAGCCCCAGAGTCCGGCCTACAACATCGCGATCGCCTTAGATTTCACAGGCAGCCTGGACGTTGAGGCGCTGCGCCAGAGCCTGCAAATTTTGGTAGAGCGCCACTCGGCTCTCCTCAGCCGGGTGGTCTTGCAGGCGGGCCGCCCCACCCTGACGACCGTACCCACCCTTGAGCTGCCCTGGTCAGAGGTTGACCTGCGGGATTGGCAACCCGACCACCGCGACGCGGAGATGCAGCGGCTGACGCAGGCGATCGCCCGACAGCCCTTTGACCTTTGCCAAAGCCCACTGTTTAGGCTGCTGCTGTGCCAGCTGGAGCCCAGCCATCAGCGGCTGGTGATGGTGGTGCACCACCTAATCTTTGACGGTCGCTCGGCCAAGATCTTCTTTCAAGAACTCACGGCGCAGTACCAGGCCTGTCGGGCGGGCCTGGCCATGCCCTGCTTGCCTGAACTCAGTCCGAAGCCGCCCACCTCCCAGCCCTGGGCCGATCAGCTCGACTACTGGCGGCAGCAGCTCTCGGGGGAACTGCCCGTTCTCCAACTGCCGACCGACTATTCTCGGCCTGCCCTGCAAACCTTTCAGGGGGCGCGCACGCCCTTCACCATCAACGCGGCGCTGGTCGCCCCGCTCAAAGCTCTGGCCCGGCAGGAGAAAGCCACGCTATTTATAGTGCTGCTGGCGGCGTTTAAAGCCTGGCTCTATCGCTACACGGGGCAGCGCGATCTGCTGGTCGGGTCGGTCCTGGCCCAGCCTGAGCAGACCCAGGCGATTGGCTGCTCGATCAACACCCTAGCCCTGCGCACCCAGCCCGACGGCCCGCTACGGTTTCGCGAGTTTTTGCACCAGGTGCGGCGGGTGGCCCTGGCGGCCTACAGCCACGGGGCCGTGCCGTTTCAAACCCTGGTCGAAACCCTGCAACCCCAGCGAGACCTCAGCTATAGCCCGCTGGTGCAGGTCATGTTCGACTTTCAGGCGCTACCCACCCGGCTCGACTGGCCCCAACTCACCGTTGAGCTGGCCGAGATTGAGACGGGCACGGCTAAGTTTGACCTCACCCTGTCGCTAATCGAGACCGAGCAAGGCATTCAGGGCCATTGGGAGTACAACACTGCGCTGTTTGCCCCGGCCACCCTGGAGCGGATGATGGCGCACTTTCAGCGTTTGCTGGCGGGCATTGCGGCCAACCCCGATCAGTCTTTGGCGGCTTTACCGCTGCTGAGCGACGCTGAACGGCAGCAAATTTTACGGGACTGGAACCAGACCGCCGCCCCCATTCCCGATCGCCCCTTTCAGCGGCTGTTTGAAGATCAGGTAGACCGGACGCCCGCTGCGATCGCCCTGCGCTACGGCGAGCAGCAATTGACCTATCGAGAGCTCAACCAGCAGGCCAACCAGCTGGCCCACTACCTGCAAACTCGGGGGCTGGGGGCTGAGCAACGGGTGGGCGTCTGCCTGCCGCGATCGCCCGAGCTGCTGATTAGTCTGCTAGCGATTTTGAAGGCGGGGGGAGCCTACCTGCCCCTAGACCCGAGCTATCCCCCCGAGCGGCTGGCCTTTATGGTGCAAGACAGCCAGCTCCAGGTGTTGATCACCCAGTCAGATTTTGGCCTGGGGCTAGTCGCCGATAAGCGACCCCAGGTGCTTGAGCTAGATACCCAGGCTGAGGCGATCGCCCAGCAGCCCGCCACCAATCTTGTCCACACCGCCACCCTCGATCAGCTGGCCTACGTGATCTATACCTCGGGGTCAACGGGCCAACCCAAGGGCGTGATGGTTGAGCAGCGCGGGCTGGTGAACTATCTCACCTGGTGTCAGCGGGCTTACCCCCTGACGGCGGGGCAGGGGGCACCCGTGCAGTCGTCGATCTCCTTTGACATGACCATTACCAGCCTGTTTTCGCCCCTGCTGGCGGGTCAAGCGGTTGACCTGCTGCCCGAAGACTGGGGCTTAGACGCCTTGGCCACCGGGCTGCGCCGCCGCCCCAACGTCAGCCTGGTGAAAATTACCCCCGCCCAGATGGAGCTACTCAGCCACCAGCTGGCCGCCGAGGAGTTTGCTGGCCGTACCCACGCCTTTATTATCGGGGGCGAAAATCTCTCCGCCGAGCAGGTGAATCGCTGGCGCGATCGCGCCCCTGAGACCCACCTGGTGAATGAGTATGGCCCCACCGAAACCGTCGTGGGCTGCTGTGTTCACACCGTTACCCCAGAGGAGCCGCGATCGGGCTCGATTCCCATTGGTCGGCCGATCATCAACACCCAGCTTTACATTCTCGACGCTCAGCACCAGCCGGTGCCCGTGGGCGTGGTCGGTGAGCTCTACATTGGCGGGGCAGGCGTGGCTCGGGGCTATTGGAACCGCCCCGACCTCACGGCAGAACGCTTTATTGCCAACCCCTTTGCCACCGGCCCCGAGACCCCAGACCGCCTCTACAAAACCGGCGACCTGGCCCGCTATCGCCCCGATGGCGTGATTGAGTACCTGGGCCGCATTGACCACCAGGTCAAGATTCGCGGCTACCGAGTCGAGCTGGGAGAAATCGAGGCCGTTTTGACCCAGCATGCTGCCGTGCGCGACGCCGTGGTGGTGGCCCGTGCCGATGGGCCGGAGCCGCCCCGGCTGGTGGCCTACGTGGTGGGCACCGTTGTCCAGACTGCGCCTACCCAGACTGCGGCCCCGCCGGAGCCGTCCCAGCGGCTGCAACCCGCCGAGCTGCGGCCATGGCTGCGGCAGCGACTGCCCGACTACATGGTGCCGGGGGCCGTTGTGGTGCTCGACCGCCTGCCCCTGACGGTCAATGGCAAGGTCGACCGCCAAGCCCTGCCCGCGCCTGCCTCAGATCGGCCAGAGCTGGGCCAGCGGTACAGGGCTCCCCAGGCTGAGCTGGAGCGGGCGATCGCCGAAATTTGGCAGTCGGTACTGCAGCTGGATCGAGTGGGTCTCCACGACAACTTCTTTGACCTAGGTGGTCATTCCCTGCTGCTGGTGCAGGTGCAGAGCCAGATTCAGACCCAGCTCAACCGC
>JBBSKN010000092.1:0-13801 GCA_038256265.1 Phormidesmidales cyanobacterium
ACGGTAAAGCTCTGGCCTGCGATCGCGGGCTTCTTCAGCCGCACCACCAGCTGTTCGCCGTCGTAGTCAAAGTCTTGCTTGGTGGTGCCCACCTTGACCGACTCGATCTGCTGATTCACCGCGTCTAGGGTCAGGCGGCTAACGCCGTCACGCACCGGGTTAATGCGAAGTTTGCAGATGCCCGCGCAGATTTTTTGCTCCAGGTCCAGGCGCAAGTCCAGCGCAATGTGTTCGACCTGGCCGGGGCGATCGGGGTTGTAGTGGGGTTTGGCCCCCGGCATTTCAAAGGATTTGGGGCCGTTGTTGTCGTCGTGCAAACCTTCGACTTGAAATGTGCGGTGAGCGGTGGACATGGGCGCAATAAACCTTTTAGTGACATTGAAGTTTGAGGGCCAAGACGCGCTGCTACCAAACCGCAGGCTCCCTAAGTCAAACAGTCTACCCTGCCTGGCATGAAGCCATCCTACGCTGAATTACCTCAAAGGTAGTCATTGTGACATTGGCTAAGCAAGACTGATTAGATCACAACGGTTTGAAGCCAGCCCTCACGCCGTAGCAAGGGATAGGGTCTGGCTAGACCACATTATTTTCTGGCCACTCGGCTGTCTATCTACTGACCACGCCATGAGTTTTCAATCGACTAAACCCAGGTTTATTTAGACCCCTGACTGAGGCCTAATCAACGTCGCTCTGTGGAATCGTCTGTCACAAGGGGGATCTCAAGGCTATGCCTGAGAGCTCTGCCTGAAGATGGATAAGGGAAATGGGTAGCTTTAGCTACAGTTACATCACTAAGCTTCTCAAATCTCGAATAAATGTCGAGGTGATCAGGGTCAGGCTTTGGTTAATCCTATTGAGACCAGCCAGCCAATGCCTCGAACAAGATTTCTAAGGATATTCCATGGCTGCCACCATCAACGGTCTCGATTTACAAAAAACCATCCACAATCGTCCTGCTCCAACGGTTAAAAATACTGATTTTGCCGCTGCAGAAAAACAATTTGTTGGCCTACTAACCTTAGAAGATCTTGATCATCAAGTTAATCAATCTCCCCAGATCGCCAGGGATTTAGAAGATGCGATCGCCACCGCGATCCCCTTGGCCTATGGCGATAGCTCTCGGCCCGGCGATGAGGCGGCCCATTTATTCTTGCAGCGAATCTTATACCGCATTAACCGCCTCAACCTCTTTTGGTACGATGACTTACAGCAATACAAAAACGAGCGATCGCTGTATTTGCAGTGGGTGCGCGATCGCATTGAATCGGTCTGGCAACAGTGGGAGCTCGATCAGATAGATGTCGAATCACTGCAGCAGCAAAACGTTGAGCAAACCCTGCAAGCCTGGTACGAAGCCGACCTCAACCCTGCCATCACTGAAAACAAACGGTTTCTGCGCGAAGACCTTGATCGCGAGGGCTATCGACGGCTGCTGGCGATCGCTTCCCTGGATGGGTTGGTAGAAGCTAGCCGCATGTCTCGCATTTTAGGCGGGGCCAGCAATGAAGTCCAGGCAACTTTGATTCGAGTGCTGCTTGAAGAATATGGCAATGGCCGTCTGGCCCGCAAGCACTCGACCTTTTTCGCCGAAATGATGGCTGAGATGGGCCTTAATACAAACCCAGAAGGCTATTTTGATTTAGCACCTTGGTCATTACTCGCCAGCATTAACCACAACTTTTTGCTGACTGAATGCAAGCGCTATTTTCTTCGCTACAACGGTGGGCTAACCTACTTTGAAATCGCTGGCCCTTCTATCTATACCGACTATCTGCTGGCGGCCCAGCGCTTAGATTTGAGCGAAATGTCGTCTGGGTATTGGGCCTTGCACATTCGAGAAGATGAGCGCCATGGTCAGTGGATGCTAGATGATGTTGCCCTGCCGCTGGCAGAGCAATACGCCGATCAGGCCTGGGAACTTTTGCTGGGGTACGCCCAAGAAAAATTTATGGGAGACCGGGCTGGTGAAGCGGTCATTCAACAGATCAAGCAGGCCGAGGCTCCCTTGCCTGCGAGCACCTCTGCATAGGCAGGGGAACCGGTTTTTCACTCTCTTATTCCTTATCAACCCCTTGTCATGATAAATACTGTGCTGGCTTCCCCCGCTGAGGTTTCGGTTAAGTCTCCCAATCAGGTATTTTTCTGCCCTGAAGAATCACAGTTTTATGCTCAATGCCTAGAAAAGATGGTGCTGACCCAAAGCCGCACAAATGATCCCATCGTTGAATTTGGGGCCGGGGATGGTAGCCCAGTCATTCAGGCACTCCTAAAAAATTCATTTGAGGGCCTTATTCAAGGCTACGAGTTAAATTTAGAGGCTTCCCAACTGGCAAAGCTCCGTATTGAGCAGTACGGCCTCAGCTCCTCTTACCAAATCCACAATGCCTGCTTCTTTGCCAGCGCCCCTACCAATGCCCGTTATTTAATTGCCAATCCCCCCTATCTGCCGGCTCCAGATAATCAGCTCTACATGCCCTCTCTCCACGGCGGCGACGATGGAGCAAAGATTACCAAGCAGCTCCTAGCCCAGGGTTGTGAGCAGGTCATGCTGATGATTTCAGCCTATTCAAACCCGGTTGAGACAGTCGACTACGCTCTCCAACTGGGATATGAGGTGGTAGATTTTATGGTCACCCCCCTCAAATTTGGTTATTACAGCTGTGAGCCCAAGGTCAGAGATTCGATCGCACAGCTTAAACACAGGCGGCAGGCATTTTTTTCGGAGAACATTTACTTTCTAGCGGGGGTTCTCTTTCGTCAAAAGGATGCTTCAACAGCCTGTCTATCGGAGGAGTTTATCAAAGTGATGACAGCACTGTAAAGCGAGAGTCGTTAGCATCGAACATGCGGCCCAACCGCTGGCGGTAGTGCCAACGAGTACCCATTGAACGACATTTCTCGACCATTCGGGCCGTCTACCTACCCTTGAAATACCTCCTGCCGAGTCAATCAGCCGTTCAGCACCGAAGATGGCTCTGCCCAAAGTAGGATTTATGTCATGGCCCGTAATGATCGCGGGCAAAGTCTCCTACTATCTAAAGAGTAAGACGCTAAATTGAGACCCTCGATCTAAGCAGCGCTGTAGGTGTGTTTTAGCAATAGCCATCGCGCCCTCGGGGTTGCCTTACGTGCGTCAGAATGTTTTACGACAGCACTCTGCGATCGCCCTCGTTGCAATACTGTTTACACCCTAAAATCATGCCTACTTTAAACCCCCAACAAAGAAACACGCTGACGGCCTTTATCACCGCCCTGGGGCAGCAAGACAACGCATTGCCCGAGGCCCTGCAAAAGCAGCTCCACGCCATTGGTCAAAATCTAGAAGCTCGAATTATAGAACTGCCTACGATCGCGGCCAGCCTGCCAAACTTAAATCAGGCCTACCAAACCGCTCTATCTGACACCCAGTCCGACGCACCGGCTGCCACCCTTGTTTCTAACACCAATCAATCCGACAGCGATAAACAGTATGATCGCGCCGTTGACATTCTCACCGCTGACAACCCGGTGCAAGCGGCTCAGCGCAGCCGAACCCCACTGGGGAAAATTGCCTCAAATCCGCTGAAGCGGTTCTTTGGCCAGGGCTAATACCCAATTCAACCTAGAAAACCCCGATTCGAAACCGATACCTCGTAGGGGCATTGCAGTGCAATGCCCCTACAAATCGCGGGTATACAGAAGGATTTGGTATAGGCGATTTTTGGGGAACAGGTTCCCAGTGGTGGGCAGCGCCCATTACAACTACCCCACAATCGTGCCTTCCCAGCGATAGACTCAACCTATTGATGGGTAACAACCATGGCTCACCTCACCGCCCGCCGCCCCCAAAACGTAGACGGCGATCTCTACGTCGATAGCTCTTGCATTGACTGCGACACCTGCCGCTGGATGGCCCCCGATAGCTTCACCCACGAGGACGGGCAGTCGGCGGTGTTTCACCAGCCTTCCACAACAGCGGAACGATTGGCGGCTCTCCAGGCGTTGCTGGCCTGCCCCACCGCCTCCATCGGCACCGTGGAGCCGCCTAAAGATATGCGGGCAGCTCAGGCCAGCTTCCCGGTGCCAATCACCGAGAATGTATACCACTGCGGCTACCACTCCGAAAAGTCCTTCGGTGCAGCCAGCTATTTTATCCAGCGGCCCGAGGGTAACGTGTTGGTAGATTCCCCACGCTTTGCCGCCCCCCTGGTCAAGCAGCTAGAGGCCCTGGGCGGCGTGCGCTATCTGTACCTCACCCACCAGGATGACGTGGCCGATCACCAGCAGTTTCACGACCGATTTGGCTGCACCCGCATTCTCCACGCCGACGACATTGGCCCCGGTACCGCCACCATCGAGATGCCGCTCCAGGGCACCGACCCGATTGAACTGGCCGCCGATCTGACGATTATTCCAGTACCGGGGCACACCAAAGGGCATACGGCGCTGCTGTACGACAACCGCATTCTCTTCACGGGCGATCACCTGGCTTGGTCGGTGCGGCTACATCAGCTCTACGCCTTTCGCCGCCACTGCTGGTACTCTTGGCCCGAGCAAATTAAGTCGATGGAAAAGCTCGCCACCTACGACGTTGAATGGGTGCTGCCCGGCCACGGTCGCCGTCACCATGCCGATGCTGCCACCATGGGCCAGCAGATGCAAAAATGCCTGGCCTGGATGAAGGCGCAGTAGGGTTGAGGATGCCTGATACTAAATCCAAATCGTATAACTCCGATACTTGCGTAGGGGCAAACGGCGTTTGCCCAGCCCAACCGGGGCTAGCCAAGGCAGATTCAGTATGAGAAAGAACGGGGCGATCACGATCACATTCTCTACACATCGAACAGGTAGCGCACCGCTCCAGACTCTGGATCGTTGGTGATATCGGCATAACCGCAGCGCAGCGCCTCGTGAATGAGAGCATCTACTTGCTCGGTGCTCAGCCCAGTATGGAGCGCTACCTGCGCCTTTGAAAGCTTGCCCCCATTGGCCTGGGCCGCTTTAAGAAGCTGCTGCATTGGGTCTTCTTGGGGCTGGGCAACGCCTTGGACTGTGACCACTTTCCGATTCATTGGTGCTGGTATCATCAGACCGTCATCGTTCCACTCTGCCAAATACTGCCGCCGCAGTTGGTCGTTGCGGGCTTTGACCATGCCGGGCACCAACACCAGATCGATGAGTTGGCCAAGGCCAAACAGGCCAAAGGTAAATAAGTAGGCGAAACCCCAGACGATCTGCCCGGCATAAAACCGATGTAGCCCGCAGATACCAAAAAAACCCAATGCCCACAGCAGGTAGGCTGTTTCAGTCTTTGCTCGTGCCATGGTGTGTCTCTGACTGATTGTGGGGGATAGCAAACCTGAGATGGGGCTCGCAACCACCCAGAGCCCATTATAGACAGCCGTTTTTTGGCATTGCTGCCCCTGTAAATGGCCTGTAATACGGTGATTGAGTTGTAGGGTGGGCACTGCCAGTGATTTTCGACCGTCCGTTGCAAGGGGGTTGTTATGCGGTGATCGCTTACCGACTGATTCTCAACATTTGATTTCCGCCCTTTTGAAACTCGTAAGCAACAGATTGAACTTCTACATTGAAACCTTTATTAGATAAATCTTCCAAAATCGATTTAAGGTACGAGGATGGCTCACCATCAAGTTTAAGCAAGGGGAAAATCCGAACCTCTGGGGCAATTCGCAGAAGTTCATGAATCGAATCAACATGAAAATCAAATGATAACTGTTCTGAATATAAGAAGAGTAAATGAGAGCATACGCACAACTCAAATTGGTCATCGACACATTCTAAGCTTGGCAAAGACTGGTATAAATACCGTCCTGTATTTTTTCCGGATTCATAGTCTGACAGAAATCTCTCCATTGCGTTGAGACGCGCCTTGCCAAGCTCATCAGCATCTTTGAAGTTCTTCCATATATAGTTACTAGAATTTTGCTTCACCTGCGAAATGACTGGCTCGTAAATAGCTCGAACACGCTGCTCAATTTGTTCAGCAGAAAATTGATAAACTGGATCGATAGACACAACAGAGTTTCCTAGCTCAGTCATTTCAGCATTGAAGCTAGCTGGACCATCGCCACATCCAAGAATTTTTGCATTCAAATCCGTTTCTGACAGACTAAACATCGCCTTGTATTCTTTTAATGTTCTGCCCCAAGGGACAACTTCTTCAAGTTTCATTTACAGATAACCTCAAAACATCTCTTTGGTAAAAAACAAGCCGCATAACGGTGAAGTTGTGCGGCAGCAGATGAACTTGAATACTCACCGATCACCTCTGCTCAGTCCGCACCAACGCAGTGTTAGACGGCTTAGCGGCTATAGGGTTGCTCCATGCTCAAGCCTGAGATGACTTGGTAGTGCTTTACATTAAAAGTGCATAGGGTTGCACTACGTCCGACAGCACAGGCCGCGATCAAAGCATCAATCAGACCGACCTTGTGCGATAGATGATAAGCCGTAAAATCAGATAGGGCACGGGCACAGTTGGTTTCAGTAGGCCAAACAATGGCTAACGGCGCTACAAGCTGTAGGACTTTCCTCACCTGTTGCTTGTTCTGAGCATCCTGAATCAATTCCATCACCACAAAGCCAGGAATGCTTGGCAGTTCTGGGAGAGAGGCAAACCAGGCTAGAGCTGGCCCATAACCCCTCTGAATATCGATCATGACATCGGTATCGACCAGGTACATTCGCTACCTAAGCCCGCTCACGATGTTCAGATTGGTCGCGCAACCGGCGGGCGTACTCCTGGCTATCAGCGATATCGGGTCGAGAGTTGATCACCCCAACGCTTTCCCAGTAGGTAACGAGATCTAGCCCTGTTTTAGGAGGGTTTTGCAGAAAAGGGCGAAAGGAGAGAACACGAAAAATATACTCTGGCAGAGGCAATTTAAGCTGGGATGCTTCCGCAGAAAGCTCATTCTCTAGCTCTGATGGTAAATCTAAAGAGATTGTCATAGCACTAAGCCCTCGTAAAGCCTGCATTTAGTAGACAACGCCATGATTCTTCTCGGCACAACCTTGGCCACATATTATTCCTGCTAAGGGTAGCACCGTAGGGTGGGCACTGCCCACCTTCCCACCCCGCTATCACCAACCCATCGGGAACACTATCTTAGAACCTCTTCCCCTACCCTCAAATGCCCGATTATCGACGTGCCTACATTTCCGGCGGGGCAATCTTTCTCACCCTGGCCACCTTCAACCGCAGACCCATCTTTGCAGAAGCCGACAACGTAAAACGCCTGCGCCAGGCTATAGCCGCTGTTAAAGCTGAAATGCCCTTGAGTTTGAGGAGGAGGAGTTGGTGGTGGGTTAATTGGTGGGGTGGTGGGCAGTGTCACCTTACTTGGCTAGGGCAAAATCATCCAGGCTAAAACAGGCGGCCCTGCTGCACTTCTCCCAGGGCCGATCGCGCCGTGCCGGAGGATGCTAGGCGATCGGCGTAGCGAGTAGTTTCGGGCAAGCGGTATTTTGTAGTGCAGCGTAGCACCAGGTCAAGGGCGGTTTCTAGGGTCGTGTAGTGTCCAGGAGAAATGTATAGCGGCTTAGTGTTGGCACGGTTGCGCAGCACAACTCCAATCTGCTCACCTCGATCCATCAGCGGTACCCAGGTGCCTTTGTCGGGCGGCACCTCAGCGTGGGTGCCTACCAAACGCGACTTGGCCACGCCAACGGTAGGAATATTACACAACAACCCCAAATGCGACGCAATCCCCAACCGCCGAGGGTGCGCGATTCCCTGACCATCGCAGAGAATAACGTCTGGATCGGTTTTGAGCTGCGCCAGGGCCGCCAGCACCGCAGGCACTTCTCGAAACGACAGCAGCCCCGGCACGTAGGGGAAGACAGTCGGCTGCCGCACCAGCACCTCATCCACCGGAGTCAGGTCGGGGAACGACAGCATCACCACGGCAGCGCGGGTGGTTTCGCCCCCATCCTCAAAGCCCGCATCGACCCCGGCGACGTAGTGAATGGGGCTGGGGATGCGGTCTTGGAGCATGACCTGGGGCGCGAGGGCTTGCTGGAGTGCGATCGCCTCAGCAGGTGCCCTGGGCCAACTCTCAGGAAACTGAATTTGCATAGGCAAAGCCCTCGTTATACCGCAGGTTGACTTTACGACGGGGGGAAATTTTGGCTGGTGGGCTGACGGGAGAGTGGATGAGTGGAGTACCAAAGGGTTGGGCTAGCGATCGCAAATTGCTCAAATAGCTCATCCATCAAGCTCTGGTACATACCCTCACTTAATTCTTCGCTGACCCAGTCGAGTACGTGGGGCACAACTACCCATACACCGCACTCTTTCTGGTTAATATCAACCCACCACGAATCAATAAATTCAGTAACAGATTCTTCGATAAAGAAGACCCGACGTTTCTGAGCATAGTTGCTCAGCTTTTTTTTCGCCCCCTGGTTAAGCTCTTCCCATCGCAAGTGGGAAAAGCAAACCAGATCAGAAGCACTGAGGCGATCTCCGGTGCTTGAAGTTGATGAGTAATGAATAGTTGAGGCGCTAAGTTTAATCACCATTGACTTCTTCGGTAATTTCTGATCGGTGTTTCTCAGAATAACCTTGCCCACTCTCTGCTGACGCCTACTTTAGGAGGTATAAACCCGATCGCACTCACGCAGGCCCTGAGCGATCGCCCGATGTTGACTCCAAAACGCTGCGCCAAGAAAACTTAGATAAGGCCAACCGAGCATAACCTCGCACCCATCGGTACAACAGCGATTTCGGAAGGAACCAGTTCTTTCCGGAATCGCTGCCGCACTACCTGTAGTCCCCTGTGGCAATGCTAAAGTTGAGTCACCCCGCCGCCCAGAATGCGCATTCTGGGCGGCGGGGCTTTTTAATGGCCATAACAATTTCCCCTAGGGCAGCTGCCCTGAGGGCGTTAGCGGAGCCTTGCCGGAGGCAACTTGCTCCAGCTCTTCTCTGAGCAGATTGTCGTAGATGCGGGGCAGGCGAGCGGTCATACTGTTCGACTCGATGCCGTAGCCCAGGCTCGTCCAGGTGCCAGAGAGTCGTTGCAGCACCTCATCTAAGCGCTCCTCTCGCAGCGCCATGGGGATATCTAAATTCCAGGCCGAGGTATCTCCCAGCCAGTGATAGACCACCAAATCCTGCGATTCGGGGTCAAAGCTGTAGTCGCCCCAGCCGCCAAACCAGCTCGTCGTCTTGGGGTGATACTGGCGGGCTTTTTCTTGCCAAGTGGTGGTTAAAAACTGGTAGCGCCCAGCGGCAGTGGTGCACTGCCCTTGGTTTGGCCCAGCCACAATCTCAATACAAAGATCGGGATGGCGGTTGAGCTGGGCTATTGTCTCACCGCCGTAAAGCACGTGGTAGGGGGTGCTGATGTTTGACTCGGCAGCGGAGATAGTGCGCATCAGCGCCCGCAGGTAGGGGTCGCCGCCCGCCATCGCCAGAGGTTCGGGGTGGCTAACCCAGACGGTTTTTTGCAGCTGCCGCAGCGTTCGCAACTGCCGCAGAGCAGAAGGGGCGGGCAGCGATCGCCCACTGACAAACCCAACCCCAAGGAGCAGCAGGATTGCGATCATCGCAGCCCGCCGCCGCTTGGCAAGCTGTATCTTGCGCTGGCGGGCACGGTTGCGGGCAGGGCGAGGCAGTGAGGTCACAGGCGACAGATCAAACAGGAACAGGGGTGGCAGTTAGCTGGGGAAACAGGCAGTAGCCCTACGCTTTCCCCAGGCGGAGGTAAAACCAGGCCATCGCCATAGTAGACCATGGGCCTACAAAGCTGCGCCGGGGCATGGCCCCTAGCGGTCTACCGAACCCATGATCACGTCGATGCTGCCCAGGATCGCCATAATATCGGCCACTTTTACCCCCTTCAGCAGGTGGGGCAAAATTTGCAGATTGTTAAAGTCAGCGGCACGAATCTTAAACCGCCAGGGGAAAATGCTGTCGTTGCCCATGATGAAAACCCCCAGTTCACCCTTGCCGCTCTCTAAGCGCACATAGTGTTCCCCCGCCGGAATTTTGAAGGTAGGAGCAATTTTTTTGCCGATGAACTGATAGTCGAAGCTGTTCCACTCTGACTTGGGGCCTTCGGCCATGCGCTTGGCCTCTAGGTTTTCAAAGGGGCCACCGGGCAAACCTTTGCAGGCCTGGCGGACAATGCTTACCGATTCGCGCATTTCGCGAATGCGCACCTGGTAGCGGGCCATGCAGTCCCCGGCGGTTTCGTACTGCACCTCCCAGTCAAAGTCGTCGTAACACTCGTAGTGATCGACCTTGCGCAGATCCCACTTGACACCAGAGCCGCGCAGCATGGGGCCAGACAGCCCCCAGTTGATCGCCTCGTCGCGGGTAATGGTGCCGATGCCCTCAATGCGGCGGCGAAAGATGGGGTTGTTGGTAATGAGTTTTTCGTACTCGTCAACCTTGGGCAAAAAGTAGTCGCAGAAATCTAAACACTTGTCGATCCAGCCGTAGGGCAGGTCGGCGGCTACTCCACCAATGCGAAAGTAGTTGTTGTTGATCAGACGCATCCCGGTGGCGGCTTCCCACAGGTCGTAGATCATCTCGCGCTCGCGAAAAATGTAAAAGAAGGGTGTCTGAGCGCCCACGTCGGCCAAGAAGGGGCCAAGCCACAGCAGGTGGTTGGCAATGCGGTTTAGCTCCAGCATAATGACCCGAATGTAGCTGGCCCGCTTGGGCACCTGGATGTCGGCCAGCTTTTCGGGGGCGTTGACGGTAATCGCTTCGTTAAACATGCCCGCCGCGTAGTCCCAGCGGCTGACGTAGGGCACAAACATGAGGTTGGTGCGGTTTTCGGCAATTTTTTCCATGCCCCGGTGCAGGTAGCCAATCACCGGCTCGCAGTCGATCACATCTTCGCCGTCGAGGGTGACAATTAACCGCAATACCCCGTGCATCGAGGGGTGGTGCGGCCCCATGTTGAGCACCATGGGTTCGGTCTTAGTTTCAATAATCGACATAGGGGCTACCCAATCGTCAGAGTCTAGATCTACTGTATCTTTGAGTATCTTAATGGGTATCGCCTGACTTGGCGATACGAAGCAGGGATTGAAATTGCCAATGGCAGAATCAGAGTTTCACCACATACCGGTGCTGCCTGGGGCGGTGATCGAGGGACTGCACATTCAGCCCGGTGGCCGCTATTTAGACGCCACAGCGGGGGGCGGGGGTCACAGTCGGCTGATTTTAGAATCTGACCCCACGGTGCGCCTGGTGGCGGTCGATCAAGATGCGACAGCGATCGCCGCCGCCCAAGCCAACCTGGCCGAATTTGGCGATCGCGTCACTTACTGGCACGGCAACTTTGCCGAGTTCAAACCCTCCGGCCCACCCTTCAACGGTGTTTTAGCTGACCTAGGGGTGAGCTCGGTGCAGCTTGACGTGGGCGATCGCGGCTTTAGCTTTCGCCAGAGCGCTCCCCTCGACATGCGTATGGATCTGCGCCAAGACCTCACCGCCGCCGACATCGTCAACCACTGGGACGAGACGGAGCTGGCCAATTTGATCTACACCTACGGCGAAGAACGGCTCTCTCGCCGCATTGCCCGCAAAATCGTTGACCAGCGCCCCTGGCAAACCACCACCGACCTGGCCGAGGCGATTTCGTACTCGGTGCCCCGCAGCTACCGCTATGGCCGCATTCACCCCGCCACCCGCACCTTTCAGGCCTTGAGAATTGCCGTAAATCGTGAGCTAGAGGTGTTAGAGACCCTGCTCAAGGTCGCCCCCACCTGGCTAGCACCGGGGGGGCGCATCGTCATCATTAGCTTTCATAGCCTAGAAGACCGTCTGGTGAAGCACACCTTAAAAGACTCCCCGGACTTTCAAGTAATCACCAAAAAGCCCGTGATTGCCGCCGATGACGAAATCAGCCAAAACCCCCGCTCTCGTTCAGCAAAACTGCGGGTCGCAGAGCATATTTAAGCGTTTAATCCCAAATTTGAGTCACACACCCCCAATTTGAAACCCATATCTCGTAGGGGCATTGCAGTGTGTCACGCGCTGTAAGGTTGTGCCCCCATAGGCGACACAAGGTTATGCCCCTACAAATCGGGGCAATGCCCCTACAAATCGGGGGTTATACGGATAGGATTTGGTATTAAGTATCAGAGGCCGGGGCATCAAGGCCAAAGGCCTGAGCAGGCGGCAGTTGCAGCAGGCTGAGCAAACCATCTAGCATATACTGCACGGCCAGGGCCGCCAGCAGCACCCCCAGCACTCGGGTGACGACGTTAATGCCAATCTGGCCCAGTACCTTGGCCAAGGGGCGCGACAGCAGCAAAAATACATAGCACAGCAGTAACACCACCGCCGCCGCCGCCAGCACCACGCCCAACCCCAGGTAGTAGTTGGTCGACTCCCGCGACAGTACCAAAATGCTGGCCAGGCTGCCTGGCCCCGCAATCAGCGGTATCGCCAGGGGGAACACGCTCACATCCTGCTTAGCCTCGGCTTCTTCGACTTCGGCCTCGGTCTCGCGCTCTTGTTGGACAAAGATCATGTCTAGGGCGATCTTAAACAGCAAAACCCCCGCCGCGATTTGAAAGGCCTGCAAACTAATGCCCAGGTTGTGCAGCACGTAGGCCCCCGTCAGGCCAAACCCTAGAAGAATAACAGCCGATACCGCCACCGCCCGCCGGGCAATTTGGGCTTGCTCGGTCTCAGTGCGATCGCTCACCAGCGCCAGGTATAGGGGCGCTAGCCCCACCGGGTCAATCACCACAAACAGCGTGAGAAAAGCTTTGGCAAACAGCGGCACAACGATGGGCATAGGGTGGCCAGATAGACTGCGTGACATACTCCCGACTCTCATGCTTCGCATAGAGAGCGGGCTTCGCATTTCATCGGCTCGGTATTCCGGTCGCCTCGATGCGCTTGGACGGGATGACCCACCGCCCTGTTTTTGATATTGATTGCTGCGTTATGGTCACGGTCTAGAGAGCACCCGCAATCAGGGCATGAGTGCCACCTATCAGCCAGCGTCTTTGGAACCTTGACCCCACAGCTTGAGCAATCCTGAGTCGTGCCGCTTGGGTTCACTGCAATTGCCATCAGCCCAGCTTTTGCAGCTTTGACTGACAGAATTTGCAGGAATTGACCCCACCCAGCATCGTTCACGGATTTAGACATTCTAGTCTTTGTCAGACCTTTAATATTCAGGTTTTCATGCCCGATATTCTTCCTCTTATCCAACAGCTTTTTAGCAGTCTTATAGTGAAAGTCTTTGCGCTGATTAGCAACCTTGAGGTGCTGTTTCGCAACTCGGCTGACTGCCTTCTTGCGGCGGTTAGAACCCTTTTTCTTGCGAGACAAGGAGCGCTGCAACCTCTTCAAGCGCTCCTCTGCTTTCCGGTAGTGTTGAGGGATAGCGAACTCTTCACCGTCACTGTCAGTCAGAAACGACTTCAGCCCCATGTCGATGCCGATGGTGTTGCCCACCGTGGGCCATTCTGAACTAGGTTCTGGCACTGAACTGGCTTGCAAGCTTAGCGTGATGTAATACCCATCAGCCTTCTTCGTAATTACAGCAGTCTTAATGGCATAGCCGTCAGGAATCGCCCGGTGCAGAATCAGCTTCAGCCTGCCAAGCTTGGGCAGTTGAACAAACTTGCCCTCTACATGCTCTGGCTTGATGGGGTCTGGGAACCCGATGGAACGATACCGGGAGCACGTCACTTTGGCGATGAGTATTAATGCTCAAGGGAAATGGACTATTGGTGAATGAGGGGGTAATCGGTGAGGATAAGACCAGTCGCACGCTAGGTCACCACCATGACACCGGAACAACAACAAGCTCTCAAC
>JBBSKN010000093.1:0-13772 GCA_038256265.1 Phormidesmidales cyanobacterium
CCGTTGATCCTGAACCCTGCTTTGCTTCTAAGAAAGCTGAAGCCCAGTATTATGACCGCATTTGGTTCTCTAGGATCCAGTCCTTGTGCTGCCAACTACCACCCTGGGAGGCCGCCTAAAGATGTGTCAGGCAGTCAGGTTAGAGAGAGCCTGCTATTTTCAAGTCTAAAGTATGGCGTTTGATAGATGGTTAAGGTGTAGAGTTTTGCAATACTGATTGCGGGATTTTGACCACAGGTAGAAACCTTTCAGTAAAGCCAGTCGCAGGGGCGTGAATTCATTATGGTGCAGTTTAGTTATCACGCGTCCCACGAGCAATTCTCTCCTAGCACTCTACTGACCTATGCTCAGCAGGCCGAACAAGCTGGTTTCAAAGCCATTACCTGCTCCGATCACTTTCACCCCTGGAGCGAGCGTCAGGGCGAAAGCGGCTTCGCTTGGTCTTGGCTGGGGGCGGCTATGCAGGCTACGGCGTTACCCTTTGGGGTTGTCTGTGCGCCGGGGCAGCGCTACCACCCGGCCATTATTGCTCAGGCGGCAGCCACCCTGGGAGAGATGTTTCCCGATCGCTTTTGGGTAGCCCTGGGCAGCGGGCAGGCGATGAACGAAGCGATCACCGGCCCTACCTGGCCAATTAAAGCCCAGCGCAATGAGCGACTCAAGGAATGTGTGGATGTTATGCGCGCCCTGTGGGCGGGTGAAACCGTGACCCACCACGGGCTGGTGTGCGTTGAAGAGGCCAAACTCTACACTCTTCCAGCCCGCGCCCCTCGGATTATGGGCGCGGCCATCACCCCTAAAACCGCCGAGTGGGTAGGCGGCTGGGCCGACGGCTTAATCACCATTTCTCACCCCTACGAGAAACTGCGGCAGGTGGTTGAAGCTTTTCGGCGCGGCGGCGGTGAGGGCAAACCGATGTATCTCAAAGTGCAACTCTCCTACGCCGAGGATGACGAAACTGCCCTGGCAGGGGCCTATGACCAGTGGCGCACCAATATCTTTGACAGCCCGGTACAGACCGATTTAAAGCACCCCCAGCAGTTTGATGCCGCCGCCAGCTTTATCAAACCGGAAGATATGTATGACCACGTGCGCATTGCCGCTGACCCCCAGCAGCACATTGACTGGTTGCAGAAAGATATAGAACTGGGGTTCGAGACCATTTCGTTGCACAACGTCAATCGAGGCCAACAACGGTTTATTGATGTCTTTGGCGAGCAGGTGTTGCCTGCGCTTTAGTCAGTCAGGCAACGATATTGATGGGGTTGGGCATGCGGTTGTCGTTTTAGGGAACACCGAAATTTGTACCTCTGCCCGCTATAGGTGTGAAAATGCCCAACAGCTTACGGGCTAAACCCGTTTATTTTTGCCACCGAAGTGTAAAACACAGCCATAGGAAATTCATAAAAGTAGCCCGGCTACAGTGCTAAACTCCAGACTGGTCAAAGGTATTGCACTGATTAACGCTGCCGTTTTCAATGCCGCGATAAAACCACTCGGCCCGCTGCTGTGATGACCCGTGGGTAAATGAGTCGGGGGTCACGTAGCCCTGGGCCTCCATTTGCAGGCGATCGTCGCCGATCTGGCTAGCAGCATTGAGAGCGGCCTCAATGTCGCCTTCTTCGAGAATGTCTCGGCCCACCTGGGCCTGGTGGGCCCACACCCCGGCAAAGCAGTCGGCCTGCAACTCTAGCCGCACCGACAGATCATTGGCCTGGGTGCGGCTGACCCGCTGCTGGGTGCGCTGCACCTGGCTCGACACCCCCAAAAGGTTTTGCACATGGTGGCCCACCTCGTGGGCAATCACATAGGCCTGGGCAAATTCGCCGGGGGCACCGTGGCGCACCGTTAAATCTCGAAAAAAGCTGGTGTCAAGATAGATCTTTTGGTCGGCGGGGCAGTAAAACGGCCCCATGGCCGATCGCCCGGTGCCGCAGGCCGACTGGGTGGCCCCGGAGTAGAGCACTAGGCTGGGTTCTTGGTAGGGGGCACCAAACTCATTGCGAAAAATACTCTGCCAAGTGTCTTCGGTTTCGCCCAGCACCGCTGAGACAAAATCTGCTGAGCGATCGCTCTCCACCTGACTCACCTGGGGTGCATTGTCATAGGGGCTGACCGCCACCCCCGGCTCAAGCACCACCGAGGGGTCACCGCCCAAAAGCGCCACCAGCAGCGCCAGCAATAGCGCCCCCAGCCCACCCACCGCTGGGCCGCCCCCGGACATGCCCCGGCCCCGGCGATCATCGATGTTGGTGCTGCGCCGACTCGACTGCCACTTCATAGACCTCGCTCCACAAGTAAACCCCAGCCCTCAAGGAAGAGCCAGGGCGAATTGGTCGTTTCATTTATGATCGTTGGGCTAACAGTAAGATTCAAAAATAAGAAAGTCATAAGCTTAGGGGGCCAAAAGGCCTGTGGGAGGAACAATTTCAACATAGCCCTCGGCTAAATTGACCACTGGCACAATGGCGTTGACAAAGGGCACCAGCACAGTGCGAGGCTTAGTCGGGGTCAAACTCTCGGCATCTAGAGAATGGTAAGTAACTTCTAAGAGGTCGTTGCCCGCCTCAAACAAATTGGTCACAGTGCCAATTTCGTCTCCCGTAGCCTGCACAATTACCCGCAGCCCCATCAGGTCGGCCACGTAAAACTCGCCGGGGTCAAGGTGGGGGCGATCGCTCGCTGGCACCATCAGCACCGCATCGCGCAGAGCCTCGGCCCCCTCGCGGCTGTCTACCCCGGCAAGTTGCACCACATACAACCCCTTGCCGTCGATATGTCTGCCCCGCACCAGCTCCACCGGCTCTGGGGTCAGGCTGCGGGGCCGCTTCAGCCAGCGCTGCCCCGGCTCCATAAACCGCTCCGGAAAGTCGCTGCTGGGGTAAACCCGCACCTCGCCTTTGATCCCCTGGGGGGCAACAATGCGGCCAATCTCAATCCATTCTTCTGGGGTAAGAACTGTCATTAGGCGGGTACCGCCTGGGTTTGATAGACCTCCGCCAACAGCACCCCAAGTCGCTGGGCAGCCTCGGTCAAGTCGGCGGGGCTGGCGGTCAGGCTGAGGCGCAGACACTGGCGGGTGTGGGGCCAAGGCTCTCCCTGCTCCGGGCGCAGCCCAGGAAAGAAGGGGTTGCCCGGCACCACGATCACCCCCCGCTGCTTGAGCCGCTGGTATAGCTCCTGGTCGGTAATGGGGAGTCGATCAAACCACAGCCAGGCAAAGATCGCCCCCTCGCCGTTGTGCAGGTACCAGGGCAAATCCTGGGGCAGGGCCGCATCGAGGGCCGCCTCCAGCACCGCAAACTTGTCTTGGTAGTAGGGGCGAATCACCTGCTCCGACAGGCGGGCCAGCTCGCCAGAGGTAATGGCGCGGGCGGCGATCGCCTGACCATAGCGCGACGAGTGGATGCAAAAATTCGTCTGAAAACATTCCAGCACGTTAATAATTGCCGGGTCGCCGATCGCCACCCCCAGGCGCTCGCCCGGCAGCCCCGCCTTCGACAGACTCATGCAGTGGAGAATGTTGTCGCCAAACACCGGCTCCATCTCGGTAAAATTGAGCGCCGGGTAGGGGGGCGCGTAGGCCGAGTCGACCAGCACCGGCACGTTATGGGTCTCGGCCAGCCCGGCAATGTGGCGCACATCCTCAGCGCTGACCACGTTGCCTGAGGGATTGCAGGGGCGCGAAAACAACACAAACCCGGTGTCGGCAGAGATGCTCAGCTGGCTAAAGTCAGGCCGATAGCGAAATCGGTGGGCCGCCTCATCCACCGCAATCGTCGGACGGTAGGCCCGCACCGCCTCGGGCACCAGCGAAATGCCGCCGTAGCCGGTGTAGTCGGGGCTGAGGGGCAGCACAATGTCTTTCATGCGGCCGGTGGCGTGGTAGCCGCCAAAGGCATTGGCCGCCAAGAAGTACAGCGCCTGACTGCCGGGGGTGATCAGAATGTGGCGATCGCTTAACTCCAGCCCGTAGCGCTGGTTAAAGTCGTCTTTAATCGCCGCAATCAGCGGCTCGTAGCCCCGGCTGGGGCCGTAGCGACAGACCACATTGCCGTATTCCTCACTGGCCAGCAGCTCCTGGGTGCAGTCGCGCCACAGCTGCTCAATCTCTGGCAAAATCACCGGGTTACCCGCGCTCAAGTTAATAAACCGCTGCCCCTGCCCCGCTTGCAGCGTCTCAATAATGTCTTTCATAATGGCGCGCACGCCGGTGAGGTGCGACATTTCCTCGCCAAAGCGGGTGAGTTCAGGGATCATGGGCGAAGGGTGGGTGAGTGGATGGGTGGGTGTCAGGGGTTGGGTGTCGGGTGTCGGGTTTAGGACTTGTGCCGCAGAGTACTAGGACTTGACCAATTTAATTGTGACAGGATCTAACGGCCTAAAGGTGCAGGGTTTACGGTGTACGGTTCACGGCAGTCCTTGAACCGTACACCGTAAACCTTGCACCCCAAAACCTTGAAACCCCACCAACCCGTCGCCTTTGGCCTAGCAGACTACCAGGCTAAATGAGCTTAGATTGAGAACATGTCAGATTAGTATAGTAGCCTCGCCAGAGTCAGTCACCCAAAGTTGTTCTCCCCCACCCATCCACTCCAATGAACCCCCTCGCCTCCGGCTTCCTGGCCAGCCTCTTTGCTGGCATGAGCACCAGCCTTGGTGCGCTGCCGGTGCTGCTGCCCTTTGACCCGTCCGAGCGCACCCAGGGCATCTTGCTCGGCATCGGCGGCGGTATGATGCTGGCGGCCACCTCCTTTTCGCTGATTTTGCCCGGCACCGACGCGGCGATCGCCCTCGGCTATCCAGGCCCACTTGCCGCTCTGGTCATGGTATCCAGCGTGCTGCTGGGGGGCGCGTTTCTGTGGGCCGCCCACAATCTCTTCCCCCACGAGCACTTCTTTAAGGGGCCAGAGGGGCCAGAGGCCCAAAACATCAAGCGGATCTGGCTGTTTGTGATTGCGATCGCCCTGCACAACTTTCCCGAAGGGCTAGCGGTGGGGGTCGGGTTTGGTGGCGGTGAGCAGGCCGGGGCGGTGGCGCTGGCGATCGGCATTGCGCTACAGAATATTCCGGAGGGGTTTGTGGTGGCGATCTCCCTGCGCGACATTGGCTACGCGCCCCGCAATGCCTTCGCCGTGTCGTCTCTGACGGGGTTAATTGAACCGATTGGCGGTCTGTTTGGGGCCGCTGTCGTCACCATGGCCCAGGCTGCCCTACCTTGGGCCATGGGCTTTGCCGCCGGAGCCATGCTGTTTGTCATTGTCGATGAAATCATCCCCGACATCGATCAAAAATCCTTTGGTCAGCGCGGCACCCTCGGTCTCATGGGTGGCTTTGTGATCATGATGTTCTTAGATATCGCGCTGTAATGGGCCACTGGCTCCAGCCGATTACAGCTCCCCAGCGCAGCTATCCCACGGCTCCAAGAAAGCCCCCCGACGGTGGCGGAGGGCTAAGTCACAGGCGCGGACACACTTGTTGCGGACACATTTGTTTTAGGGACTTGTCACCAGGCTTTATCCTCAATTCTGGCGATCTGGGGCGGATTTGGCCGGGGCAGATTTGGCATTAGAGTAATGCATGGGAATAACTATCCATTTGTCATTGGCTTCAGCCCTCACCCCTGCCCCTCTCCCTGGGGGAGAGGGGTTCTGAATCTGGCTCCCCTTCTCCCTCAGGGAGAAGGGGCTGGGGGATGAGGGCCATAGACTGGATGTTCTTTTAGTTGGATTACTCTTAGAGGGAAATCCAGCCAAACCAGGAGAACACAACGGCGATCGCCACCAGGCTCAGGAAGATTGCCAGCCCAGCCGTTACGGCCCCGGCGGCTTTGCGCACTCCATCGGGCGTTTCTATCCAGTCGCCCTGGGCTAGGCGACGGTTGGCCGAGAAGTCGTAGCCTAGCGACTCCAGCGTTGTCAGGTGGTCTTGGGTGTAGCGGGGCGATCGCTCAAAGGGCAGATCGCCCTGGGCGTGCTGGGGCAGCACCCGCCGCCGCTGGTAGGGCACCGTGCGATCGCCAAAATTCGTAATATATTCCTCGCTGCCCATCAGGGCATCCACCAGCCCCTCAACCCCCTTAGTTGCTAACACAATCGACCAGGCCAGCGTTTCCCTGTCGTCGTAAACATGGCGCCCCAGCAGTCGCTGCACGCAAAGCTCTGCAAATCGGTAGTTGTTGTTGACCTCATAGTTCCAGGTGCGAAATGCATCGGATATGGCCAACCCCCGAACAAAATCTTTGACCGATATCAAACCGCCCCGCAGCTGTGACTCTAGCAGGGTTTGACGATTGCTCTTCAGCATTTGCTGCTCGTGGAAAATCTGTCGATAGGCCGCCGAAATTAGGGCATCCATATCTAGAGCATCCACATCCACGGTGGAAAAGGGTTGATTTAGGGAGAAAATTCCAGACTGCTCTTCTCCCGGCACTTCATAGCCATCTACACGCTGGTTTTGGCTGCTGGGGTCATAGGCTAATAGCGGTATAGTCACGACTATTTTTTCTCCAATTGCGAAATAAAAAAGCATCTGTTCCAGAATCCAGAAGCTGTGGTCACTCAACAACTTCCGCCGTTATTTATAGTTTCTAAAAAGTGTTTAGCTGTGATCGAATTCCATCGAACCTGGGCAATAACGGCTAAGGGTCAGCCTAAAAGAAATGGGGATCAGATGTTCTTATCTTGACAAGGAGAGTAACAAACAGTCATGTTTCTTCAGAAAATGGGGTGGGGTGGTGGTCATTGACCACCACCCCACCCCTTTTTTTAGGCATTGCTAGAGTTGCTATCTGTCTACCAGCCAAAGGCCGACAGCGGCGCTAGCGCCTGGGCAGATTCAGGCTCGGCCTCAGCCGCAGGCTCGCCCAGGCGCGACTCAGCACAAAACGACGCGGTGCTAAAGCCGCCAAACCGCTTCATCACGCTGGTGCGCAGTCGCAGATTGGGGTTGGCAAACCAAAACCGCTCGATCGAACTCATGGTTTCGTATTCAGTAATCAGCAGTAGCCCGCCCTCGCCATCGATTTCGTAGCGGCCAATCACCGGCACAATTTCGGCATAGCCTCGCTCGCGCAGTAGCTGACCCTGCTTGGGGTCGGCAGCGTCGGGCACGAGGGCAAATACCGTGCTGCCCTCGTGGTTTTCGTCGTCTTTATCCCAGGCCATGGCTCCGTGCCAGGTGACGTAGGCTCCGCCCACCGCCAAGGCCGGGTCAACCTCGTGGAGTTGGCAAATTTCGACCACGCTGGGGTGTCCGGCATCTAACGCCTCGACCGCAATGCTAGACCCTCCCAACTCGGCCCGGCGAAAGGGTAGGTGGTGAGTGGTGCGCTGGGAATTCCACTGGCCCGCGCTCATGCGGAAAAAATCCATTACGTCCATGGGGCAGATCTCTAGTAGTAGCGTTCTCAGAAATGATTCAGGTTATTAAGGCGGCCGACTTAAACCAGTATGCCGAAGATGACGAGCTAACGTCTTCTACTTTATCTCTGTCTGGGGTCTCTGTCTGGGGCACCCGCCTGGGGCACTCGTCTGGGGTCAATCAAGGGACGGCGACAGAATCCGGAACATTCCCCTGACAGGGGCTGGGCGATCGCCCAGATCCGCAGGCGGCAATCACCCAGATCTGGATCCCAAATCTAATGCAGTAGATCCGCTACAAAAGCGCATCCTGGCGGCATCCTAGCCTTATTGTTAAGCAATGTTGCGCTACCTGAGAATATCCCGACGCGGCCCAAAGTCTCTAGACTGCCCAGCAGAGGCAAATTCTTTCGCTTCGACCCTGCTGGAAACCTACCTTTTCCTTAATAACTTGTAAAAAATAAAGGCACACCAGCGGTGTATAAACATTGTTGGAGGCTTAGTCAGATTAGCGAAAGCCAATTCAGGCAACGGTTTCGAGGAATGTTGTGGCTCCTCCACAGAGACGCGACTTTCCTCTCTCATCCACCTTCCCTTTAAGGCTGTTGAGCCGATTGTGTAGAAGCTTGAACAACCTTGAAGAAATGTAAGCTAGATGAGAAAACCGAGCACGCTGATCTTTAAGATTCTTCCTATAGATTGGTTAGACAGCTCCGGCTGAACTAATGATTAACTCGGTCTTTTAGACCATTTTCAAGCAAACTCAGCGACAAAAATATTAGGAGATTTGAGTCGATGTTTGACGCATTCACTAAAGTCGTTTCCCAAGCCGACGCACGAGGCGACTTCCTCTCCACCGATCAGATTGATGCTCTCCAGCGCATGGTTGCCGACAGCAACAAGCGTATGGACTCTGTGAACCGCATCACCAGCAACTCTTCCAAGATTGTGTCTGATGCTGCCCGCGCTCTGTTCGCCGAGCAGCCCCAGCTGATCGCTCCCGGCGGTAACGCATACACCAACCGTCGCATGGCCGCTTGCCTGCGCGACATGGAAATCATCCTGCGTTATGTCACCTACGCTGTTTTCTCTGGCGATGCCAGCGTTCTCAACGACCGCTGCCTGAACGGCCTGCGCGAGACCTACGTTGCTCTGGGCACCCCCGGCGCTTCTGTGGCTGCTGGCGTCGAAAAGATGAAAGCGGCTGCTATCGGTATCGTTAACGACACCAGCAACATCACCCAAGGTGATTGCAGCTCCCTCGCTTCCGAAATCGGCAGCTACTTTGACCTGGCTGCTGCTGCGGTTGCTTAGGTTTAGCCAAGCACTCAGTTGGCTTGCGATCTTTGGCCTTTGCCAACTAGCGCAACGCCTTTCATTTGATTCATTTGCTGTGAAGATCACTGAAGGAAAACCCTAAGCTATGAAAACCCCTCTAACCGAAGCTGTAGCCGCTGCTGATTCCCAGGGCCGTTTCCTGAGCAGCACCGAGATGCAAACCGCCTTTGGCCGTTTCCGCCAAGCTCAGTCTGGCCTAGAAGCTGCTAAAGCTTTGACCACCAAGTCTGATTCTCTAGTGAGCGGCGCTGCCCAAGCTGTGTACAACAAGTTTCCCTACACCACCCAGATGCAGGGGCCTAACTACGCGGCTGACGAGCGCGGCAAAGGCAAGTGCGCCCGCGACATCGGCTACTACCTCCGCATGGTCACCTACTGCCTAATCGCTGGCGGTACTGGCCCCATGGATGAGTACCTGGTGGCTGGCCTTGACGAAATCAACAGCACCTTTGAGCTGTCTCCTAGCTGGTACGTGGAAGCTCTGAAGCACATCAAAGCTAACCACGGTCTGTCTGGCGACGGCGCTGTTGAAGCCAACTCCTACATCGACTACGCCATCAACGCTCTAAGCTAGTTTGGCCATTTGCCCGGAGGGGCAGACAGTTGTTAGCGCATTGTTAGCGATTGTTTGCTGCTCCGGGCATTGTTGTATCTATACGCCCATGTATCTATACGCCCAAGGAGGCAACCATGGCAGTCACTACTGCAGCGGGACGCCTTGGCGTTTCGCCCTATAGCGAGTCGATGCGGGTAGAGCTGCGGCCCCACTGGAACGAGGACGATGTGAAAGCGGTGGTTCGCGCTGCTTACCGTCAGGTCTTTGGCAACCAGTACATTATGGCCAGCGAGCGTAATACCAGCGCCGAGTCTTTGCTCCGGCAGGGAGATATTTCAGTTCGAGATTTTGTCCGGGCCTTGGCCCTGTCTGACCTCTATCGGGATAAGTTTTTCCTGAGCGGGCCGCAAAATCGCTTTATTGAGCTGAACTATAAGCACCTGCTGGGTCGGGCGCCCTACAGCCAGGACGAAATCGCATTTCATACCGACCTTTATAACACCTACGGCTACCAGACAGAGATCAACGCTTACTTTGATTCTGCTGAGTATCGCGACAGTTTTGGGGACAATGTTGTGCCCTACTATCGTGGCCACCTCACCCAGCGAGGCCAGAAGACGGTCGGGTTTAGCCGCTTCTTTCAGCTCTATCGGGGCTACGGCAGCAGTGATCGCGCCCAGCACTGCGGCATGCGATCGCAGCTAGCGACCGAGATCGCCAAAAACTCTTCCTCGCCCGTGGGTAGCGGGGCTACCGGAGCTGCCATTGTGGGCGGGTCTGGGGGTGATCGCGAGAAGCTCTATCGAGTCCGGGTCACCCAGGCCGCTAGGCCGGGTAGCCCCCAGGTGCGACGCACCAACACCGAGTTTTTGGTGCCCTACGAGCAGCTGTCTCGCAAACTTCAACAAGTTAACCGCTCTGGCGGTCGGGTAACCAAAGTCGACCTGGCCTAGGCTGCGGCTTTAATACCTTTCTGGCGGAGTGCTGAGTCCTGCTGCGGCAGGGCTGTGAGGGCTATCCCATTGGGCTAGGGGCGGTGAAACTTCGGTTCGCCATTGACCTGGGCTGCGGTGGATTTAGCCTGAGGCGCTCCGTCATTTTTTATTTTTTTGTGCTGACTGTTTTCTGTGTTGATTGTCTGAGTTGATGGGTTAGTCCCACACTCACCCTGTTGACCTCACCATGTTGATAAGGAGGATACCCCCGTGCCGATTACAACAGCCGCGTCCCGATTGGGAACCGCTGCCTATGATGAAACCTCGCCCGTAGAGCTACGCGCCAACTGGACTGCCGACGACGCTGAAATGGTGATTCGTGCCGTCTATCGCCAGCTTTTAGGCAACGACTACCTGATGAAATCTGAGCGGCTGACCGGGGCCGAGTCACTGCTAAAAAATGGCTACATCAGCCTGCGCGACTTTGTGCGCGCCGTCGCCAAGTCTGAGCTGTACAAAGAGAAGTTCTTCTACGGCAACTTTCAGACCCGCGTGATTGAGCTGCACACCAAGCACCTGCTGGGTCGGGCCGTCTACGACGAGTCTGAAGTGGTTGAGCACCTTGATTGCTACGAGACCCAGGGCTATGACGCCGACGTGGACTTGTTCATCGACAGCGAAGAGTACCAGTCCAACTTTGGCGACAATGTGGTGCCCTACTACCGCAGCTTTGTCTATCAGGCGGGCCAGCGCTCTGTGGGCTTTACCCGCATGTTCCAAATGTATCGGGGCTACGCCACCAGCGATACCTCCCAGGCGGGCGGCAAAAAGTCTCGTCTAGCCGGTGAACTGGGCCGCAACACCTCGTCATCGATCATCAGCCCCACCAGCGGGGCGGCAGGCTGGTCGGCCCAGGCCAACAAGATGACTACCCCCGGCAAAGCCCTAGGTGGGTCGACCCCCTACGGTGCCAACGCCGGCAAGGTCTACCGCGTTGAGGTGATGGGTGCCAACCTGCCCCGTTACCCCAAGGTGCGGCGCATCAATACCGCCTACCTGGTGCCCTACGAAAAGCTGTCGGCCAAGCTGCAGCAGATCAACGCTATGGGTGGCAGAGTGACTAGTGTTACCGCCGCCAGCCTCTAGGTTAGATAGCCGATGGGCGCATCCCTAAAGATGCGCCCATCTAAACAACATGCCGTACTCGAGTTCTCGCAACGACCAGGAGAGTTTCCCATGCTCGCTCAAAACGCCTTTGGTAGCCAAGCCACCTCCGGCAATCGTGTTTTTCTCTACGAAGTTGAGGGGCTGCGCCAAAACGACGCCACCGACCAAAACAACTACCCCATTCGCCAGAGCGGCAGCACGTTCATTAAAGTGCCCTACAGCCGCATGAACGAAGAAATGCTGCGGATTAGCCGCCTGGGTGGCAAAATCGTCAGCATTCAGCCTCTGTCAGCCAACGGTACTAGCGCCAAATAGACCGGGTCTAGGGCCTGAGATGTGCGGTTTACGGTAGCCCCTATGCCCAAGGCCGTGAACCTAAAACCTTGAACCTTGAACCCGGAAGTTAGTAGAGACATGACCACTTCTCCCCAACAGCCGGTTGATACCGAGGGAGAATCCCTAACGGTAGAACAGGCGATCGCCAATCTGCGCCAAACTGTCGATACGGGGCTGCGCTACTATGCCGCCTGGTGGCTGGGGCGCTTTCGCGTGGCTGAGCCTGAGGCCATTGAGGCGCTGGTGGTGGCATTACAGGATGAGGGTGATCGCGCCCCCGACGGAGGCTATCCGCTGCGGCGCAATGCAGCGCGGGCCTTGGGCAAGCTGGGCGATCGCACCGTCATCCCCGCCTTAATTCGGTGTCTAGATTGTGACGACTACTACGTGCGTGAGGCGGCGGCCCAAGCGCTAGAATCCCTAGGCGACCCCCAGGCGATTCCAGCCCTGCGGGGTTTGCTGGCCGGGGGCGTCGCCGCCGCCGCTGCCGTCCCCGGCAAGCCCCACTTGGTACAGCCCTACAATGCGGTGCTGGAAGCCCTGGGCACCCTGGGGGCGGTAGAGGCGATTGAGGAAATCACTCCCTTCCTAGGGCACGAGGTGGCTCAGGTACAAAATGCGGCCACCCGCGCCCTGTACCAGCTCACGGGAGATGGCACCTACTGCGATCGCCTGGTCGAGCGCCTGAAAGCGCCCAACCTACAGCTGCGGCGATCGGCGATGATGGATTTGGGGGCGATCGGCTATTTGCCGGCTGCCGGGGCGATCGCCGCCACCCTGGCCGAAAACAGCCTTAAGCTAATCGCCCTCCAGGGTGTTTTAGAATCTCACCTGGGGCAGACCGGGTTTCCCCAAGCAGGGCTAACAGATGAAGCCCGTCAAGTCCTGGTATTAATGGATGAGCTGCTGTGAGTGCTGGGGCCTGGGCATTAACAGGTGGACATTAATCAGGTGGACATCAGCAGATGGCATTAGCAGGGCTGGAGAACGGTTAGACGTGGGCGCGACAGTAGCAGAGCTAATTCAGGCGATCGAGACCGCCGACTCTAAGGGCGCAATGGTCGTGGCGGTCAATCATCTAGCCGCCGCCAAAGATGTCGCCGCCATTCCCACCCTGATTACGGTGCTGGGCTACAACAACCCCGGCGCGGCGGTGGCCGCAGTGGAGGGGCTGGTGGCCCTGGGTCACGACGCTGTGCCGGCGCTGCTAGAGCAAATCGACGGCTATAACTACGGGGCCAGGGCCTGGGCCATTCGCGCCGTGGCGCTGATTGGCGACCCTCGCGCCCTGCCGGTGCTGCTCGATACGGCCAAGGGCGACTTTGCCCTCAGCGTGCGCCGCGCGGCAGCGCGGGGGTTAGGCACCATCGACTGGGCGCTGCTGTCGGCTGAGCAGGCGGCCTCAGGCCAGCGCGACGTGCTAGACGTGTTAACTGCGGCCACCGCCGATCCAGAATGGGTCGTGCGCTACGCGGCGGTGGCTGGGCTGCAAAATGTGGCCAAGGCTCTGATCGATACCCATCAAAAACCGCCAATCCGTCTCTGTCTCCATCAGGTTTTTCAGCGCGACGAAACCGCCGCAGTTCAAGCCCGCGCCCGCATGGCCTTAGACGCCCTTGAATCGCCACCTTAACTCGCTAAATGATTGCGGTGGCCAGTTCGCTTAGGACATCGGTAACCGTCATTGGCGAAAACTCGGGCAGCGAACTGGCTATAAAGCCTTTGTTTCAAGGTTGAGAAAGGCAACACATTGCTTCAATTTCGAGGTATCGTCGCTATGGTTAATGCGCGTGTAGAAACGTGGACAGTCGAGACGGCTATCCCACGTTACTTAATTCACGCTCCTTAGCGTTGTAGCCTGGGTGCTCGGCAGGTTTATAGAGATGCAGGCGTAGGAGGAGCTTCATGGTGTTGACAGGTCGATCAAATACCCCAGAGGTCTTGAAGGTTATGGGTCTGCCCGTTCACTGGCACACCGACTACGCGGGGTGGCTGGTTGATCAGTACCGCCAGGGGCGCGGTGCCCACGTCGTCACCCTCAACGCCGAGATGGCGATGCAGGCCGATCGCAACCCTGAC
>JBBSKN010000094.1:0-13233 GCA_038256265.1 Phormidesmidales cyanobacterium
ATTGGCTCCTACCCCAGGATTAGGTGTTGGGTTGGGATTGGCCCCTACCCCAGGATTAGGTGTTGGGTTGGGATTGGCCCCTACCCCAGGATTAGGTGTTGGGTTGGGATTGGCTCCCGCCCCAGGATTAGGTGTCGGGTTGGGATTGGCTCCTACCCCAGGATTAGGTGTTGGGTTGGGATTGGCTCCTACCCCAGGATTAGGTGTTGGGTTGGGATTGGCCCCTACCCCAGGATTAGGTGTTGGGTTGGGATTGGCCCCTACCCCAGGATTAGGTGTCGGGTTGGGATTGGCCCCTACCCCAGGATTAGGTGTTGGGTTGGGATTGGCCCCTACCCCAGGATTAGGTGTTGGGTTGGGATTGGCTCCCACCCCAGGATTAGGTGTCGGGTTAGGATTGGCTCCTACCCCAAGATTAGGCGTCGGGTTAGGATTGGCTCCCACCCCAGGATTAGGCGTCGTTAGCACCGGGCTAGGGGCTACCCCAGCGTTACCACCCGAAGTAGGATTGCCGACTGCCGCAGGCTGGGATCCTGCCTGCGGTGGAATGGTCACCAAAGAATTTCCGGGAGTTAGCATACCACTGAGCGGTGATAGCGGTGCCACTCCAGTACCCGAAGGAGACAGCACCCAGGGCTGCTCACTGGCCACCTGGTTAGCCCCATCTAAGCCAATAGCCACCGGGTTGAGAATCACACTTTCTTCCGAGAAAGGGCTTTGCTCCTCTAGGGCCTCTAGGGTTTCTGCCCGCACCTGCTCTAGGACTGCCCCCAGCGGTGACTCAGCATCAGGGTTGTCTAGCTCTAGCCCTTCCACCAGCGGGCTGGTCTGATAAAACATCGGCAGGTCAAACTCCACAACCTGCACCTGGTTGTTTTGAATCAGGGCCATCTGACCGCCGTAGAGCGAATACTCTGTTTCAGCACAGTCAGCCCCAGCCTCAGCGCAGCCGTTGGCGGTGATGGTCATGGGGCCAGCGGGGTTGTTGGTCAGCGCCATCACTAGCGTTAGGTCACTCTCGGGAATGTAGCGCACTACTACCGCCGACCCCTGAATGCCGGTCACCGCACTGGGAGTTTGAATGTTGGTGCGGCCCTGCCCCGGTGGAATCAGCAGCAGCAGCGTGCCGTTGTTGAGGCGAAAGTTGCGGGTGTTGGGCTGAAACTGGAAGGTGGCGCGCTCGCCTACCCGAGCCAGGGAGCCGTCGTTAAAGCGCAGGTCGGCCTGGGCCCTGGCGGCGGTACGCAGGGCATCGCCAATGGCCAAGACATCCAACCGCCTAGCAGCCCTAGGGTTGCGCCCCCGAGGAATAAACTCAACTTGGTTACGCAATGCCTCAACATTGGCCCGCCTCAGGGGAACAGTGGCTTCGGCGGGCAGCGCCACCATCACCGTGGCCACCAGAGAAACTAACCCCATGACCTGGGAGGCAAAGGGGCTGCGCCCCTGACCGGAAAATTTGCTGAGGTTCAGCATTGCATAACCGTAGTAACAGCTTCTAACTCTTAGACTTTTTGGTGGCAGGTCTATAACCAACCAGATATGAGCCAGCCAAAAAGCCATCCAACGATGCTAGGAATAAATGCAGCTCCGCCTCCGCCGAGGGCGGCTCTATGGATGTCTACGTATATTTACTAGCTTCTTAATAACAGATCCGTAAGAAAGCCATAAAGTTCCCAAACTACATTTTACTGCATCTTCATATCCCCGCTGCTTGACAGCATTGCTAGCTGCTGCTGAGGAAGATTGGCTGTGAGATGACCAGTCAGTGGGGGTATAGGGCTCACGGTTTGAGGTTCAAGGCAGACCGTGAACCCTATACCTAAAACCGTGAACCCTAGTCGGCTAGCCCCTGTCACAATCAGCTGGGTCAAATACTAATATGCAGAGATCTACAGGGTAGCCGGAGCAATCGGCTCAATGGTTGGGTCGTAGCCGCCAATTTGGTTGGTGCGCAGCACCCACAGGTCTGCACCGTGACGCAGGCAGAGCTGGGTAATGGTGTCGCTGGCCTTGCGGGGCAGCATAGTACGCCAGCTAAGCAGGCCGCGCCCTAGGGTCTTTAGCGGAAAGTCTGACAGGTTGCTGCCCAATGATTCTTGCTCGTCGGCCCAGTCGGCTCGAGCACTGCCAAAGGGCAGCAGCTTTTGCTGAATGGCCCGGCGCAGGCTAAGCAACTGCTGGAACTGCTGGGCTTGGTCGGGGTTATCAGCTTCCCAGGCTTTGAGGGTAGTGTGGTGGGCGATGACGGCGGCCTCTATATGGGCCGCGCTGGCGTACATGGCCTGGTTAGAGTCTTGGGCGCAGTTGTTGGCCGGGCCAACGTAGGTGACACCGGTGCCGTCGCCAGTGCGGTAGCGGGCGGTCATTAGCTCTAGCTCGATGCGCAGATCGTCGATCGCCGCCCAGGCCCGTCCATTAAAGTCAAAGGGCTCGGTATAGGCGGGCAGTCTAATCAAAATATCTGACACCGGCCGGGTGCCCGCAAACCCCCACTGGCGATCGCCCATGTACAGCGACCAGTCTAGGGTGCCCGCCACCAGCCCGCGCTGGTTATGGGTATAGACTTGGTGGTAGTGAATGTCGAACTGAAGCTCGCTGGTCAGCGGCTCGCGCACCACCGTGGCAATGCCGTAGGCAAAGTGGCCAAAGTAAATCGGGCCTTGGGCGGCGGGTTCCCGCTTGGTGCCGCCGATGCCGCCGTAGACATGCACTACCAGTGCCCGATCACCCAGCCGCCAGCGGTCGATCACGTCCTCCTCAGAGGCGGCTTTGGGGGCGATCAGTACTGACTCTGCGGTGCCCTTTTTCTGGACCAAATCGCCCCACGACTCGCGGCGCAAGTGCTGTCGCCCCTGGCGGGCGCTGGGGATCACCCGGTCGGGCCGCAGCTGAAACAGGCGGCGTGGCCGCAGGGCCTGCACCACAAACTCGCCATCGCGGGCTTGGGCACCGTGAATGTACCAGCCGGCGGCATTGAGGGGCGATCGCTCCAGATCCTGGTTGGTGGCCGCATCGATGCCGTCGCCATCGCGCACCACCGTCGGCAGGCGCACGGTTTCTTCTAGGCCGTCAAAGGCTTGGGTGGCAGGGTTGTAATGCAACACCCGGTAGCGTTCTAGGGCCTCATCCACCGGGCCGAGAAACTGCACCAGGGCGTAGTAGAGACCAGAGATTTGGATGGGTTCGTGGAGGATCGTCACGCTCAAGCCAGACGACATATCGTCTGGCTTGAGCGGCCTGACATCCACCGGGTCGGGCAGCTTCACAATCACGTTATCCATGGGTCTGGCCCCGGCTAGAGACTCTAGGGGCGTCACCAGCCGCCAGTGGTTGAGGCGAGAGGGCAAAATCATGCCGTCGCGGTGAGAGGCTTCGGCCTCGGTGCTGAAATGAATGTCGCGGGTGACGGCCATAAACTGCTTTTTGAGGCCGGGGTCGCAGCGCCAGCGCAGCACCACCCGCTGCCCTAGCCAGACCCGGTAGGCCGGGGGGGTATGCAGCAGTTCTAGCCACACCCCGTCGATCTCGGCGCGCTGATCGAGGTCGGGCAGCACCAGTCGCCCTAGCCATTCGCCCACAGGCCAATACCAAGGCTCGGGCAGGGTTGACTGCACCCGGTAGTAGTTGGGGTGGTTAAAGGGGACGCTCTGAAACTGGTAGTAGTTGCCGGGCCGAGTCACCTGAATCTTTTGGGTATCTAGGTGTTCTCGCAGGTCGCCCACCAGAATATCGAGGGTGAAATCGAGGGTCTGCTGCAGGTGGCTGCGGCCATCGGGCAAAAAGGCCTGGTCGTCGAGCACGCCGCCGGGCACCTGGTGCCCTACAGGGCCGAGGGGAATGAAGGTAATGTTGCCCTTGCGTTTGGCCCGGTTCCAGTAGCTCAGGGGGGCGATCGCCCAGCGACGCGGAAACATAACTGGCCCCAGGCGCTCGACTGGATCTTTGGCTCCCACCAGATGGTAGAGCTGCTCGGCCTCTAGCACATGGCTATTGCCGCTGATCACCCCAGCTAGGGAAATTACCTCTATGGGGGCACCCAGAGAGCGCTTGAGAAAGGGCATGATGCCCATGGCGATCTGCCCGCCGCCGCTGTAGCCAATCAGCGTCAGGGGAATGCCCCCGGCAGCGGGGTAGCCGTGGTGCACCAGGCTTTCGTAGACCCGCTGGGCAATGCCCTGGTTGTAGATCGGGCCAAAGCGCTGGTCAGCCGACACCGCCACAATAAGCACATTGCGAATGTTGATGATGATCCCCACCCAGGGGCCGAGGCGCTGGGCTAGGGTTTCGACCCAGCGCCAAAAAAAGGCCAACGGTCGGTTTTCAGTCAGCGCTCGGTTGAGCACCGAGTAAGACAGCAGCCCCTTGACTAGGGTGATGTCTGGGGGCAGCGCCTGCTCTAGCTGGTCGAGGTAGTGGGCGACAGTGGGGAGGTAGGTGGCGGTGGACTGGCCAATGCCGTCGAGATAGACGATGAAGCGCTGGGGTAGTGCTTCGGTGACGGTAGCGCCCTTGATCACCGGCAGGGTATCGGGCTTGTCGGCGTCATCGCCGTACCAGCCGGCCCACCAGCCTAGGGCCTCAAGCGGGGCCAGCATGGCCCCGACAACCAGGGCGATCGCCCCCACCCAGATCAGATCGGCCAACCAGCGAGTCGGGCGGCTCTGGCCCTGCCAGGTTGTGATCCCCGCCCGCAGCGGCTCTAAGCTGAGGGTCACCACCAGGGCCAGCAGTCCCAGGGCCAGATAAATCCATAGCAGCGTCAGTCGCCGTGATCGCGACGGCTTCCCAGATGGCTTCTCAGACAGATTGCTAGACAGAACACCAGATAAATCACCGGCCTCAGCAGCAGCCGGATAGCCCCCTGGGGTAAACGCTTCCGGAAGCAGGATGATGCCATCCCCTGGCCCCAAAGGGTTGGCGGCAATCAGGGTTTTGAGCTGGCTGCGATCACGCACCAGCGTCACCCCCGCCGCCCAGTTGGTGAGCCAGCGGCCCAGTTTCATCACGGGCTGGGCCACGGTGGTTTGCTGCACAACCAGCAACCCCAGCCAGCCCAGCCCCGCGTGGGCGATCGCCTGCCCCAGCGTCAGGTGGCCTAGCACCGCCAAGTTACCCACCAGCAGCAGCAGGGTGAGCAAGCCCAGCAGCCACAGCACCGGCACCCCCAGGTAGGGCATCGCCCCCAAAAAACTCAACATCAGCGGAATGTAGCTTAGGGTCAGGCTATCGCTCACCGTTCGCCAGGGCACCGGCTGCTCTAGCAACCAGCCGCTAGCCATCCAAATGCTCAGCGCCCAAAAAAGATAGACCGCCACAAACAGCAGCGCCGAAAGCACCAGACTGAGCACAAACCGCAAGGGCTTGACCCGGTTGATAAATAGCACGATCGCCTCACCCACCGCCCGCGACAGCCCGGCTAAAAACACAATAGCCAGGGCCAAGAAGTCAGACATCTGCTCTGGCCCGCCCAGCGCGCCAGAAAACGCGCCAGGGCTTCCGCCGAAAATACCGAATGGCAACCAAGCTAGGGCCAAGCAACAATCAGCCATGGTGCAAAAGATCGCGCCCTAGGGTTGCCGCCGCCTGCTTCAACGGCCCCAGCAGATCGAGGGACAGGTGCAGCTGGTTAAGCCCCACAGATTGGTTCTCTTTGGCCCCAGATTTGGTCTCTGATTTAGCTTCAGGGGGGCCGTGGTAGTCGCTGCCGCCGGTCATCACCAGGTGGTGGCGATCGCAGTACTCCTCCAGCCGCCGCACGTCGCTGGGGCTGTGGTGGGGGTGGTAGACCTCAACCCCCATCAGCCCCGCCTCTACCAGCTGAGGCAGCAGGGCCGTTACGGTAGAGCCCTTAAATAGGCATGGGTGCGCCCACACTGGCACCGCGCCGCAGTCGCGCAGCAGCTGAATGCCCTCGGCAGCAGAAAATTTCTCGTACTGCACGTAGGCGGAGCCATGGTCACCTAGCCAGCGGTCAAAGGCTTCGCGTTTTGACCCCACATGACCCGCCTTGACCAGGGCTGCGGCGATGTGGGGTCGGCCGGGGGCCATATTGCCGCGCATGGTGGGCAGCTCGACCGGAAAACCCAGTTCGGTCAGTTTTTCGACCATTTGCTGGGCGCGGCGGTGGCGGCCCGCAATCCGCTCTACCAGGGGCGGCTCTAGGGCCACGCGATGGGGGTAAAAGCCAAGAATGTGGAGCGATCGCCCGTTTTCCACCGTGCTCAGCTCGACCCCCGGCACGATTTCTAGCGCGTCTCCGGCGGCATCAATGGCCTCATCCCACCCGGCCAGGGTGTCGTGGTCGGTGATGGCCAGCGCTTTGACCCCTGCTGCGATCGCCGCCGTCACCAGCTCCGCCGGGGTTAGGGTGCCGTCTGAGAAAGTGGTGTGGCTGTGCAGGTCAAGCATAGTAAACGGATATACGCCAAGCCCGGCTTGGACTTGAATTGAGCAATATTCTCCCATTGTGCCGTATTGCGTCCCAGGAGTTGGGACTCCCTGGGCGTAGGCCCTATGGCCCCAGCGACGGGTCTAGATTCTTTTCTTTAATCCCTAGCTTTGCCCATCCTACGGGGGTATGTTCTGACCCAGAGACCACCTACATTCTTTGTCTTTAAGCCCTAAGATGGCGCGATCGCCTGGTCAATCGCCTGGGCCACCAGGGCTTTGGCCTTTTCGTCGAGGGCGATCCAGTTAATTTCGCCGTCGGTGTCGAGCAGGGCCGCATCCACAGAGACCGGCTGCTGGGGTTGATAGCCGCTAAAACAGACGGCAAAGCATAGCTCCCACACATCTAGAGCAGCGGTGCGGTTGTTTTCGGTCAGGGCGCTACCCTCTGTGAGCTTGAGCTCGTAGGCGGGGGTGGGGGTGGGCAGCTGGCTGAGCTGCTGGCGCAGGGCGGTGGCCTGCTCTGGGGAGGCATCTTGCAGCTGGGCCGCCAGGTCGCGCACCTGCTGGCGCTGGTCTGCGGTGGCGGTACCGGGCCAGCGCACCTGCTCTAGATACTCGCTGCGCCAGTCGAGGGTTTCGGTGTGCTTGCGAATGTTGTCAACGACGCGAATTAGGCAAGGCTGCATAAGCTGGGCGGCCTGGGCCTCGTCGGCAGGGGTGGCAAAGGTTAGCATAGCGGCTGTGACAGCATAGAAAGCGATTTACTCTGAGGATATATGCCCCTGCGGTCTTTCCACAGGCCCGGCGCTGGGCCTGGTGCCGGTTTTGAATATCGTTTGATGGCAGTGCTGGCGTTGGCCGCCGTGACTCTGTTTGGCGTGCTGGTGGTCAGGCTACTGCTGCCCTGGCTGGTGGTAGGTGGGCTGATCGGCTTGGCACTATTGGGTTGGCAGCGCCGCCGGGCGCGGGAGATCGCCCTGCACCAAATATTCTACGCCCAGATTGCCGCCCACCAGGGCCGCATTAGCGTGCTCGACTTTGCGATCGCCGCCCAGCTCACCGGCAGTGAGGCCCGTCAGTTTCTCGACCAGCGGGCCAAAGACTTTTGGGGCGACTTTGAACCCACCGCCGCTGGCGACGTGCTCTACACCTTTCGCTCCTGGAGCCAGACAACGGTAGATTCTCAGGCCGCTGCGATCGCCCTCTCCCTCACCGCCGCCGATCTGGCCCAGCGGCTGGGCTGCGCCGAGGCTGAGCTGATTCTCAACCGTACCAGTGCTACATTCCCCGACTGGAGCCGTCAGCGCGACCCCGATGGCTGTGGCTGGCGGTACGACGGGGCGGGCGATCGATATTGGCCGGGGGGATAGGGCGGGGTGTTGGGTGTTGGGTGTTGGGTGTTGGGTGTTGGGTGTCGGGTATACGGTGCAGGGTGTACGGTGCACGGTAGACCCGCAAACCGCAGACCGTAGACCGCAAACCGCAGACCGTAGACCGCAAACCGCAAACCCCTCCCCCAAACCATAAATCTTTGGCTAAATCCTTTACAAAGTGGCCACCGTTTCTGACCATGGTGAAGGTCTTTTACCGCAGACCCTTTCGTAACCAACTTTTTCACCCAGCATTAGGAACAGGTATCTATGGAACGCACTTTTTTGATGATCAAGCCCGACGGCGTGCAGCGCGGCCTGGTCAGCGACATCATCGGTCGGTTTGAAACCAAGGGCTTCAAGCTGGTGGGCATGAAGTTTATGGCCGTCTCCCGCGAGCTAGCCGAAAAGCACTACGACGTGCACCGCGAGCGGCCCTTTTTTGCTGGCCTGGTTGACTTCATCACCTCTGGCCCGGTGGTGGCCATGGTGTGGGAGGGCGAAGGCGTAATTGCCTCGGCCCGCAAAATCATCGGTGCGACCAAGCCCCTAGAAGCTGACCCCGGCACCATTCGCGGCGACCTCGGTGTGACCGTGGGCCGCAACATCATCCACGGCTCCGACGCGCCCGAGACCGCCCAGGCTGAGATCGCCCTGTGGTTTGGCGACAGCGAATTAGTCAGCTGGGAACCCGCCGCTAAGGGCTGGCTCTACGAGTAAGCAACCTTAAACCCCTAAAGTCATTCGGGCGATCCCCAGATGTCCTCGTTCCCACGCTCTGCGTGGGAATGCTGCCCTGGCGCTCCTGCGCCCCAATCTCGAGCGACGCTCTAGCGTCTGGGGGCACGTCCCGACGCTCTAGCCTCGGGACGATAAAAAGCAGCCGATACAGTGACAGCAGCGCCAGTAGAAAACTCTTGATTCATAAATCTATCCTATAACCCACCCGCCATCTACCCGTCTTCCCAGCCACCCATCTACTCATCGAGAAGTTATGCTGCGAGTCTTCGGTGGAGGTGAGATCGTCAGTGACGTGGTGCCCTAAAATCAGTGATGGTAAAATTGCGTCAGGTTAAACTGTGCAAGGAGATTCTAAAGTGATCGTAAATTAATCAATGAAAGTTAGATCTGCCACTCCCGACGACGTATCTCTCATTTTATCGTTCATCCAGAAGAAATCAGAATTTGACCGAAATATTGGTGCATTCTCTGGTGTACTACAAGTATCCGAAGACAAGATACGCAAAACACTTTTCGGAGTAATTCCCTTTTCTTCCGTTTTGTTTGCAGAGTTTTCAGAGCATGAAGTTGGCTTTGCATTATATGGATTCAGGTACTCATCATTTGCAGGTCAGCCAAGTATTTGGCTTGATGATCTGTATGTAGATGACGAGATGAGAAGTCAAGGTGCAGGAGCAGCATTAATGGTTAAATTAGCTCAAATTGCCAAGGAAAATGACTGTACCCATCTTGCTTGGAATGCTGATGCCCGAAATACCCGTGGGCTTCGCTTTTATAATCGGCTAGGTGCAGAAATTACAGAGCAGCATGGTAATCGATGTTTTTTGAGATGGGTTCCATGGACGACTTTGCCGCCGCCCATTGCGATCGCAGCCGCCCAGGCCCCGCCTCGAACCAAACCCTCAAACTACCCCGAACCCTTCGCCACCCAAATGGCGGGCCGCATCAAGCGCCCCCTCGGTGACTTGTTTGGTCTCTCCAACTTTGGCGTCAACCTCACCCATCTGCCGCCGCAGGCGGTGTCGGCTCTGCGTCACGCCCACAGTCACCAAGACGAATTTATCTATGTGATCGCTGGACATCCAACTCTGTATACCGATGCTGGCCGCACTGAACTGGAACCAGGCATGTGCGCTGGCTTTAAGGCAGGCTCAGGCAATGCCCATCGTTTGGTAAATGAAACCGATACCGAGGTCGTCTATCTGGAAGTGGGGGACAGAACTCCCGGCGATCAGGTAACCTATCCCGACGATGACATCGCGGCTCAGCTAATCGAAGGCCAATGGCGGTTCTTTCACAAAGACGGCACGGCCTATGGAGCCTATGGAGAGGCCGCTATTGGGTGACACCTCGCAGCACTGCTTCGCCGTTGACAAACTCTAGCCCGTCGAGGGTGATGCCCGCCTGGGGCAGGGCTAAGTTAACGCGCTCATTCAGCTGGGCGGGGCTGATGCCCGTGAGCCGAGAGACATCCTCTAGGGACAAATTTACCCGGCCAATCTGCACACGAGTATCGTTGCCCAGCACTAGGCGGCCGTTGTTGACCTGGGGGCTGCCCTCAATGCCGATGTAGAGGGGGCGATCACCCAGCATCGGTAGGGTGCTAAAGGCGGTTTCTAACGCCTGGCGGGCCTGGGGCGGTAGATTTTGGGTGGGAATGTCGGCGGGGTTGACAACCATGCCTCCAGAGACGCGATCGCCGCGAATCGTGGCATTGAGGCCTCCAGCGGCGGGCAAAAACTGAGCCGCCTGGGGGGTCTGGGCGATGCCCTCGGTTAGCAGCTGAGTCAGTTCGGCTTCGGTGAGGGAAATTTCGACCCGGTTGTTGTCGCCGTAGCGCACGCCCTGGCCGCTGGCCAGCTTGGCCCGCAGCAGGTTGCCGCTCGTGCCCACGTCGGCGACGGCGGTATCGGCCCCGCTGGTGCTGTACCAGGTAGGCAGGGCCGTGGCCCGGTGCCAGTAAAACGCGGTAGCGGTCGCTGCACCTACGGTCAGGCCCACAACTAGAGACAGCGTGAGGATGACAACCTGTTTTGTCCGCATCGCGTTAATCCTTCCTTAGATTGCCGTCGAGCCAGTGTAGCTCAGCCTCCATAGGCTAGCAAAACCTCCCGCAAAAACCCCGCAAAAACCTCACAAAAATCATTCGGGGGCGATCGCGGTAAACGCCCTAAAGTGGCCTATCGTTAATAGTGCAAAGACGGGGAGAATACCGGCATGGGCACGATACATGGGGGCATCCGCAGGGTGACAGCGCTCGGACGGCGGGTTGTAGCTCTAGCGGCGATCGCACTGCTCACCTTCACCACCGTCAGCTGCGCCAAGCCCACCCAGCCCACCGAGCTGATCTCACAACCCACCCCCCAACCCAACCGCCTCATCGGGCAAATCGCCGAGGTCTCGCCCCCCGCCGCCCTAGAGACCCTGAAGCAAATCATCGACGCCTACACCCCCCAGGTGCGCCTGCTCAGCCCCCGCCCCGGCGAAGTGCTCAGCGACACCACCGTCACCGTACGACTCCAGGTGCGCGGCCTGCCGCTGTTTAAGAACGACGACTGGCAGCTCGGCCCCCACCTGCACCTGTTTCTCGACAACGAACCCTACCGCGCCGTCTACGACCTCTCAGAGCCGATCACCTTTGAGAACCTGGCCCCCGGCACCCACACCCTGCGCGTGTTTGCGTCGCGGCCCTGGCACGAGAGCTTTAAAAACCAGGGGGCCTTCGACCAGCGCACCTTTCACGTCGTCGCCCCCACCCCCCAAAACGAGCTAGACGCCGACGCCCCGCTGCTCACCTACAGCCGTCCCCAGAGCAGCTATGGTGCCGAGCCGATCATGCTCGACTTTTACCTCACCAATGCCCCCCTGCATATGAGCGCCCAGGCCGAGGCCAACGACGACCTCCACGACTGGCGCATTCGCTGCACCGTCAACGACCAGAGCTTTGTGTTTGACCAGTGGCAGCCGATCTGGCTAAAGGGCTTTAAGCCAGGCCGCAACTGGGTGCAGCTGGAGCTGATTGACGAAGCCGGCAACCCCATCGACAACCGCTTTAACAACACCGTCCGCATCATCGACTATCAGCCTGACGGCACCGATACCCTGTCTCGCCTGGTGCGTGGCGAGCTAGACATGACAGACGTGGCGGGCATCATCGACCCCACCTATGTGCCCCCTGTGCCCCCAGAGCCAGAGGCCGAGCCAGAAGTCGCCCCAGAACCTGAAAACGCTGCCTCTGAAGCGCCCGAATCGCAACCCGCCGAGGCTGAGGGGGCAGAAGTTCAGCCCGAGGCCCCCTTGGCAGAACCGTCGGCAGAACAACCTCCGGCAGAACCGCCCGCCCCGGACGACGACGATGACAGCCTAACCCCGGCTGAAAGCGACGACGCCATCCAGCCCAATTCATCTTTGCGACCCGAGGTGCCCCCAGCCGCCGAGGCTCCGGCCCTCTTAGCTCCAAAAGCTCCAGACATCGCGCCTGAAGATAGGGGTGCGATCGCCCCAGAGCCAGACTTACCCAAGGCCGACCGACCCAACACCGCAGACGAGCCTGCCGCCCCACTCGACTCCCCGACCCCAGACGATTCAGCTAAGGACGATATTAACGGCTTAGACCTGCCAGAAACTCGCGCCGTTCCGCCTGTCCTAGTCGAACCAGATATTCAGCCCGATGATATTCAGCTAGAAGCTCTGCCTGAGCCTGAGCCACTGTCCCCCCAACCGCTGGATTCCCCTGAAGGAAAGCTGACCCAGCCCCCCGCCGACAAGGGCTTATTGGGTCGCTTTAAGCAGTGGCGCGGTCAGCCCGAGGCCGCCCCGGAACCCGAAGAGTTTTCGGGCCGTTCTCAGGCCGCCCCAGAAAAGACGCTGACCCCTGAGCTTGAACCGCCCCCACCGCCCGCCGCAGAAGCCCCACACCAACGGGCCAAGGAAATGCCGGAGGACAGTGAGCCTTTGGTCGAACCTGACGCCGCTAAGCCCGACGCCGCTCTGCCTAGGGCACAGCAAGATGCTCTTGATCTAGAACCGACTCCTGACACCGACGATAACGAGCAAAGCTCAGGTGAGCGATCGCGCCCTGTGCCCAGAGGGGAGCGATCGCCCATTGCCCCAGAGGTTCGCCCCTTTATCTAGCGACTTACTTCACCAACCGCAGAGTGAGGGGGTAGCGGTAGGCAACTCCTTCATTGGCCTTAACTGCCGCCATAATCGTCAGCACCAGCCAGGCCACGCCCAGGACGATGACCAAGGGGATTCCAATCACCACAAAAATCAATACCAAAGACACCACCATGTAAATGGTCATGGAGATGTTGAAATTGAGTGCTTCTTTGGCCTGATCGTTGACAAAGGACATCTCATCGCGTTTGATCAGCCAAATAATCAGCGGGCCGACAATATTGCCAAAGGGGATAATAAAGCCAGATAGAGCGCTGATGTGAGCCAGCATCGCCCACATGCGAGATTCTGGGTTTGAGTCGAGTTGGTTCATTTTTCTAACTTGAGATAGATGTTGGCAAAAAGCGGAGATCTGCCGCCAAGCTAACTCAAGAGGCCGAATAGAGTCTCTAGCCCGCTTACAAAATTTAGTATAGCAATCCTATTTGATTCATGAAAAGGATCCATATCGATGCATTTTGGGGAAATCGAACACCTCTAGCCTGAAAAACTGCTCGAAGAGGGCTTTAAGCGCAGAAAAGCAGGGGCGTAGCCCGGACATCCGTCTAAG
>JBBSKN010000095.1:0-13115 GCA_038256265.1 Phormidesmidales cyanobacterium
CTCTTTGACCATCCGTTTCCTGACCTCTTTGAGTCTGTCTTGAGTACTTTTACAGAGTTACCTATGCCTAGACGGGCTACTTCGTCACAACAGCCCCATCCCTGGTACGGACAACCTGTCCCGGCTTAAGTTGATACCCCCCAACACCTTATCTATTTATCAAAATGACAGAATCCCTAGGTACACTGTCTTTATTGCAATAGTCCCCGCGATCCAGGTTTTGTGATGACGGCCACCGTTCCCCCCCTTTCCGCCCAGTACGACCCCACTCAGACCGAAACTAAGTGGCAAACCCATTGGGAAGCGAATCAGGTCTTCAAAGCCGATGCTGATCATCCCGGCGAGCCTTACTGCGTGGTGATTCCGCCGCCGAATGTGACCGGCAGCCTGCACATGGGCCACGCCTTTGAGAATGCGCTGATCGATACCCTGGTGCGCTATCAGCGCATGGCCGGGCGCAACACCCTCTGGCTGCCCGGCACCGACCACGCCAGCATTGCCGTGGCCACCATTCTCGACCGCCAGATGCAGGCGGAGGGCACCAGTAAAGAGGAGCTAGGGCGCGATCGCTACCTAGAGCGCGCCTGGGACTGGAAGGCCGAGTCGGGCGGCACCATTGTCAACCAGCTGCGCAAGCTGGGCGTCTCGGTCGACTGGTCGCGCGAGCGCTTCACCATGGATGAGGGGCTATCTAATGCCGTGCTCACCGCCTTTACCCAGCTCTACGATGAGGGGCTGATCTACCGAGGCAACTACATGGTCAACTGGTGCCCGGCCAGCCAGTCGGCGGTGTCTGATCTCGAGGTCGACCAGCGCGAGGTCGACGGCCACCTGTGGCACTTTCGCTACCCCTTCACCGACGGCAGTGGCTACCTAGAAGTGGCCACCACTCGGCCCGAAACCATGCTGGGCGACACGGCGGTGGCGGTCAACCCCAACGATGATCGCTACCGCGACTTGGTGGGCAAAACCCTGCGGCTGCCCATTGTGAACCGCGAGATTCCGGTGATCGCCGACGAGTACGTCGATGCCGAGTTTGGCACCGGCTGCGTCAAGGTCACCCCCGCCCATGACCCCAACGACTTTGCCATGGGCCAGCGCCACGACCTGCCCCAGATCACCGTCATGAACAAAGACGGCACGATGAACGAAAACACCGCTCATTTTCAGGGGCTAGATCGCTTTGAGGCCCGCAAGGCCGTGGTTAAGCGGCTCGAAGACGACGGATTTTTAGTGCGGGTTGAGGACTATCACCATACGGTGCCCTACAGCGATCGCGGCAAGGTGCCCGTCGAGCCCCTGCTCTCCACCCAGTGGTTCGTCAAAATTCGCCCCCTGGCTGACAAGGCCCTCGACTACTTAGACAACCATCAAGAACCCAAGTTTGTGCCCGAGCGCTGGACCAAGGTCTACCGCGACTGGCTAGTCAACCTCAAAGACTGGTGCATCTCGCGCCAGCTCTGGTGGGGCCACCAGATCCCCGCCTGGTATGTCGTCAGCGAAACCGGCGGCGACATCACTGACGACACGCCCTTCTTCGTCGCCGCTACGGAAGAAGAAGCCAAGGCCAAGGCCACCGAGCGGTTTGGGGAATGGGTGACCCTAACCCGCGACCCCGACGTGCTCGATACCTGGTTTTCCTCCGGCCTCTGGCCTTTTTCCACCATGGGCTGGCCCGACGAGGCGGCCAAAGACTTCCAGACCTACTACCCCACCACCACCCTGGTCACTGGCTTCGACATCATCTTCTTCTGGGTGGCCCGCATGACCCTGATGGCGGGCCACTTCACCGACACCATGCCCTTCGAGACCGTCTACATCCACGGCCTGGTGCGCGACGAAAACAACAAAAAAATGTCGAAGTCGGCCAACAATGGCATCGACCCGCTGGTGCTAATCAACAAGTACGGCACCGACGCCCTGCGCTACACGCTGATTCGCGAGGTCACCGGAGCGGGCCAAGACATTCGCCTGGAATATGATCGCACCACCGACGAGTCGGTTTCGGTGGAAGCCAGCCGCAATTTCACCAACAAGCTGTGGAACGCCTCCCGATTTGTGATGATGAACCTGGGTGGGCATACCCCAGACAGCCTGGGCGCACCCGATCTGGCCAGTCTTGAGCTGGCCGATCGCTGGATTTTGTCTCGCTTTAATCGAGTCGTGCAGAGCGTGCGCGGCAACCTCGACGCCTACGGCATGGGCGAAGCCGCCAAGGATCTCTACGAGTTTGTTTGGGGCGACTTTTGTGACTGGTATATCGAGCTGGTCAAGCCTCGCCTCCAGGGGGAGGGATCGGCGAAGTTCACCGCAGCCCAGCAGACCCTAGCCTTTGTGCTCGACGGCATTCTCAAGCTGCTGCATCCGTTTATGCCCCACATTACCGAAGAGCTGTGGCACACCCTCAACCAGATGGGCGAGGATGAGTTTTTGGCGGTGCAGCCCTACCCCACGCCCGTTGCTGACCTAGTTGACGATGCCCTAGAGCAGCAGTTTGCCTTGGTGTTTAACACTGTGCGCACTGTGCGCAACCTGCGGGCCGAAGCGGGCATTAAGCCGAATTTGCGAATCGAAACTATTCTTGAAAGCGAGAGCGCCGACGAGCGCCACATTCTTCACGCCAGTGCCGACTACGTTAAAGACCTAGGCAAAATCGACACCCTGGTGATCCTCGGTGGTCAACAGCCGGTCTCGACCACCCATGACGTGGGGGAGAATGCCCTTGAAGGGAATACCCCTGAAGAAAATGCCCCTGCTACACAGCCCCCAGCCCAGCTCAGCAGCAACCCGGTGGTGGCAGAGGTGCAAGACTTTTGGCACACCATGCAGCCCCTGTTCGAGGAGCCGCTGCACTACGTCGGGTCATTCTTTGCCGATATTCGCCGCCCGGCCTTTACCCTGCTGTATCTGTTTGCGGGGATAGTGGCGCTCAAATTCACCGGCGCGTTAGTCAGTGCGGTAGACAGCACCCCCATCTTTGGCCCCCTGATGGAGCTGGTGGGCCTGTGGGTAGCGTTTAACTTTGTGCGGCAAAATTTGTTGACCAAGGGCGATCGCGCCCAGCTCAACCAAACCTACCAGCAGTGGCGGCGCAAAATCTTTGGCTCCGACCAGGCCTTGGCCACTCGGCCCAAGCTGCCGCCCGCATCGGCTGCGGCTACAACTCCCAATGGCAGCCCTGTCGCAGCGGCTGAGCAGTCGGCAGAACCACCCCAAAAGCTGTTCGCCGGGGTGACGGGCACGGTACAGGTGCTGATTCCCCTCACGGGCGTAGTGGATGTGGATGCGCTGCGGGCCAAGGTCGAGAAAGACCTAGCCAAGGTGGAGGGTGAGATCAAGTCACTCACCGGGCGATTGAGCAACCCAGGCTTTGTCGATAAAGCGCCGCCGGAGGTGGTGCAGGGGGCGCGCGACTCCCTAGCCGAGGCCCAGGCCCAGGCCACCATTCTCAAGTCGCGGCTGGCGATGCTTTAAGACTGGTCGGCTGAAATGTGGCAACCCCTGCTAGGGTTTCAGGTGCTAGGTTTCAGGTTTTAGGAACCGTTGGCCGACTTCTTATGCCGTGGAGTACTAGAGATACAGACTGGCTTTGGCCTCAGATTTAGATGGTTTTATATGTTTTCTAAAGCCATCGCCCGATTTAAGAGTATGCCAACTAATTAAGCATCCAGGCTAGGCCCTCATCCCCCAACCCCTTCTCCCAAGGGGAGCCGAATTCAGAACCCCTCTCCCAAGGGGAGAGGGGCAGGGGTGAGGGCAGAGAGCTGTGGTAAATGGATGGTTATTTTCATGGGATTCTCTAAAACTGGTCTAGAAGCCCGGGCCTTTTTGGCGCTGGCCCTGCCCCTGGCCGGTGCCCAGGTGGCCCAGGCCGCCGTGGGCTTTGTTGATACGCTAATGATGGGGCGGCTGGGGGCCAACACCCTGGCGGCGGGGGGGCTGGCGGCGATCAGCTTTCAGCTGCTGCTGGCGGTGGTGGGGGGCTTGGTGATGGCGGTGGGGCCGCTGGTGGCCGAGGCCTACGGCGCGGGGCAAAAAACTCAGGTTGAGGCCGTGGCCCGCCAGGGATTTTGGCTGGCGCTGGCGCTGAGCCTGCCGATGATGCTGGTGCTGGGCCAGCTCGACGGGGTGCTGCGGCTGCTGGGGCAGTCGGCGGCGATCGCTGACCTGACCGCCCCCTACTTTCAGTGGATTTTGTGGGGCGCATTCCCGGCCCTGGGCTTCACTATGCTGCGGGGCTATGCCTCGGCCTTGGCCCAGGCCCAGGTGGTAATTGTCATCGTGCTGGTGGGCACGGTCTTTAACATTGCGGGCAACTACGCCCTGGGGTTTGGTCGCTGGGGCTTTCCGGCCATGGGGCTGGGGGGGCTGGGGCTGGCCAGCGGGCTGAGCTACTGGCTGATGTTTGGCCTGTTTTTGATCTATACCTTCAACCAGGCGCAGCTGCGCGAGTATCGGTTTTGGCGCGGCTGGCACCGGGTGCAGCCCCAGATTTTGCGGCGGCTGGTGGGCATGGGGAGCGAAATCGCCACCACCATTGCCCTGGAGTTTAGCCTGTTTGCGGTGGTCACGTTTTTGATGGGCATTCTCGGCCCCGAGGTGCTGGCCGCCCACCAGACCGTGTACCAGACTATCTACGTGATTTTTATGGTGCCCCTGGGCATGTCCTACGCGGCGACGGCGCGGGTGGGGGTAGGCCTAGGCCAGCAAGACTTGGGCGCGGCGCGGCGGGCGGGGTATGTGGCGATCGCGATCGCCGCCGGCTTTATGCTGCTGGCTACCCTAGGGCTGCTGGGGTTTCGCCAGGCGATCGTTGGCCTCTACTTAGATCTGGGCGATACCACCAACGACCCGGTGGTGGCCCTGGCGCTACCCATGCTGTTGGTAGCGGCGCTGGCTCAGATGACCGATGGCGTGCAGCGGGTCGCCTCGGGGGCACTCTACGGCCTGCAAGATACTCGCATGCCCATGGTGCTCAGCGGTCTGGCCTTCTGGGGCGTGGGGTTGACGACGGGCTATTGCCTGGGCTTTCCCCTGGGGCTGGGCGGCGTGGGCCTCTGGATTGGCCAATCCTTTGGGGTCGCTGTAGCTGGCGCGATTTTTGTAGCCCGCTTTCATCGGTTGACAACCCCGCCAAAGACAAATCTCTAATTTAGAAAATAGGGCGGGCCTCACCCAAAATGACCCGATACATAGTCTTTGGTGTACTCCTCGTTCGGGTCATTAAAAATTTTATCGGTGAGATCGTATTCGACTAAATACCCCACTTTGTTGCCTGACTCAGTTTCTTCTGCATTAAAGAAAGCAGTTCTATCGGCCATGCGGGAGGCCTGCTCCATATTGTGAGTCACAATGACGATCGTAAAGCGCTCCTTCAACTCCCGCATCAGCTCTTCGACCCGCATGGTGGAGATCGGGTCGAGGGCCGAGCAAGGCTCATCCATCAAAATGACTTCGGGCTGAATGGCAATGGCGCGGGCAATGCACAATCGCTGCTGCTGGCCACCCGAAAGAGACAGCCCACTTTCTTGGAGCTTGTCTTTTACCTCATCCCACAGTGCAGCCCCTCTAATAGATTGCTCCACCAGCTCATCAATGTCGCCTTTGTACCCATTAATACGAGCTGCAAAAGCAATGTTCTCGTAAATCGACTTGGTAAACGGGTTGGGCTTTTGAAACACCATGCCAATACGGCGGCGCACGTAGACCGGGTCTACCTTCTGGCCGTACAAATCGTCACCCCGAAACATTACCTTGCCCTCCACCCGTGCCCCAGGAATCAGGTCATTGGTGCGATTGAAGCAGCGCAGCAGCGTACTCTTGCCGCAGCCCGAAGGGCCAATGAGCGCGGTAATTTCATTTTTGAAGATATCTAAGTTGACATCTCGTACAGCTAGCACTGAACTGTAGTAAACATTGACGCCCTTAACCCGCAGACAGGCTTCAGGAGCCACCTGGTTAGCAGAATCGATAGTAGTCATGATGACGATACCCTACGAAGCAATAAAAACTCGCGCTAGTCCTTAATTTGGCGTTGCTGAGTGGCGGTATGATTGCGCAAAATTCTGAACGAGCCTGCAAAACCTACAGCATTTAGTTCATACCTTGAGCCAGCAACGCCCCCGATACGGGCACTACTTCTGAAAACGATTCCGCAAATAGATAGCCGTAGAATTCATCAGCAGCAAAATCACCATCAGTACGATGATACCCCCCGCTGCCAGGGCGTGGAATTCGGACTGAGGCCTCGATACCCAGTTGTAGACCTGAATGGGTAGTACCGTGAACGGGCTCTGTAGGCCTTTCAACGACAGCTCTGGCAAGAAGGGAATGTAGGTGAGCGCCCCAATGGTGATTAGAGGGGCGGTTTCGCCAATGGCCCGAGACAGGGCCAAAATCATCCCCGTCAAAATACCCGGCAGCGCCAGAGGAAACACGTGGGAGCGAATCACCTGCCAGCGAGTGCCACCCAGGGCAAAGCCCGCCTGGCGCAAGCTGCTGGGAATCGACCGCAGGGCTTCGCGGGTGGCAATGATCGCAATGGGCAACACCAGCAGGGCCAGAGTCAGCGCCCCCGATACAACACTGCGCCCCTGGGTAATGACGAACAGAAGGCGAACAAATACCTGAAGACCGAGCAGGCCATAGATGATGGAGGGTACGCCCGCCAGGTTAGCAATGTTGATTTCAATCGCTTTGGCAATCAGGCTGTCGGGCACAAACTCTTCGAGAAAAATGCCGGCCCCCACGCCAATGGGAAAGGTAAACAGCGCCACCAGCACCATCACCCAGACGGTGCCCACCAGGGCCGATACGAGGCCAGCGTCGGCGGGTCTTCTGGAGGGATAGGTGCTGAGGAATTCCCAGTTGATCGCTGATGCGCCGTCAACGAGTACATCAACGAGCAGTACCACTAGCACGAACAGAGAAAAAACGATGGCCGACAGCGCTAGCCAAGAAAACCATTTATCAATGGTTTTGCGCTTGTCTAAGGCGTTTAGAACCTCTTTTTGCTCAATATCCCAACCAGCATCGAGGGGGGCGGCTTGAGACGATAGGGGCGTCATTCGTAGGTCTCCCGAAACTTGCGAACAAACCAGAAGCTAATAATGTTAAACACCAGGGTGAGCAAAAACAGCGTCATCCCCACCGCAAAAATCGACTTAAAAGCCATAGAACCAGCTGGCGTATCGCCTAAGCTGACCTGGACAATATAGGCGGTCATGGTCATGACCGGCACCAGGGGGTTGAGGCCTAGGGTAGGGTTTTGCCCCGCCGCCAAGGTAACAATCATGGTCTCACCCACCGCCCGAGACACCGCCAAAATAATCGAGGCCACAATGCCCGACAGGGCGGCGGGCAGCACCACGCCAAAAATGGTCTCTCGCTTGGTCAAGCCCAGGGCATAGGAGCCATCTCTGAGATCACGGGGCACAGCGTAGATGGCGTCTTCACTCAGGGAGGCAATCAGCGGTGTGATGGCAACGCCCATAACAATGCCCGCACTCAGGGCGTTGAAGCCACTCAAGCCAGGAATAAAGCTCCGGAGAATGGGCGTGACCAGCAGCAAAGCAAAGTAGCCGAAGACCACCGAGGGCACCCCCGCCAAAATTTCTAGGGCGGGTTTGAGCCACTTGCGCAGCTTAGGGGGGGCATACTCGCTGAGGTAAATAGCCGAGAGCAGGCCCAGGGGAATCGCGACCAAGACGGCAATCAGCGAGGTTAAGAAGGTGGCGCTGAGCAGCACCATGATGCCGAACTTAGGGTTTGAGAACAGCGGTGTCCACTCTCTGTCGGTCAAGAAGTTCCACAGAGGAACTGTTTCAAAGAAAGTTACAGTCTCAAACAGCAGCGAGAGAACGATGCCAATAGTAGTAGCGACAGAAATAAATGCAAACAGGCCACACAGCCAAACAACGGCCCGCTCCACCCATTTGTTGAGCTTTCGGCTGGGCTGCCAGAGGTCGTTTGAGTCGGGCGGCAGAGAGTTTGTCGTCATGGTACAGAACTCTAAAAAATAAGGGGCCAGACAACGCTGACCCCCAGGAACTTGTTGGCTTAAGCCTTACAGCAAGGCTCAGCCAGAGGGCTGGTAAGACTCAGGCCTACAGCACGTCTACGAGCTTAACGCCAACGGAAGATTCGCCATTAAATACGGTACCCGTTTCTTTCTCCTCCCACCGGCTTAGAACCTGTTCGCCAATGTCATCGGGCAGGCTGATGTAGCCCACTTCATCCACCAGGTACTTATTGTCGGGGGAGATATAGTACTCAACGAAAGCTTTGATCGCCGGGTCGTCAGCCACCGACTGCTTAACGTAGATGAACTCAGGCCGAGAAAGCGGCTGGTAGGAGCCATCGGCAACAGTTTCAACACTGGGTGCCACACAGCCTTCGCCGGCGTCGATTTCAAGCGCCTTCAGGGCACCCTCGTTTTCGACGAAGTAGGCGAGGCCAAAGAAGCCAATACCGCTGGGATCGCTGCCTACACCCTGCACAATGACGTTGTCGTCTTCGCTGGCCGTGTAGTCGCCACGGCTCTCGCCCTCAGCACCGATTGCTTCCATAAAGAAGTCGTAGGTACCCGAGTCGGTGCCTGGACCATAGAGACCGAGGGTTGCATCGGGGAAGTCAGGGCGAATTTGGTTCCAGTTGGTGACGGTGCTCTGGGCCTCAGGCTCCCACATGGTCTCGAGTTCTTCAATCGTGATGCAGTCAACGAAATCATTTTCGTTGTTGACCACCACCGTCAGACCATCGAGAGCAATGGGCAGCTCGATATACTCAATACCAGCCTCAGCGCAGAGGTCGATCTCTGTTTGGGTAATGGGGCGAGAGGCTCCAGTAATGTCGGTTTCGCCCGCGCAAAACTTCTTAAAGCCACCGCCAGTACCGGATACGCCCACGGTTACCGCTGCATCGGGGTTGACCGCGCCAAACTCTTCGGCCATGGCCTCAGAGACGGGAAACACGGTGCTAGAGCCATCGACCAAAACGGAACCGCTTACACCAGAGCCAGCCGCCATTTCAGTGCCAGCGTCGGGGGTTGCGGTTTGCGTATCACCGCCGCAAGCGGCCAGACTAACCGTAAACGCAGCCAGGGTGAGAGAGAAACTAGTGCGCAGAGCGCGATTACTGAAGACCATAATTCTTTGACTCCCGTCTAACATTTTAATCAACTGACTTTCGGCTCACATTTACGCAGAGAAGCCGTATCCTTGTCAACTCAGATACCATGATTTGGTAGTCGCTCGCTTGCCACATTCAACACTCAACCCCCAACCCCATTAAAGACTGAACTCTCAGATATCTGATGAACCCACCTTACCTGCCATCTGGTCAACCGTAGAGCTAAAACAGAGGGTAGACAAACCTTGCTAAGCCAACCGTTCAAACCCTGAAGCCGAACCTTTTTTAGATAGCACCGACGTTAACAAGCTGACAATCTGCGCTAGAACCTACAATACAGTAGATGAAACCCATTTCTGCTGGGTAAAGATGAGATTAAATCAGCAGCTTTAAGAAACGGTATCTGTCACCAATGGATGCTAGCTAGCGTGAAATTTATAAATGATTTGAGGTGCTTAACCGCCAGCGCTGTCGTCCTAACAAACCGCTCAAAGTTGTACCTACGCAATAGCCTCCTAATTTTTCCAGAAAAGCGTCAAGGAAAATCTATTCCCCCAGCAAGCTTTAGCGGTTACATAGACAGAAGAAAACGAGCACATACACCTGCCTACAACATAGAGCGATAAGTTTAAGGGAAGCTTTTCGACAGATTATCAATCAGGTAAGCGAAGGTTAAGTCAGGGTTAAGGATTGCGTCACGGTAGCTTCAGTAAGGCCGCCGTAATGATGAGCATCTGTGTCGCAGATACTTTGGTAAGGAGGGCAAGATGCCTGTGCAAGTCGCTGCGAGATAATGCTTCTAGGCGTCGCTGGGCCTGTGTTCTGGGCGATCTCGCTCGGCTGAGCCTGGGGGAGGAGAGTTTCCCCTGAGATGGCTCAGGGTGGGGGAGTTTGTCGCACAATGAAATCTATTGCCCCGTGCCCAGGATCAGTATGGTTCAAAATCTCAAGTTTGATGCGGTCAGCGATCGCCTGCCGCCCCAAAATATCGAGGCCGAGGAGGCCATTTTGGGCGGCATTTTACTTGACCCCGAGGCCATTGGCCGGGTGATGGAGATTATTACCCCCGACGCCTTTTACATCGCTACCCACCGCGATATTTACAAGGGGGCACTGGCGCTGCACGCCAAGGGGCAGCCCGCCGACCTGATGACCCTGGCCGTGTGGCTCAAAGACAACGGCAAGCTAGAGCAGGTAGGGGGCCAAACTCGCTTGGCCCAGCTGGTTGATCGCACCGTCAGCGCCGCCAACATCGACCAGTACGCCACCCTGGTGATGGATAAGTACACCCGTCGCCTGCTGATTCAGACCGGGGGCGACATCGCGCAGCTGGGCTACGATACCACCCTGCCTATCGAGAATGTGATGGATCAGTCGGAGCAGCGGCTGTTTGGCATTACCCAGTCGCGACCCCAGGGGGGGCTGACGGCCACCTCAGATATTTTGATTGAGACATTTTCTGAGATCGAGCAGCGATCGCTCGGCGTTGTCCTCCCCGGTATTCCCTGCGGCTTCTACGACCTCGATGCCCTCACCCAGGGGTTTCAGCGCTCTGACTTGATCATTGCCGCCGCCCGTCCTGCAATGGGCAAGTGCCTCAGCGCAGACACCCAGATTGTGGTGGCCGACGGCAGCCTCAAAACCATCGGTGAAATCTACCAGGAAAAATCTGCCTCGCTGCTCACCCTAGGCACCGACTGGCGGTTTAAGCTCACCCAGCCCAGCGCCTACGTTGACGATGGCCACAAACCTGTGTTTCGGGTGCGAACGCGATCAGGGCGAGAAATCGAGACCACCCTGAGCCACCCCTACCTGACCATCCAGGGCTGGCAGCCCCTGGCGGAGCTGGCGGTGGGGCAAAAAATCGCCGTGCCCAGGGTGCTCCCCATATTTGGCAGCTTGACCTGGCCAGAGTACCAGGTCAAGCTGTTGGCCTATCTGATTGGTGATGGCGGCCTCACTGGCACTTCTCCCCAATTCACCAACGAAAATCTGGCGATTCAGACCGATTTCACCGCTGCGGCCCTACAGTTTCCAGGGGTGAAGGTGCGCGAAGAAACCTCCCAAGGCACCCGCACGCCAGCCTTCTACGTCACCTCCGATGCCAAAAACGTGCAGCAGGCTCACCAAGTCTTCGGTCAACGGCTCAAGGACTTGATCCAGGCCAGTGGCAAACCTGCCCGCTGGTTAGCACAAACCCTTGAGGTCTCCCCTGGCCTAGTGACCCTGTGGCAGCAGGGCATCTGTGCCCCCAGCCCCGCCACCTTTGAGCGCCTCTGCCAACTGCTCCAGGTCTCTCCTGAGACGTTGGCCCCCGGAGGTCTTGCCACCATCCGCTGGATGAGTCAAAACAATTTGACGCTTTGGCTGCAAGAGCTGGGCCTCTGGGGCAAATCGGCCCACCAAAAAACTATTCCAGCGGCGGTGTTTCGGCTAGAGAAGGCGCTGCTGGCTCTTTTTCTCAACCGCTTGTTCTCCACCGATGGCTGGGCCACCGTCCTCGCCTCTGGGCAGGCGCAGCTGGGCTTTGCCAGCGTTAGCGAAACCCTGGCTCGCCAGGTGCAGCACCTGCTGCTGCGGTTTGGCATTTTGGCCCAGCTCAAAGCGCGATCAGTAAAGTACCTCGACAGCCGCCGCCCCGCCTGGCAGCTCGATGTCACCGATGCCCCCTCTATCAAAACCTTCATCGGCGAGATCGGTATCTTTGGCAAAGAAGATGCCCTGGCTAAGGTTGAAGCCGTTCTGGCTAATCGCCGTTACCAGACCAACCGCGATCTGATTCCTGTCGAAATTTGGGACACACTCCGCGCCGCCAAGGGGGACGAGTCTTGGGTATCTTTGGCCACCCGCGCCGGGCTTCAAGGCACCAGCAATATTCACGTGGGTAAGCGATCGCCGACGCGCGATCGCCTCTTCGCCCTGGCCACGGCTCTAGAGCATCTAGAACTTCAGCACATCGCCGCCAGCGACATCTACTGGGATGAAATCGTTGTGATCGAGCCTCTGGGGCTAAAACAGGTCTACGACCTCACCATTCCCGACACCCACAACTTCGTCGCCAACGACATCTGCGTCCATAACACTAGCTTTGTGCTAAACATTGCCCGCAATATCGCGGCGGTGCAAAAGCTGCCGGTCGCCATCTACAGCCTAGAGATGTCAAAGGTGCAGCTGGTCTACCGCCTGCTCTCCAGCGAAGTCGAGATGGAGAGCAGCCGCCTGCGAGCCGGGCGCATTGCCCAAAACGAGTGGGAAAAGCTGGGCCACGCCATCAGCGTGCTTTCCCAGATGCCGATCTTTATCGACGATACCCCCAGCATTTCGGTAACCGAAATTCGCTCTCGGGCGCGCCGTCTCCAGGCAGAGCAGGGCGGTGCCCTGGGGCTGATCTTGATCGACTATCTACAGCTGATGGAGGGCGGCGGCGACAACCGGGTGCAGGAGTTGTCGAAAATGACGCGATCGCTCAAAGGCCTAGCCCGCGAGCTAAACGTGCCGATCATCACCCTCTCGCAGCTCAGTCGGGGGGTCGAGTCGCGCACCAACAAACGCCCGATGATGAGCGACCTAAGGGAATCTGGTGCGATTGAACAGGACGCCGATTTGATCATGATGCTCTACCGCGAAGAATATTACGACCCCGACACCCCTGATCGCGGCATTGCCGAAATTATTGTCACCAAGCACCGCAACGGCCCCACCGGCACCGTCAAGCTGCTGTTTGAGCCGCAGTTTACCCGCTTCCGCAACCTGGCCACCCCAGGAATGTAGGTTTATCAGGAGAAAATACTGATAGGGGCGCAGCCCCCAAACACCCTGCTGACAATTAATTGGACTGGGCTACTTAACGCGATGTGCAACTAATTTTGAAGAAAAGGTTTTGTCTCCAAACGCTAGAGCTATCAAAGGGTCTAGCGGTTTCATGAAGACAAAACCATGTTCAACATCGACGAGTTTATCATCGCGGTCTATTTGTGCGTTGACGC
>JBBSKN010000096.1:0-13073 GCA_038256265.1 Phormidesmidales cyanobacterium
GACTCTTTGACCATCCGTTTCCTGACCTCTTTGAGTCTGTCTTGAGTACTTTTACAGAGTTACCTATGCCTAGACGGGCTACTTCGTCACAACAGCCCCATCCCTGGTACGGACAACCTGTCCCGGCTTAAGTTGATACCCTTCTGTTCTACAACAAGCGCCTGGTAGATCAAGTTTTGGCTGGCCAGGTGCCTCGCACCATGGCAGAACTGGTGCAGGCCGCCAAGCAGATCAACGAGAGCGGGCAGGCAATGGGGATGGTGATGCGGGGTATTTCATCGGACACCATTATTGATACGGTCTCTGGCCTCGTGCTCAACGGCTGGGGGGCTGAGCCGACTCCGCTGCCCTTTAACCTGTGGTTTGACGGCGACTGGCAAACCCCGCGCCTAAACGACCCCCGCATTGTCGAGGGGTTGACCACCTATGCCCAGCTGATGCAGGCGGGGCCACCCAATATCAAACAGATGGATTGGCCGGAGGCGACTCAGCTATTTCAAGCGGGCAAAGCGGCGTTTTACATCGATGCCAGCCTGTTTGGGCCTGACTTTGAAAATCAGGAGACCTCTGCGATCGCCGGTCAGGTGGGCTACACCCTGCTGCCCCGAGTTCATGCCCAGAGCCTAACCGGCCACTGGCTTTGGGGTCTCGGCATTCCCCAGCGCTCTAGCCAGCCCCAGGCCGCCTGGCTGTTTGTTCAATGGGCCACCAGTCCGGCCATGGAAGCTAAAATTGCTGTCGCCACCGGGGGCGCACCCCGCTTCTCGACCTGGCTGACGCCCTCGGCCTACACTGAGGCGATGAATATTGACTATGCCCTAGCCGTGCAAACCGCCATGCAAACCTCCCGCCCTACGGCGGTGCTGCACCCCCGCTGGAACCAGGTGGCCCTGGCCATTGCAGCAACCATTCACCAGATCTACGACGGTGTAGAACCCACCATCGCCGCAGACCAGCTGCAGCAGACTGTGGTGCAGCTGATGGCTGAGGAGCGGCCATGAGCTTTGGCCAACTGCGGTGGCGCAAGTCTATTCGCGCCCAGCTGACGCTGGGTTTCGGGGTGATTTTGCTGCTCCACGGCCTCAGCGCCACCATTGGCTACGGCAGCTTACAACGGCTGCGCTACCGCAGCCAAACCACCCTCGCCAACGCTGCGCAGTTGCGGGAGCTGAGCCTAGAGCTAAAAACTAACTTTTTGCTTGCTCGCCAGGCCGAGATAGCCTACTTTGATACCTGGCAGGGTAGGAATGTCAGCGCTAACGTCCAGGTTTACGAGCAAATCAACCGGGCTTATCTAGCCAAAGCCCGCGAGAATTTAGCAGATCTGCGGAACTTAGACGCTCAGAACCCTGAGTTGACTGAAGAATTTGCCCTGCTGGCTTCGCTCTTTAACAACTACGCATCGGCCTTTGAAACCACCACTGGCCGGATTGAGAAGGATAGCGTGAACCATGAAGTTCACCAGCAGCTGAAGAATTTAATCACCGCCCTGCCCCGCCCGGACAACAACCCAGACATCGCCACCCTGCAGAGGCTGGCATGGCAGCTGATGGCCCAGCAGCAGATCTATCTAAATACCCAAGACCCTACCTATCTCGACGATCTGCAATCTAGTCTAGAGCAACTGGCCAACAGCCTGGAGCGTTTGCCAGTGGGCACTTTAGACCCTGCAACCCAAGGGTTGATCCAAAACTACCGCACCTCCCTCAGTGCCCTGCTGTTTCTCGATCAGCAGGTGCAGGTCAACCGCATTATTGCGGCCAATATTGATCGCGATATTAACGGCATTATTGCCACCATCGGCGATCACGCTGCGGCCCGCGCTGCCCAGGCTCGACTCGAGCTAGCCCAAACCGCCAACCAGAGCAGCGCCGCGCTGCTGGCCACCGCCCTGAGCGCCCTGGCCCTGGCAATCTGGGCCAGCATTGTGCTGGGGCGACGGATTATCAACCCCCTGACGCTGATGGTGGCGGCCGCCGATCGCATTGCCCAGCAAGACCTGAGCCAGCTCCTGGCGATCGCGGGTGACAACGAATTTACGGCGGTAGCCCAGGCGTTTAATCACATGGTGAACCAGCTGCGGCAAACCCTAGCAACCTTAGAGCAGCGGGTCGATCAGCGCACCGAGGCCCTAGCCACCGCCAACCAGGCGCTGCAAGACCAAACCTACTCTCTGGAAATCGCCCTTGAAAAACTGCGCCACAGTGAGGCCGATTACCGTCTTCTGATCGAGCATCTCCACGCCGGGGTAGTTGTCCATGCCGCCGATACCACCATCTTGATGTGTAACCAGATGGCGGCGCAAATTCTGGGGCTGTCGGCGGCGGTCATGGTGGGCCACCGGGCCGACCAGCCTACCTGGCCGATGGTGGACGAAACCGGCGCGGCCTTGTTAGCAGATCAGTATCCGGTCAATCAGGTGATCGCCCGCCAAGGCCCCCTAGAAAACTACCTGTTGGGCATTTGCTCCCCCCCGCAGCAGGACTGTATTTGGGTTTTAGTCAATGCGTTTCCCACCTTTGACGAGGCTCATCGGTTGACCCAGGTGGTGGTGACCTTTATCGACATCAGCGATCGCAAGCTGGCCGAAGAAGAACTGCGCCACCAGGCCCTGCACGATGCCCTCACGGGCCTACCCAACCGCAAACTGTTTACCGAGCGGCTAGATCAGGCGATTCAGCGGTCGGCACGCTACCCAGAGCAGCTGTTTGCGGTCTTATTTATCGACCTAGACCGCTTCAAGGTGATTAACGACAGCCTGGGCCACCTGGTGGGCGATCAGCTGCTGATTCAAATTGCCCACATTCTGCAACGCCACGTCAGAGCTAGCGATACCGTTGCCCGGCTGGGGGGCGATGAATTTGTGATTTTGCTGGAGCAAATTTCTGGCCTGCCGGAGGCGATCCAGGTGGTGGAGCGCATTCAGGAGGATATCAAAGCGCCATTTACGCTGATGGGCCACACGGTCTTTACTTCTGCCAGTCTGGGCATCGCCCTGGCTAGCCCCAGCTATCGCCGGGGCGAAGATATGCTGAGAGATGCCGACAACGCCATGTATCGGGCCAAGGCTCAAGGGCCAGCATCCAGCTACGAAATTTTCAACCCGGCCATGCACGAGAGCGCGATCTAGTTGTTTGAGCTAGAGACCGATCTGCGCCAGGCCTTAGATCGGCAAGACTTCATCCTTCACTATCAGCCCGTTGCCATTGCCGGGGCGGGGGATTGTAACCTTGAATCTGTCAGAGTATAGCCATCGCTCCGGGGGTATAGGTCATGTCCTAACCGTTCTGGCGATGGCTATAAGGGTGATCGCCTTCCTCAATCAGCCCCTCCAGCGCCATTTGAATATCGGCGGTCAGGGTCTCTACCGCCGCCTTAGCGGCCCGCCGCGACTCAGCATAGTTGGGCCAGCGATCGGTAATGTTCATCGGCTCGCCCAGGGTGATCACCGCCTGGCGCGTACCCAACTGGGGCCGCTTGGGCACCCTTGTACCCTTCAGCCGCTCCACCAGGTCAAAGAGAATTAGCGTGGTCTCAGCAAAGCGCTCAAAGGTAGGGTTATCTTTCACGTAGTGGCCCGTTACCGCCACAAAGCTCTCCACCAGGCGCATGTGGCGCAGGTGCAGGGTGGCGGCCTCAGCCATCCAGTCAGCCAGCCCTCGATCCACCGGAGAGATAGTGCCCAGGTCGGCAATATCTTCGCGGTAAATGTAGCTCCACCCCGCTTCTTCAAGGCGGCGACAGCGGGTCACCAGGGTGCCGGTGCTAGGCACCCCAAAAAACTCTTCACCCACCCTGAGCGAACCATCTAGCAATTGGCCCAGCCGCTGGGCGATCGCCCCCGGCGCCTCCGGATGCTCAGTCTTGACCGCAGCCACCCCATAAAAGCGCTCATAGAACTGCTCCATCCGGCCCAGCAGGTGCTGCCCCAGGGCCAGCAGCCGAGCATAGTAGTCTGGCACCGCCGCCGGGTCGCTAACCGATTGCACCGGCAGGCCGCAGTCGGCCTCAAGCTGCCCCATCAGCCGATTCAGCGCCCCCCAGTCGGGGCGGGGGTAAAGGTACCTCAGGCCCACGGGCAGCAGTAGCACCTGCTCGCTGCGCCCCGCTTTCTGCAGATCTTCCACCGCCCAAAAGGCCAGCTGAGCTGTGCCCGGCTCCAGATCGCTAATCACCTCGCCATGGCCGTTGGTCGCCCCCTCGGGGGCAATAGTCACCGGCAGCGGCGCATTCATCATCTGCTCGCGCACCGCCTTCAGCGCCTTGAGGTCAAGCCTGCGCCCCCGGTGCACCGGAATGCCCCCGATCGCCGCAAAAAACCAGCCCAGCCAGCGCCCTGCCCACAGCGGCATGCCCCGGTCGTACATAAAAAAGCTGTGCAGCGGCCGCTTGAGGCTAAAGCCCCGCTGGCGCGCCGCCCGAGGCACCAGCCGCGAAAATAGATACGACAGGCAAATCGGGTCATCGACCTGGCTGTGGCGAAAGGCCAGCATCAGCCGAATTTTGCCCATCTGAAACTGACGAAAGCAATCCGCCAGCACCTCGGGGTTGGGGCAGGTCACCGGCCAAATGCCCGCCGGCAGCCAGGGCCGCAGCCGCAGCCGCAGCATCAGCGGCAGTACAATGTAGCTCCCCTGCACCACCCAGGGTTTGTAGCGCGGTGGAATAAAGCCCAGGGGCCGCTGGGCGCGATCTAGCTTAGGCAAGGGCAATCTCCGACGGTAGGCGATGGTTAGGGTAGGCGATGGCTACAATAGCTCACTTTAGAAGGTTCTAGCCCCCACCGGTTATGAAGGACAATTCCGACAACGAAAATACCTAAGAATTCTGCTTCCTCTACAAGGCGCAGGCCCTGCGCCCCTACCTTTGGATATCTTCTTTCCCAGAAACTCCCTAAACCACCCATTCACCCATCCCCCCATCCGTCCATCACCCTAGCCAGGGCAGACACGTAGGTCTGCCCCTACCCACCCATCCCCCCATCCACCCTTCACTCCCCCACCCACCCACTCCCCCACCCCCAAGATCGCCAAAGTCCCACTCCCCAAGGGAAGCAGGACTCTAGCTCGGAACCACACAACCAGGAGCACCCACCGCAGTGAACTACCCCAAAAAATAAAAGTGTCTGACCCCTGAAAGCCCCCTGGAGTCAGACACATTTACCTGTAAAAACGCCTTTCAAACAGACCAGCTCTCAGGATCAAATGCCCCCAAGTGAGCCGTCAGAGCCAAGCCTGCATGCGTTCTTCAGAATTAAATTCATTGTCGTTGGTGCGCGGGCTAACGGCGTCCAGAGAATTACTGAACCCAGGGCCATGTAACCCCTGGGTAGGTCGCCCGGTTCGGTAGCAACACTCAGGTAAGGGGCGGCAGCTCCGATTCGCACCCCTGGTTGGCGAAATAGGGCAGTAGCGCCCTGGGTGCAGGCCAGTGATAGGCCACGTAGCCCAGCAGCCAGGGGGCCGACACCAGCAGGCAGATCACCCCCAGCCCCCAGCTAGAGCGAAACTCGGTCAGGGGGTCGATGGGGGTAGCTGCGGGCTGGGTAGTCAGAGCGCCGACCCCCCAGGCGATCGCATTGTTCAGCCCGTGGGCCACGATCGGCACCAGCAGCGATCGCGTGCTCAAGTACAGCAGCGACATCACCACCCCAAACATAAATAGCCCAACTAAGTTAGAGTGCAGCACCCCAAACAGCACCGACGTCAGCACAATCGCCGGGCGAATGCCCCACTTCACCCCCCAGCGGTGCAGCAGCACCCCGCGAAAAATAAACTCCTCGGCGATCGGGGCCACCACCAGCACGGAAAACAACATCAGGGCATTGTATAAACCCGGCTCGGTCACCTGATCCGCAGACAGCAGCAGCGACTGTTGCAGGACTGACTCTACCCACGCCGGGGCCACCAGCGACAACCCCAGGTATGACACCTGAAACGCCCCCAGAGAAAACAAAAACACCCCGCTCACCAGCCACAGGATCTGCATCCAGGCCAGACGCACGGGCCAGGGGCCAAAGAGAGCTGCGAGGCGCAGTGGCACCCGCCTCGCAGCCAATAAAATCGACCCGCACAGCCCTACAAAGATCAGGCTGTAAAGAATTGGGGCCACCAGTGGGTCATCTCCCTCTAGGGGCAGCAGCTCTAGAGCACCCAGCGTGCCAAATATCAGAGCTAAGCCAAGGGAAATTACAAAGAAACTCACCACCACCAGCCGCGCCTTGAGGGCCAAAAACGGATTTTCACACAGTGTCATAGACTAAGAGCTAATCTCAGACGCCGCCAGAAAGACCATGGGTGCAAGAACCGTGGGCGCTAGTTTGCTGGGATAGACTGGCCGTTTTTTTGAATTCAACCATGAATTATCCAGAGAGCGCTATAACTGAGGCACATTCCCCCGCTGAGGGGCCTAGATTAGGGGTCTGATCAGCGTAAAGGCTACATTTCAATTCAGGGTGCATCTCCAGCGACTGTTCTGAGCCTCCGGGCCAGCGCTTATAGTTATCGGGGGCCGTCATTTTTGCTCCAGGGTTCCATGACCAACGCTTCGCCAGATCTAGGCGTAATTTTAGTGGCCCCGGTGGCCGACAGGCCCCTGGGGCCTGTGACGGAGTTGCTAGACCTACTGCGGGCAACGGGCCATGAGGTGCGTCAGGCCAGCGGTGAAGACGACATCATTGCAGCGGCAGAGGCCGACTCCCCCGACCTAATCCTGCTGGTAATTGACCAATTTGGTACAGCGGCCATGCGGCTGTGTCACCGGCTCAAAAAACGCCCCGGCACCCGCCATGTGGCCGTGGTAGTGGTAGGCCAAGACCAGACCCTAGCCCGACGGCTACGGGCCTTTGAGTTCGGCGTGGTCGACTATATCGACCAGACCCTTTGGGCCGAGGAGGCCACCGCCCGCATCAAGGCCCAGGTTGCCACCCACCGCCTCCAAAGTCGGCTGCGCCAGCAGGCCCAGCGGGCCGTATCGGCGGGCAGCGCCACCAATCTACTGGCTGACCTGCAAAAGGCGCTGCGGCGACAGGCGCAACTGCTTCAGGCCCAAAACCAACAGCTTCAGCAAGAAATGCAGGAGCGCGAACAGGCCCAGCAGGCCTTGCACCTAGAGCAACAAAAGTCAGAACAACTGCTGCTCAACATTTTGCCTAGGGCGGTGGTCGATAAGCTCAAGCAGTTGGAAGGTTCACTAGCAGAGCGCTTTGACAACGTCACCATTTTGTTTGCCGACATTGTCAACTTCACCCCCCTGGCGGCTCAGATTAGCCCCCTCGAGCTGGTCAACTGGCTCAACCAAATCTTCTCAGCCTTTGACCGCCTAGCCGAGGAATATCAGCTCGAAAAGATCAAGACCATTGGCGATGCCTATATGGTGGTGGGGGGCCTACCCCTACCCCGCGAAGACCACGCCGAAGCCGTGATGGAAATGGCCTTGGCAATGCAAGATGCTGCCTCTCGCATTGCCCGCAAGGACGGCCAGGAGTTTCAGCTGCGCATTGGCATCAATACGGGCCAGGTGGTAGCCGGGGTGATTGGCATTAAAAAATTTAGCTACGACCTCTGGGGCGACGCGGTCAACATCGCCAGCCGCATGGAGTCCCAGGGCTCGCCGGGCAAAATTCAAATCACTGAGGCCACCCATGAGCGCCTCAAACACCGCTATGCTTTTGCCGAGGTCGGTCAGGTAATGGTCAAGGGCCACGGCTATTTGACTACCTACCAATACGTCGGCTCGGAGCAAAAAGCTTGATAGACTGGGGAGGCCAAAAATTTGGGCTCCTGAGCTAGGTATCTCTAGGGATACGGACAGGCCGGCCCTGGCACAACAGTCAAAAACTGGCCCCCTCGGTCAACCCACGGTTAACTCATAAAGTCTGTTCTATGGCGACATTTTTGCTGGAAGTTGGCACCGAAGAGCTGCCCGCCAGTTTTGTAAGCGATGCCCTTCACCAGTGGCAAAATCGTATTCCTGCTGAGCTGGCCGAGCTAGCTCTGGCCCCCGAAGCAGTGCGCTTCTACGGCACCCCCCGCCGCCTGGCGATGATCTTCGACGGGCTGCCCAGCCGCCAGCCCGATCGCACCGAAGAGGTCAAAGGCCCCCCGGCCCAGGCGGCCTTTAAAGACGGCCAGCCCACTAAGGCCGCCGAGGGCTTTGCCAAATCTAGGGGCATAGAGGTCTCGGCCCTGGAGGTGCGCGACACCGACAAGGGGGCGTTTGTCTTCGTCAATCAGGAAATTCCTGGGCGGGCCGCCGCTGAGATCTTGAGCGAGCTGATTCCCCAGTGGATTTTGGGCCTGGAGGGGAAGCGGTTTATGCGCTGGGGCGACGGCGACCTGCGCTTTCCGCGCCCGATTCGCTGGCTGGTAGCGCTGATCGATGGCGAGGTGCTGCCCGTGACCCTAGAGAATGGGTCGACGCGGTGTGTGAGCGATCGCATTTCCCACGGCCACCGCGTGCTGCACCCTGACCCCGTCTCGCTGCACCGCGCCCAAGACTACGTCGAAGCCCTGCGCAATGCCTACGTCGAAATTGACCCCGCCGCCCGCCGCCAGCTAATTCAGCACCAGGTGGAAGAGACCGCCAAGCAGCTGGGAGGCGTGCCGATGATTTCCCCCGCCCTCTTAGATGAGGTCACCAACCTGGTGGAGTGGCCCACCGCCGTGGTCGGCAAGTTTGACCCTGAATTTCTCGAACTGCCGCCGGAGGTGGCCATCATTGAGATGGAGAGCCACCAGCGCTACTTCCCGCTGCGCCAGAGCGCCGACGGGCTGGCGCTAATGCCGGTGTTTATCACCATTGCCAACGGCGACCCCAGCAAAGACGCAATTATTGCCGAGGGCAACGCGCGGGTGATTCGCGCCCGCCTCTCCGACGGCAAGTTTTTCTTCGATGCCGATCGCGCCCAGCCCCTCGACGCCTTTGTGGCTAAGCTCGAAACCGTCACCTTCGAAGAGCGGTTGGGGTCGATGGCGGCCAAGGTCAAGCGCATTGGCACCGTGGCCGACCACCTCTGCGACCAGCTCAATCTGGGGGCACAGCCCCGCCAGCACATTCGCCGCGCTGCCTACCTGTGCAAAGCCGATCTGGTCACCCAGATGGTGGGTGAATTCCCCGAGCTGCAAGGGGTGATGGGACAAAAATACGCCCTTCACAGCGGTGAACCAGAGGCCGTCGCCACTGCCATTGCCGAGCACTACCTGCCCAAGGGCGCGCAGGATAGCCTGCCCGATACCCTGGTGGGCCAGGTGGTGGGCATCGCCGATCGCCTCGATACCCTGGTGGGCATTTTTAGCACCGGGCAGCTGCCCACCGGGTCGTCTGACCCCTTTGCCCTGCGGCGGGCCGCCAATGCAGTGCTGAATATTATCTGGGCGGCGGCGCTGCCCCTCAACCTGGGTCGGCTGCTCGACACCGTGGTTCAAGACTTTGCCCAAGATGCTGCCCTGGCGGTCAATGCCCCCGAGGCGCTGCAAACTCAGCTGCACGATTTCTTTTTGCAGCGGGTGCAGACGCTATTGCAGGATGAGCTGGGGATTGACTACGACCTGGTGAATGCAGTGGTTAGCGCCCGAGCGCTGAGCGATCCGCTGGATGTGAAGGACCGTGCTCTGTTCTTGCAGGAGATGCGCCGCAGCGGCCGCATGGATAAGGTGTACGAAACCGTCAACCGGGCCACGCGCCTAGCGGCCCAGGGCACCCTCGACACCCAGGTGCTCGACCCCGAGGGGGTAATTGCCGCCGCCGCCCTAGAGGCCAAGTCAGAAACTGCGTTTCTCGCGGCGCTCAAGACCCTGGTGCCCCAGACCCAGGCGGCCCAGGCCAGCCGCAACTACGACCAGCTGGTAGCCGGCCTAGAACAGGTGGCCCCGGTGGTCAGCGGCTTCTTTGACGGTCCCAACAGCGTGCTGGTGATGGCCGACGACCCGGCGGTGCGGCAAAACCGGCTCAACCTGCTAGGGCTGTTGCGCAACCACGCCCTGGTACTGGGCGACTTTGGGGCGATCATTAAAGGATAGGGTGCGATGAAGAATGCCCACGTAATTGGTTTCGGTAAGTCTGGAATGGCGGCGGCAAGGCTGCTGCTGCGCGACGGCTGGACGGTGGTGCTGAGCGATCGCAGCTCTAGCCCAGCCCTGGTTGACCAACAAAACGCCCTCAGCCAGGAGGGCATCACCGTGCTGCTTAACTACAGCTTTGTGCCTGACAGCCGCACCAACCTGCTGGTAGTCAGCCCCGGCGTGCCCTGGGATAGCCCACCCCTAGCCGCCGCCCGCGACAACGGCTTGGAGGTAATTGGCGAAATGGAGCTGGCCTGGCGGTTTCTGCAAGATCGCCCCTGGGTCGGCATCACCGGCACCAACGGCAAAACCACCACCACCGCCCTCACCGCCGCCATCTTTCAGGCCGCGGGGCTCAATGCCCCCGCCTGCGGCAACATTGGCTACGCCGCCTGCGAGCTGGCACTACAGCCCACGGTGCCCGACTGGGTGATCGCCGAGCTGAGCAGCTACCAAATCGAGGCCGCCGCCACCCTGACCCCCAAGATTGGCCTGTGGACCACGCTGACCCCCGACCACCTCCAGCGCCACGGCACCGTCGAGCACTACGCCCAGATCAAGGCCACGCTGCTGCACCGCTCAGAGCTGGCGGTGCTCAACGGCGACGACCCCTATATGCGTCGGCACCTGCCCGAGTCGTTCCCTGACGGGTACTGGACCAGCGCGGGGGGCAAGGGTGCGATCGCACCCCTGCGGCCCTGCGCCTACATCGAGGCGGGCTGGGTCAAATTTGAGGGCATCCCCATCGTGCGGGTCGATGCCCTGCGGATGGTTGGCGACCACAACCAGCAAAACCTGCTGCTGGCGGTGACGGCGGCCTGTCTGGCGGAGCTGGATACGGAGGCGATCGCTGCGGGGGTCACGTCTTTCCCCGGTGTGCCCCACCGCTTGGAGCACATCTGCACCTGGCAGGGCATCGACTTTATCAACGACTCCAAGGCGACCAACTACGATGCCGCCGAGGTGGGGCTGCGATCAGTGTCTGCCCCAGTGGTGCTGATTGCTGGCGGCGAAGCTAAGGAAGGGAATGACACCGCTTGGGTCGAACGCATTCAAGCCCAGGCCGCCACGGTGCTCTTGATTGGCGATGCGGCTCCTCAGTTTGCCCAGCGCCTCGACACCGCAGGGTACAGCGCCTACGAGATCGTCGAGACTATGGATTGGGCGGTGGATCGGGGGGCCGAACTAGCCTCGGCACTGGGAGCCTCGGTGGTGCTGCTTTCCCCCGCCTGCGCCAGCTTTGACCAGTACCCCAACTTTGAGCAGCGGGGCGAACACTTCCGCCAGCTTTGTCAGGAGCGGTTCCTTTAGCCGGAAAAATTTAAGTATAATTACTTATACCTAATCCGAGTCGCATAACCCCGATTCCCAAAAGGCCAATCCGTAGGGGCAAACGGTTGTTTGCCCTGCTGAGTCGGAGGTAGCCCAGCAGGATTTGCCCTGAAAATAGATTTTTATCGTTGGGGGTGTCGCTGAAGCGGCATGGACGATTGCTATTAGATAGCAGAAGGCCCAGAGTCATTCCCGCGCAGGCAGGAATGACTCTGGGCCTTCTGCTAAAGTTGATACCTTATTTCAACGCCAGCCCCCTACCCCTAAGCCAACCACTGCTTAACGCGGGCCAAGCTCTTCCAGTCGGGCTTGCGGGCGAGGCCGTCGTCGATGCTCTGCATGACTTCAGCGCGCAGGTCATCGGCAACGGTCATCACCTGCTCGGCAATCTCCACCTGTTCGCGCACGCCGGGCTTGCCTGCGTCGAGCATAGCCACCGCCAGGTTTACCCGGCTCTGGGGGTCTTGGGGGTTGAGCTTGACAGATTTTTGAGCAGCTTTGAGGCCAGCGGTGGGTTTGTCGGTGAGCAGGTAAAGCCAGGCTAGGCAAGCCCAAGCGGCGCTGCTCTTGGGGGCGCGATCGCACAGATCCTTAAACACAGGAATCAGCTCAGCGGGATCTTCGCCTGCCTTGTAGCGCTCGATGCCCTCATCAAATAAGGTTTCTACGGTTTGAGTCATGGTCGGTCAATGTCTAGGCCAACATTCAGCTAACCACGAATGGTCGCTAGGTAGGAAATGAATGAGGGGGAAGAGGGGACAGGGTTTACGGTATAGGGTCTACGGCGAACCGTGAACCGTATACCCTGTACCGTAAACCGCAACTACGCTCCGAAGGACTTGCCGCAGCCGCAGGTTTGCACAGCGTTGGGGTTGGTGAACTGAAAGCCGCCGCCGATCAGCGCGTCGCTGTAGTCGAGCATGAGACCGTAGAGGTAGAGCAGGCTCTTTTTGTCGCAAATGACGCGGAAGCCCTCGTAGTCGTAGACTTCATCGTGCTCGTCGATGTTGGTGGGGTCTTCAAAATCCATCGTGTAGGACATGCCAGAACAGCCGCCCTGGCGCACCCCCACCCGCAGGCAGAGGTCTTTGCCCCCCTGAGACTGCTGAAGCGCCTTAACATGCCGGAGAGCAGTTTCCGACATCAAAATTCCTTGGGTTTGTTCGGTGGCTTGAGCCATGGCAACCTTTCGATGTGAGTACAGCTGTCTCCATCATAGACAGAGTCGCCTCGGTCGAAACCAGGGCAGCCTAAATTGTTTTGAAATCTAACACTTCGTGCCGCCGCCTGAGTCGTGACCCCCGATGAATTTCTATCGTTTATCGCAGCCGCAGGGGCAGGCTATGGCCCCCATAGGCCCTGTGACCAAGGCTAGGTCGCTGAGCAAGGCCCCATCATCGCGAGCACAACTCGCACCATGGTGGGCAGTTCGCGATTAAACTTGGCTATGCTGACCACAGCCACAGCTGTTCCCAGCGGACCTAGCTGGCCCAGGGTTCTGTTTTTTGTTCCCCGCGTCGTTTCTCTTAGCCCATGCCTCGCCCATGACCCGATTGAACCGCATTACCCTAGATCGCCTGAAGCGGCTGCCCCGCGTGGCCAGCGTGTGGGAGGGCGATCGCCGCTCAGTGGGCGGGCTGATGGACGACGACGGCGGTCTGCGGCAGCGCCACACCGAAA
>JBBSKN010000097.1:0-12991 GCA_038256265.1 Phormidesmidales cyanobacterium
CAGGTGCTGACTCTGGGACGCGCCCCCCACCGCCGCATTCACCGCAGGGGGCCGATACCAGGAGTTAATTTGAAAGGGGCGGTTAAGCCGTTCTCGCACCGGCTGTAGCGCTCGGGCCAGGCCAATAATGTTGTTGACGATAGACTGATTTTCTGGAATGCGGGTGGCGTCGCGGGTGGCCTCGCCCCAGGTGAAGCTGCCGCCGGGAATAATCGGCTGGTCGGTGTAAAAGGTGGAGATGTTGCCCGGCAGGCGAAAGGGCCGACCTGAGTACGACGGCGGCAGCGGGGTCGGAGCGGTGGGCCGTGGGTAGACCACGACGCCTGCTCGCTCGACCTGGGCATGGCCCTGGAACACGTACCAAGTATTTAGCCTGTTGATGTCGTCTTTGACGTACTTAATGGTGAAACGAATGTGGCCGTTAAATGGCCCTTGAGCATCGGCAAAGGCGTAGGCACTGAGCACAATTGTGGTGCCAGGCAGGGCGGCGACCACCTCATTGGGGGTAAGTTGGCTGCTGTCGACTGGGCGACGCTTGAATAAGGTATTGGCCGTCACCCGGAGCACAAAGGCATTGGGGTCTTGGCGCGGAAACACCACGTCGTTGTCGAGGGTGACAAAGGCGTGGGGGGTAAATACAAACCAGGTGCTAAGGCCGTTGACAAAATCTTCGGCATTACGAATGGCAAACTTGATGTGGTTGTTAAAGTTGCCCTGGCTATCGGAAAAAGCGTAGGAGTGCAGGCTGTAGGTTTGGCCCCGAGACACAGCTACGGTCTCGCTGGGGTTGAGCAGGGTAGAGTCGAGGGGGCGGCGTTTGAGTAGAGTGCCGGTATTAATCCACAGCACAGGGCTGATGGCCTGGTCTTCGTGGGGATAGACGACGACCCCGTCAGCCTCTACCTGGATATCTTGGGTGGGTACAAACCAAGTGTTGAAGCCGCCCAGGGTGCGATCGCGCAGCGCCACCTTAATATGACCATCGAAACCGCCATCGATATCGGCGTAGGCGTAGGATTGCAGCGGGTAGGTGCTGCCGGCGGCGATCGCCACTTTTTCGTTGGCGGCTAGCTGGGCCGAGGGTTCTGGTCTGAGCACAAACACCGTGGCCTGATTCACCCGCAAAACTTGATTCACCCTAGGTTCCCCACTCTTGCCACGGCCTATCATATAGCAATACTTTCTTACCCCCGGCCATCCTCCCTAGGGGTGGTTCACAGAAGCAGCCAGAGGTAAGGCTATCTCCTAAATTTAGCCTCTCCAGCTTGGCTGGGCCGACTCAGTTTCGCTGGGCAGGTGATCCCTACCTCGTCTACGATCTAATATAAAAACTCACCGAAGTAATCTATGCATGGCCTTCTCCCCTATGCTGGGAAAAGCTTTACCTCTTTATAGGTATAGGTAGGTTTGTTTCGGTTGACCGTTCTTTCCCGTGCCCATGACCTCTGCACTGCGCCTCAAGGCAAAACTTCCGCCCCCCCTAGTGGCCCTGGCCGACCTGGCCTACAACTATTGGTGGAGCTGGACCGAAGAACGCGTTTCGCTCTTTAGCAGTCTCGACCCGGCTCAGTGGCAGATCTGTGGCCACAACCCCGTGGCCCTGCTCGAAGCAGTGCCCGACGAGCGCCTCTGGCAGGTGGCCGAAGACCCCCACTACCTCAACCGTCTGCATCAGCTGGCCCGCGAGTTTGTCGCCTATCGCCGCGACCGCCATCCCTGGGCCAGCCAGGTGGCCCCTAGCCTCAGCCCCGATCACCCGGTAGCCTTTTTCTGCACTGAGTTTGGCCTGCACGAGTCGTTGCCGGTTTACGCGGGCGGGCTGGGGGTGCTGGCGGGCGACAGCCTTAAGTCGGCCTCTGACCTGGGGGTGCCCATGGTGGGGGTGGGGCTGCTCTACCGCCAGGGCTACTTTCACCAGCGCCTCAACCGCAGCGGCTGGCAAGAAGAGCACTACAGCCACTGCGAGGCCGACCAACTGCCCATGGAGCTGGTGCGCGACGAGTTTGGCCAGCCCGTCACCATCAAGGTTGACATTCGCCAGCGGCCGGTGCGGGTGCAGGTGTGGCGGGTACAGGTGGGGCGATCGCAGCTCTACCTGCTCGACACCGACCGCAGCGACAACGACTCCCTCGACCGTCGCATTGCCAGCCAGCTCTACGGCGGCAACCCCGAGACCCGGCTGGCCCAGGCCCTGATACTGGGCATCGGCGGCGTGCGAATGCTCCACGCCCTCGACATTGAGCCTGCCCTCTATCACCTCAACGCCAGCCACGGGGCCTTTGCCCTGCTAGAGGTAGCCCAGCGAGAACTGCGCTACACCGACACCGGGTTTGAAGAAATGGCCCACCAGGTGCGCCAGCGCAGCGTGTTCACCACCCATTCGCCAGTGTCGGCGGCCAGCAACGTGTTTTCTGCCGACCTGATCGAGTCATTTTTGGGCAGCTATTGGCCCCATCTCGGCCTGTCGCGGGAAGAATTTCTCGCCCTGGGCAACCGCCATGCCGACGACCCTTGGGGGTTGTTTTCAATGACGGTACTGGCCCTGCGCCTGAGCGGCAAGGCCAACGGCGTTAGCCATCGCCACGGCGAAATTTGCCGCGAGATGTGGCAGGCGCTCTATCCCGACGGCGCCCAAGTGCCCATCGGCGCGATCACCGACGGCGTTCACACCTGCACCTGGACAGCCCCGCTGATGATGGATCTCTACCGCCATCACCTAGGCGAAGGCTGGCCCCAAAAAATCGCTGAACCCAGCCTCTGGGCCAAGGTAGACCAGATTCCTAATGAGCAGCTGTGGCAGCGCCACTGTCTGCTCAAGGAGCGGCTGATTGCCTACACCCGTGATCGCGTGCGCGCCGCCCGCCACCACCGGGGCGAGGCCGCCGATGAGATCGCAGCGGTGGATAAGCTGCTCGACCCGGCGGTGCTAACCATTGGCTTTGGCCGCCGCTTTAGCTCCTATAAGCGGGGTGAGCTGCTGTTTAGCGACCTGCACCGAGCAATTCGAATTTTGGCCCACGCCCGTCGCCCCATGCAAATTATCTTTGCGGGCAAGGCCAATCCCGCCGATGACGAGGGCAAGCGCATCATTCAGCGGCTGATGGAATGGTGCCGCCACCCGGCCTTGCGCGATCGCGTCGCCTTCATTGAAGATTACGACATGGCGGTAGCCAAGCTGCTGGTGGCGGGGGTCGACCTGTGGCTCACCCACCCCCGTCGCCCCGAGGCCTGCGGCACCAGCGGCCAGAAGGTCGCCCTCAACGGCGGCCTCAACTGCGGCACCCTCGACGGCTGGTGGGCTGAGGCCTACCAGGCCGGGGGCGTGGGCCAGGTGGCCAACGGCTGGGCGATCGGCCAGGCTAGCCCTGACCCCGACCCCGACCGCCAAACCCAGCAGGATGTTGACTCCCTCTACAGCCTGCTAGAGCATCATATTGCCCCGCTGTATTACCAACGCGACCAGGCCGGGCTGCCCCACCAGTGGGTCGCCATGATGAAGGCGTCCATTCGCTCCTGCGCGCCTTACCACAGCAGTGATCGCATGGTGGCCGAGTACCTCACCCAGATGTACGCCCCCAGCCTTGAACCCGCAGCTGTGAGTAACTCCTAACCCTATGTGTCTCCTATGACCTATTGGCAGGCCGATCTGCACCGCCCGCCCCTGACCAGCCCCAAGGGCGAACCCCTGTGGGAAATTTTGCTGTGCAGCAACGATTTTGCCTTTAGCTACGGGGCTACCGCCCCCCAGGCGGCGGTGAACAAAGCCTGGGTGACTGATCAGGTGAAAATCGCCCTAGAAAAAGCGGGCACCACCCCAGCAAAAATTCAGGTGTTTCGCCCCCAGGCGCTGTCGCTGCTGACCGTTGGTTGTGAACCTCTGGAGATTGTGGTGGAGCCTACCCGTCACACCCCGACTCTGCACCAGTGGCTTCAGCAGCGGGCCAAGTGGTACCCCAGCCAGCCCCACGCCATCCCCATTCCCTACAACCCGCTGCATATCGAGTCGCCGCCACCGCTGCCCCTGCCCGAAAATATCTGGGGTGAGAGCTGGGGCTTTACGGCGCTATCGGCCTACGACTTTGAGCAAACCCTGCCCTACGAACCCATCCCCCTGCGCCACCTGCCGCCGGATCGGATGCCGTCCCGCCTAGGCCTTGCAAGCACTACTCCCATCCCCGGCATTGTGGTGGATGCCGGACGGCAGGCAATGACCCTGGGCCAGTGGATTCAAGCAAACAACCCCGCCTGGCTAAGCTATGTACGGGGGGAACCGGATGGGCTGATTTTAGAGGCGGGGTTATGTGATCGCTGGGTGTTTACCACTTTCAGCGACCCCGATGTCGCCGCCGCCGGGCAGCGCTTTGAGCAGCGCAAACGAGACAGCGGCGGCCTGCACTTCTTGCTAGTGCGCCCCGACGACTCCGGCATGACCACCAGTGGCCTCTGGCTCCTGCAACAGCCAGGTATGATAATGCAGTCCAGCTTTAGACAGTAATTACCATGGCAGCACAGGCACAGATTGGCATCATCGGCGGCAGCGGCCTCTATCAAATGGAAGCCCTCACCGACCTTGAAGAAGTACGCATTGACACCCCCTTTGGCAGCCCCTCCGACGCCATCATTCTCGGCACGCTGGATGGCAACCGCGTGGCCTTCCTGGCTCGCCATGGGCGCGGTCATACCCTCATGCCTACCGAACTCCCCTTTCGTGCCAACATCTACGCCATGAAATCCCTAGGGGTTGAGTACCTGATCTCCGCCTCCGCCGTGGGTTCCCTCAAGGAAGCCGCCAAGCCCTTAGATATGGTGGTGCCCGACCAGTTTATTGATCGCACTCGCAACCGGGTCAACACCTTCTTTGGTGAAGGTCTGGTGGGCCACATCACCTTTGGCGATCCGGTGTGCAACGCCTTGGCAAGCATCCTAGCCGACGCGGTAGACAGTCTAGAGCTGCCCGACGTTGACCTGCACCGCGGCGGCACCTATGTCTGCATGGAGGGGCCAGCCTTCTCTACCAAAGCCGAGTCGGAGCTATACCGCAGCTGGGGCGCGACCATCATCGGCATGACCAACTTGCCCGAGGCCAAGCTGGCCCGCGAGGCCGAGATCGCCTACGCTACCCTGGCCCTAGTCACCGACTACGACTGCTGGCACCCCGACCACGACAGTGTCACCGTCGAAATGGTGATCGGCAACCTGCAAAAAAATGCCGTCAACGCCCAGCGGGTAATCCGCGAAGTGGTCAACCGCATTGCCGCTAACCCGCCCAAGTCAGAGGCCCACTCGGCGTTGAAGTATGCCATCATCACGCCGCTCGACAAAGCGCCCGCCGCCACCCTAGAGAAGCTCAATCTGCTGCTAAAGAAATACCTGCCCTAGTACTAGCTGGCAGAAATAGGGCAACCCTTGTGGGAGTTGCAGGTGTGGGGTGTCAGGTTTCAAAATTGGCCGACTTATGCCGCAGCGTACTAGGCATGCTTCGACAAAAACTTCCGCTTCTTATAGCTGTCAGCTCTCGCGAGAGCGAGAAAAGAGCCTGAAATAAAATCCCTGCCCTAGTTCTTTGAGCGGGAAAAATAAATAGGTCAGCGGGTTGATGGTGACGATGATGTTGCGCACGTTGCGCTTGGCTAGGGCTACCACTGCCCAGGCCACCCACTCGGCAGACATCACCCCAATCGGGTTGAGGTTGCTCTTAAACGGCCCCAAAATGACCTTGCGCACAACACAGGGGGCGTCAAGGCGGCGCAGGCTCACTAGATCACCCATTAGGCGTTTAGAGACCTCGTACAGGGGGCTAAACGCCGGGCTGACCTCGGACTCGGAGGTATTGACCCACACCTCTTTGTTGGCCCGCTGGGGTGAGGTTTCTACCGTGCTAAAGAAAACCTCCATTAGTCGCAAGCTCGAGAGGGCATTGGCCTCCAGGGAACTGTGAATGGCCTCGGGAGTGCGATCTCCGTGAACATTCAACCCGTGGTTAATCACCAGAATATCTACCTTTTTGAGAGCTTCCCTCAGGTCAGCTTCGGCCCCCGGTTGCCATTGACAACAGGCAATCCCCTCCTCAAAGGTAGCCTCGGGCGAGGTGGTCAACGCCACAGGACGCGCCTTTTGACGGGCTAGTTCTTGCAACAGGGCTCGGCCCATGGTGCCCGAGGCCCCGGTAACCGCTACGGTTTTGCCTTTTAAGGAAACAGCGGTGCCCATGAGTTTATCTAAGCCAGTGAAGTATCCGGCAAAGTAGGCATTGGTGTCGTCAAAGTGGTGCCGCCAGTGGTAGGTACGGTTCACTCGCCAGTTGCCGGGAATAGTGGTGAGCTCGCCAGGTTCGTGGGTGAGGTCGGTGGCTAATAGCCAGCCCTGGGCGCGGGCGATCGCCGCCGCCAAAAAGCTTAGACCGTAGAAAGCCCCCACCCACAACCCATAGATGCCAGTAGAAACCGCTAGTCCGGCCAAGGCCCCAGTCATGACCACTGCTTCAGGGGCATCGTTATAGAGCTGTGCCTGACGGTAGAGAGTGGGGCTAACGGGGGTAAAGTCTCTTTTATAGGCTCGGTGGTGCCAGGTATGCAGATGCATGAGCGGTGGCCAATAGTGGCTTACCACATGATAGATGTCCCGAATCGCCTCTGCGATCAGAATCGCGATCACACCCCATAGTCCCTGCCAAATAACCGTTTCAAGCGGCATATATTTTCTAAACCAAGTCGAGCACCTCACATTCTGACACGACTTGATGCGGATGCAGATCTTAGCCCAAAAGCAAAGCCCAAGAGGTTGTGCCTGGGCTTTGCTTCAAAGCTGCCGGTCAATGGCTAATCAATTGTCGGAGCCAATGATTAGCTCGAAGCCTGAACTGGAGAACTCACAGGACGAGACACCTCAATGCCGTTTTCTTCTAGCACTACCCTAGGTTCACCGCCGCGTAGGTCAATGCGCTTAATCAGCACCCGGCCGTTGGAAACTCGCTGGCCAACTCTGACGTACTGGCTCCCCGCCGAGGTCTGCACCACCGCAAAATTTTCACTACCGATGGTCATCACTCCACTCACCTGCACCGCTTCGGCCAATGTGGGCTGAGGCAACGCTGGCAGAGGAGCCAGCGGTGGTGGGGTAAGAGGTTGACCAGTGGTACCAGGTGTTCCTGGCATTCCAGCTGCGCCTGGCCTCGACCCAGCGGCTCCAGGCGCTCCGGTTGCTCCTGACCTTGACCCAGCGGCTCCAGGTGATCCAGCGGCTCCAGGTGATCCAGCGGCTCCAGACTCTCCAGGTGCTCCAGGCGCTCCAGCTGCGCCTGGTCTTGACCCAGGCGCAGTAGCCACGGGCGCCCCCCCCCCTGGGGCACCAGGACGAGCTACACCACCAGGAGCTGTGGCCGTACCAGCCGGGGGGGCAGCAGCAGTAGTCGTGGGAGGGGCAGGCGGCGCTGTGATCTGAGGAGGGGGTGGGATCGGTACCACTGCGAAGGGGTCAGAGCGACTGCTATTTATTTGCTGAAGACGCTCGTTAGGGTCGGTCGACTGAATTAAGTCAGCTCGGGCAATGGAAGACAATTGAGGGGCGACGGGCACCAGTGGTTCAGCAAATTCTTCCTCGGTGGCGGCTTCATCACCAGGCATTGGTATCGGGATCGACTCGATGGGAGCCCCCTCGCTAGAGAGACTTTCCTCGGGAGTGGCTCCCAAATCTCCAGACTGCTGGGCCAGAAAGCCACCCAAAAAAGGAACTGATAAAAGCAGAGCACCAAGGCTACTAAGGCTGATATAAAAACCATTTCTGGCCCACTTACGACCCCAGAACTTAACCCAGTAGACCAGCATGCCAAAGGGTATAAACCAGGATATAAGCCCCCACACTGGACTGACTCGGAACGCATCAACTAGGGTGACAATGCTGCCAACCACAGCCAATATGAACCCTAAAATAACCAGTATAAGAAATGCGATCGCCCCCATGGCTGAGTCTCCTTGCTTCCTAAGCCAATGTTCCTCAACGATAGCTCAATTTTGCTGATACAGAACGCTCTATACCAAGTTCAGCTTGGGATCTGTGGGTTTCTCCCAGAACTTTACTTTGGGCCTGGAATTCTGGACTGGGATGAGATTTAAGTTAGTTCTTCTTCGTTGGTGACCATCAAAGTTTTAAGATGCTTGAGGCCTTGCTTTACCCGACGCGATACAGTGACGGCGCTAATGCCCATGCGCTCAGCGGTTTCCTTTTGGGTCAGATCGTAGAGAAAGACAAATTCCAGTACTTCACGGGTGCGCTGTTCAAGCTGGTGTAGCGACTGCTGAAGGCGCAGCTGATCTTCTTGGGCTAGCTGAAAACTTTTGTATTTTAGATCGGGGAGCATGTCTCCCAGGCAGGTTGATTCTTCGTCCTGTATCGGGGCATCAAGGCTCAGCAGGGAGCGGTTGCGGCTGGCCAGCTTGACATCCTGCCATTCAGCAGAGGAAATCTCCAGAGCCGACGCAATTTCTGCGTCGTTGGGCAGTCGCCCCAGTTCGACTTGCAGCTGGCGGATTACCCGGGTCGACTGGCTCTGTAAGGCCTGCCAGCGGCGGGGAATGCGCATAGGGGTGCTTTTGTCGCGCAGATAGTGCTGAATTTCGCCGCGAATGTAGGGTATGGCGAAGGAGCTAAACGCGTAGCCCTTGCCCATGTCAAAACGCTCAATGGCGCGAATCAAACCCATGCTGCCGACCTGCATGAGGTCGTCGAAGGTTTCGGTAGACTGCTGCAGCCAGCGGTAGGCTTCACGCCGCACCAGCCCAATGTTGAGCTGTACCAGTTGATTGCGCAGGCAAAGACTAGGTTCGTTTTGATACTGCCTGAGCAACTCTAGGGTGTTGCCTGTGGTTTGAAATCGGGGGGTAGCGACCATGGTGATGTCAGGAAACGTCAAATCCAGTGGAGTCAGCCGACAACTATGCGTTCTGGGAGAGCAGCCCTGGGGTAAACCTGCTGCGATCTCGGCTCATATGCCCAGAAGTAAACCTGGGGAGTGGGCCTATTCGACAGCGGTTAGTGACAGGGCAACGCATAGAAGAATGGATTGTGTGCTCGTGATATCAGCCTAAGGTCGGCGGCTAAGAGTCACAATGGCGTAACTACGTAGACGTCTAGGCTCATCTAAAATAAGTATAGAAGCTACCGATTCTGTTCTAAAGCGTTCTGGCCCTGAGGGTACAAAGGCGATCCCCACAGAAGCGATGCCAGCAAAATTGTTCTTGCTCACAGGTCAGGCAGCCCTTTTACCACAGGCGATTCAGCCCCTTTCACACAATTTGCACCACTCTGTAAATTTTTAGCAAAGACAGCCGATTTCTACGGATCAGGCAATGCTTTCTGGCCGCTTAAGCACCTGCGGGGCCAATTCCCCACTTAAATTTCCTGATTTTGCCAGGGTAAACACCAGTGTTTTTGCGGGGTGGCGGCCTGAAACGTTACCCAAACTTGAGCACCGTTAACCAAATTAGTAAAGCGTAATCAGTATGGTTTTGTTTCACTCTCGCCCTAGCTGGCAACTGCCAGCATCTCGAGTGACTCCGGATGAGATGTTTTGGCGGCGGCGGCGGTTTATGAAGTCGCTAATGGGTGCGGGGGTGGGCCTTGCCGCCGCCTCGGCGGGAGCCTGCCAGCGCAACGCAGTTCTGGATGTAGAGCTAGAGAGTACCCTGGGTCAACCGCTGACCGGCGTTCGCCTAAATAGTGATTTTGCAGATGTTGGCCGCGCCCCCACGCCTCAGCGGTATGCCAGCAGCTATAACAATTTCTACGAGTTTGGCGGCAGCAAAAACATTTGGGCCGGTGCCCAGGTGCTACCCACCGATCCGTGGCGGCTGGAGGTGACTGGGCTGGTAAAACAGCCAACTACCTACGACCTCGACGACCTCACCCGCCGCTTTGCCCTAGAAGAGCGCATTTATAGATTTCGCTGCGTAGAAGCCTGGGCTATGGTGGTGCCGTGGATTGGCTTTCCGATGAAAGCTCTGATGGCGTCGGTAGAGCCTACCCCGGCGGCAAAGTTTGTGCGATTTAGCTCCTACTACGACCCGCAGGTGTTGCCTGGCCCAGGGTTAAGCCTTCGAGATCTACCCTGGCCCTACACCGAGGGCCTAACGGTGGCTGAAATGGCCAATGACCTGGCCTTTTTTGCAGTGGGCGTCTACGGCCGCACCTTGCCCAAGCAGCACGGTGCCCCCATTCGCATGGTGGTGCCCTGGAAGTACGGGTTTAAGGGGGCCAAGTCGATTGTTAAAATTGAGTTTGTGGCCGAGCAGCCCGCCACCTATTGGAATACCCTGGCCCCCAATGAGTACAAGTTTGAGGCCAATGTAGAGCCTGATGTGCCCCACCCCCGCTGGTCGCAGGCGAAGGAGCGCCTGGTGGGGAAACCCACGGCGCTGTTTAATTGGGAGCAGCAGCCCACAGTGATTTACAACGGCTATGGGGAGTATGTGGCGGGGTTGTATGAGTAGGGAGTGGATGGGTAGGGGGTAGATGAGTAGATGGGGTTAGGCGGCGATCGCAGCTCGAATCACCGCTTCATCTAAATCCTTGCCGATCACCACTAGGCGGGTTTGGCGGGCCTCGGCCAGTTGCCAGGGGCGGTCAAAAAACGAGTCAAACCGCTGACCGACGCCGTGAACTACGAGACGCATGGCTTTGCCTGGAACATCCACAAAGCCCTTAATGCGGTAAATTTCGTGGCTGGTCGCCAGCGCTTCTAGCCGCTTGACCAGCGCCTTGGGTTCAAAGCCCTGGTCGAGCACAACCGGGATCGCCACAATGTCGTCGTCGTGGTCATGGTCGTGCTCATGGTCGTGGTGGCTGGGGCGGCTGTCGAGGTTGTCTTCGACGGCGGCGTTGAAACCCAGCAGCAGGTCGGGGCTAATGGCTTTGCCCTCAATGCTCAGCACTTTGACCGAGCGGGGCAGTTGAGTGGTGAGCCAGGTTTCGATGCGGGTGCGATCGCCCTCACTCACCTTATCCACCTTGGTCAGCAGCACCAGGTCGGCGCAGTTGAGCTGGTCTTCAAACAGTTCTTCTAACGGTGTTTCGTGGTCGAGGCTGTCATCGGCCAGGCGCTGGGCTTCTAGGGCGGGCAGGTCGCCAACCAAATCTCCAGCGGCAAGAGCTTCGCAATCGACCAGGGTAATCACGCTGTCGACGGTGGCGGCGGTGCGAATTTCGGGCCAGCGAAAAGCCTGTACGAGGGGCTTGGGCAAGGCCAGGCCGGAGGTCTCAATCACAATGCAGTCGATCTGGTCGCGGCGCTCCATGAGCAGCTGCATGGTGGGTAAAAATTCCTCTTGCACGGTGCAGCAGAGGCAGCCGTTGGTGAGTTCGACAATGTTGGTGGCGGGGTCTTCGTCTTCGTCACACACCTGGCAGTTGCGCAGTAGGTCACCGTCGATGCCCACTTCGCCAAATTCATTCACCAGCACGGCAATGCGCCGCCCCTCAGGATTTTGCAGCAGCTGGCGAATCAGGGTGGTTTTGCCCGCCCCGAGAAAGCCAGTAACGATGGTGACTGGAATTTTATGCATAGCCGCCGGTCTGCGCCAAAGAATTGCCAGTCCTCAACCTATCACGGTAGGAGGCCTGCCTACAGGGTCCGTCCCCCGTGTCTGCCTTAAACCCGGTATGGGGCATGCCACCGACTGAGATTTGCCCAGTAGTAGATGGACTACTCGGCATCGCCCACTAGACCTTGCTCTACCTCACCAAAGATGGCGCTGGGGTGGCAGTAGTGCTTAAACTCCAGCAGATTGTGGAAGGGGTCTTGCAGAAAAAAGGTGCGGTGCTCCAGTGATGTGCCGGGGAAGCGGCGCTTTTCGCTCTGATAAAACGTGAGGTGATGATCTTTGGCTCTATGGAGCAGAGACTCCCAGTCAGTTTCGGTCAAAAACACTAGGCCAAAATGGCGGGGGTAAATGCCTTTTTGGGGGGTGAGGTGGTTGGCGGTGTGGGCCACCAACTGGTGACCGTAGAGGTTCAAAATCAACGAATTTTCTGTTTCGCGCCCTGGCTCGCACCCCAACCCCTTGACGTAAAATTTTTTGGCGGTGGGGATGTCGGCCACTGGGAAGGCCAGGTGAAAAAGGACGGCGATGGAATCCATTCTGCTAGGCGACAACGGGGCGATCAACGGCGTTGAGCAGGGCCTTGAGGGCGGTGTCTTCGGCCTGGCTAATCTGCTGGTCGAGGAGGGCGATGTTAATTGCCTTGGAGAGCACAAAGGCCGCTACCTCAGGCTCTAGCTGCTCAACCAATAGCTCCATGGGCATGGGCACCTTGAGGGCCGACTGAATGCCCATCAGCATCGATTCTTCCATGTCCATCGCCATTAGGCGGGGGCGCAGGATAGCCCACTCGGCCAGGGGGTCTTGACCGCTGGCGTGGAGAATGGAGGCTAACAGCCGCTGCACCTTGCTCTGCTGGGCTGAGGTCATGGCGGTGTAGGCCAGGGCTGCTTCTTCGACGGAGGTGTCTCGGTCTTGGTTGAGGTTGTCAAGAATTTTTTGCCACTCGGCCTCGCTACACTGCTCGGGTTTTCCGACACAAAGAGAGACCTGAATGCGATCGCCGGTCGTGTGGAGCTGCGTGACCTCCGCGTGAATGCCTAGATAGCCAAGCCACTGCGACACCATGCCCACTAGCTTGCCACTGGCTGACTGAGCCTGGCTGAGCATGTGCACCTGAGTGCGTACCAGGGGGCGAACGAGCTGTACAAGCATGGGGCTTTCCTCAAGACCGCTTTGATCTTACACAACTCGTCTGGGGTTAGCGGTAGTGCAGTATGCCTTGGAGTTTAGACTAAAGCGAATTTCCCCCCTGCCATCAGAGGGGAGAAATATTGGCTACTCGAGGATGGTTCGAGAGCTAAGCGACGGTTTTTAAGTTTTTTTTAGGACGACTCGCGCGTTTTCGGACGGTGGGATAGCGAGGTTTTCGGTTACGCGTTTGGCCTTTGGGCCAGCCC
>JBBSKN010000098.1:0-12943 GCA_038256265.1 Phormidesmidales cyanobacterium
ATCGTTCCCGATTTGAATTCGTACCGGTAACGATACCGGGCTCTGGGCAATGCCGCAGAGCCTTTTATCTCTTCTCAACAGGGTGCTCATTAATACATTGCACCCAATATCCCTTTGTCCCGCCTTACGTTGATACCCTTGGGAATCGTCGTCGGTGTTGGCTCAGGGGGCATCAGTGCTGTTGGCAGTGGAGGTTGTATCGACCAACTGGCGAGATGACTATGCTCTCAAAATGGCCGACTACGAAGGCATGGGTGTCGGTGAATATTGGATCGTTGACTACTTGGGCTTAGGGGGGCGGCGCTACATTGGCACGCCTAAACAGCCGACCTTGACGGTGTGCAGTTTGGTAGCTGGGGAGTATGAGCTAGCGCAATTCCGAGGATGCGATCGCATTGTCTCCCCCACTTTTCCAGACCTGGCGCTAACCACTCAACAGGTGTTTAACCCCGGTGCGTAGCGCTTAAATTAGTGCCCTGGAGGATTTGTGCCGCTGCATTGCCAGCTCTGCGCCAAAGGCATTTCCTACAACCTCTACAATAGAAAGAAGTGCCAACTGTATAAGCATCCCCGATTCATGACTGACGCCGCTGTTTCTCCCGCCGTAACCTCCGCCGACATTGCCGAAGCGGTGGAGCAGCGGCGCAATTTTGCCATCATCTCCCACCCCGACGCCGGTAAGACGACGCTGACTGAAAAGCTGCTGCTCTACGGCGGGGCCATTCAAGAGGCTGGTGCGGTCAAGGCCAAGCGGGCTCAGCGCAGCGCCACCTCCGACTGGATGGAGCTAGAACAGCAGCGGGGCATTTCGATCACCTCTACGGTGTTGCAGTTTGCCTACAGCGGCTACACCATGAACCTGCTCGACACCCCGGGCCACCAAGATTTTAGCGAAGACACCTACCGCACCCTGGCCGCCGCCGACAACGCGGTGATGCTCGAAGACGCCGCGAAGGGTCTAGAGCCGCAGACCCTAAAGCTGTTTGAGGTGTGCCGCCTGCGCGCCCTGCCCATCTTCACCTTCTTTAATAAGATGGATCGCCCGGCGCGGGAGCCCCTGGAGCTGCTAGATGAGATCGAACAGCGGCTGGGGCTGCAAACCTACGCGGTCAACTGGCCGATTGGCATGGGCGATCGCTTTAAGGGGGTGTACGACCGCCGCCACCAGCAAATTCACCTGTTTGAGCGCAGCATCCACGGCAAGCGGGCCGCCAAAGACACGGTGCTAGACATTGGCGACCCCCGCATTGAAGAGCTGCTCGATCAAGACCTCTACTACCAGTTCAAAGAAGAGCTGGAGGTGATTGAAGAGGTGGGGCCAGAGCTAGACCTCGACGCCGTCCACGCCGGGCAGCAGACGCCGGTTTTCTTTGGCAGCGCCATGACTAACTTTGGCGTACAGCTGTTCCTCGATGCCTTTCTCGACTATGCTCTCAAGCCCTCGGCCCGCAGCAGCACCCTGGGCGAGATTCCCCCCACCAATGAAGATTTTTCGGGGTTTGTGTTTAAGCTGCAAGCGAATATGGACCCCAAACACCGCGATCGCATCGCCTTTGTGCGGGTGTGCTCGGGCAAGTTTGAGAAAGATATGGTGGTCAGCCACGCCCGAACAGGCAAGGCCGTGCGCCTGTCGCACCCCCAAAAGCTCTTTGGGCAGGGCCGCGAATCCCTCGAAGAAGCCTACCCCGGCGATGTGATTGGTCTGAATAATCCGGGCGTGTTTGCCATTGGCGACACCATCTACCAGGGCAAGCGGCTGGAGTACGACGGCATCCCCTGCTTTTCGCCCGAGATCTTTGCCTACCTCAAAAACCCCAACCCTTCTAAATACAAGCAGTTCCAAAAGGGTGTCTCCGAGCTGCGGGAAGAGGGCGCGGTGCAGATCATGTTTTCTGCCGACGAGTCAAAGCGTGACCCAATTCTCGCCGCCGTGGGCCAGCTTCAGCTAGAGGTGGTGCAGTACCGGCTGCAAAACGAGTACGGTGTCGATACCCGTATTGAGCCACTGCCCTACACCGTGGCCCGCTGGGTTGATGGCGGCTGGGAAGCCCTGGAAGCCGTAGGCCGACTGTTTAACACCGTCACCGTCAAAGACAGCTGGGACCGCCCAGTGCTTTTGTTTAAGAACGAATGGAACTGCCAGCAGATCGAGTCTGACCACCCGAAGCTAAAGCTCAGCAGCATTGCCCCAGTGGTCTCCGGCAAAGAACCCGAGTCGTTGTAGAAGATCAAAAACCGGGTTTCTGTTGGGGCTGGCCAGTACACTGCACAATTAACAGTCAGAAACCCGGTTTTTCCATCCGCCATCTATAGCAGCGGCGTCACATCTTCGCCGCAGTCGTCGGCCAGGTACGACAGGGCGCGAAACCGCAGCCCCACCAGCTGCTCGTAGAGCGGGTTGAGCTTGCACATGGGCGGAATGTGCACCAGCTTTTTGTTAAACAGCACCACATCGCGCTCAAAGGGGCACTGGGAAGGAATTAGCTTGCACACAAACCGGGCCAGGCGCGGGTCTTGTACCTCCATTTGGTCGAGCCACTCGCGGGCGGGCTTGAGCGGGTCGCGCTTGCCACTGGCGGCGGGAGGACGCAACCCGGTAGCGATCGCATCATTCTCCGGCTTGAGGCTGTAGAGGGTTGATCGCACCGAAGCCAGCACAGTTTCTTTCAGGTTCAGCGCTCGGCAAAGGGCCTGAAGCTGGATATCTTCTTCGACAGAGTACACCCCATCGGCCAGAGCCACCATCACCGCCATGCGTAGAAAATTTTCGGCCATGGCGGAGTCGTGGCCCAGCACCCGCGCCACCTCGTCGGGGGTGACGGGTTCAAAGTGGTCAAAATCGAGGCTGGGGGCCAGCTGATCCTGAGTGATGGCGGCAATTAGGGCTTTTTCGTCGTCGTCAAAGTTGCCGTCGGCCCAGGCCAGGGTAAGCAGCCCCCGCAGCCAGACCTTAATCTGTTCTTCGGTATAGGGAGAATGGGTAACGGCTGGCATAGGTCTCCTCAACGCACATCAAGTCCGATCTAACGCGGGCTTTTGTAACTGATAGCGATCTCGGCTCGCTTACGTGTTATGCCAGGTGTCTCATCGCATTTGCCCAAAGGAGCGGGGGTAATTCCAAAAATAGCTCTAGTTTAGCGGCTGGCACCCAGGGCAGATGTAGCAGCGCCGCCCGCCAATCATAATTTTGGCGATGGTGTTGCCGCAGCGGTGACAGGGTTGGCCCTGGCGGCTAAAGGCCCAGTGGCGATACTCGCGGCGGCGGTAGCCGGTCTGCTTGAGGTGGGTGGCCAGGGCCAGGTCGTTGGTAATGCCGCTGTGGCGGTACGACTGCTGGGGCAGGGCCAGGGCCGCCGTTGCGAAGGTGTCGATCTGCTCTGGGGTGCAGTCTACGGGCCGCTGGCTGGGGTGAATGCCCGCCACGTAGAGAATTTCGGTGCGCAGGTAGTTGCCAATGCCGCCGAGAAACCCCTGGTCGAGCAGCAAAGTGGCCAACTGGCGGCGGTGAAAGGGCTTGCTGAGGGTGCGCTCCGCCACCTGGCGGGGGGTAATGGTGGGGTCGAGGGTGTCAGGGCCGAGCTTGGCGATGTAGGGGTGGGCGAGCACCGCCTCGGCGGTCAGCACCTCGATATCGGAGGCGCTGTAGAGCAGCGCCCATCGGCTGGGGGTATGCACGGCAAAGCGCAGCTGGCGACGGGTGTCGAGGGCAGTGTGGGGCTTACAGGTGACCCATTTGCCGTAGAGCTGGTTGTGGCTGTAGACCCCAAGGCCATTGTCAAAGGCGGTGACCATGGCCTTGCCGTAGGGCGTTACCGCCGTCACCGTGCGGCCCACCAGCTCGTCTTCGTAGGGCTTGAGGCGATCAAAGGCAAAGAAAACATCGGCGGCGATGTTGCCGGCGATCGCTCGGTGAATTCTATCTGCAGCACGGCGAATTTCGGGGCCTTCGGGCATGGGGGGCTACCGCTCAAAGCCCCAGAGAGCCATCAGGTCGCGGGTGCGCTCAGCCCCCTCGGCGTTGTCTTGGCGGGTGTAGAGAATGGCGGCTAGCTCCAGGTTAGAGAGCGCCTGAGTCTTCAGTCCCTGCCCCCACAGGGCCAAACCCAGGTTGTAAAAAGCCGCCGGGTCACTGGGCTGCGCCTCAGCCACCTTGCGGTAGGAGAGCACCGCTTGCAGATACTGCTCGCGCTCCAGCAGCAGCTCCCCCAGCAGGGCATGGGCCGCCACCAGATCGGGGTCGAGGCGCACCGCTCGCAGCAGATAGCTAAAGGCCGCTTCGCGATTGCCCTCTTGGTAGAGCACATAGCCCATCTGGTGCTGGGCCTGGGCGTTTTGAGGCTCTACCCGCAGTGCCTCCCGCAGATTTTTGGCGGCCTCGACGTGGTTGTCTTGCAGCAGGTAAATGCTGGCGACGCTGACGCGCAGATTGCCATTGTCGGGGTTAGATCGTAGCCCCTGATTGAGGTAGATCAGCGCCTGGTCGTAGTTTTCTTGGCGCATGTAGAGGGCACCGAGAGCCTCATACACCTGGGCGTTGCCGGGGGCAATGCGGGCCAGGCTTTGGTAGGTGGTCAGCGCGCCGTCGTAGTCGTCGCGCTCCAGCTGAATGCCGCCAACGCCCAGGTGGGCATTAACCTCCCGAGGGTTGGTTGCCAAAATGTCTTGGTAAGTAGTCAAGGCCTCGTCGAGCTGCCCATGGCTGTACTGGCTATGGGCCAAGCCGTAGCGAAAAGCCAGTTTGCTGCCGTCTAGGGCGATCGCCCGGCGGTAGGCGGCGATCGCCTCGCCGTAGTTGCCCTGCTGGGTATAGAGGTAGGCAATGCCCGAAAACAGCCTGGGGTTTTGACGGTCGATGGCGGCGGCTTGCTGATAGATCGCGATCGCCCCAGCGTAGTCGTTAGCGCCCACCCGCGCCTGGCCCTGGCGCAGTAGCTCGTCAACCTGCTCCTGCTGGGCCGCGCTGAGACCGCTGCTGCTCTGGGCTAGCCAAAGGGAGTTTGCTGCGGGCGGCGTTGGCCCGGCGGCAGTGGCCCCCAGGGCCGTAGGCGCGATCGCCCCGCTGCCTACTATGCCGCACAAAATAGCGATCGCCGCGTAACGGTATCTCACAGAAAACTCTCCTTAACTTCTAAAACGATCTCAAGGAATCGTCTTCTATATTACAACTTGCCAACCGCTGTAAAGAATGATCACCCCTAGCCTAAAAAATCCTACGGATCCCATAGGATTTAAGTATCAGGGTGTAACACCACAGCTCAAACGTCACCGCCCTGAACCGCTACATCCCATCGCTACCGACCAACTCAACCCATTCCCTAAGCCGCGAGGTGCCAGTCATGAAAGGTCTGAATCTCTCTGTATTTGGCTACTTTTTTGAGGGGCTAATGCAATATTTCGCCGAACCCATCGGCAGAATATTTGGCCCCGACGACAACAGCTATCCCGTCATTGGGGTACAGCCCTTCGAGGGCGATGTCTATACCGAGACTGTAGACGTGCTCTAGGGCCTCGCCCCAGACTGCTAAAGCAGCCATAGCCCTAGCCCCCAAAGAACTCATTCTCTGGGGGCCGTATTTTTAGCGCCCTGGGCCTCATACTGAATCCGCATTGGCTAGCCCCGGTTGGGCTGGGCAAACACCGTTTGCCCCTACGCAAGCTGCCTATTTGGCATCGGGGTGATTACGACTCGGATTTGGTATCAGCTAAAGGTCAGCGGCAGTTGCCCAAAGTCACTCACCACCATTAGACCATCATCAAAGTCGGTGGTGCCGGGGCGCTGCACCGCGACCACCTGCCAACCCGCCTGGCGTGCGGCGGCCAATTCTCCAGGATGATCTGACAAAAACAGCAGTTCTGCCGCCGCCATGCCCAGGGTTGCAGCAATTTTTTCGTAGGAAGCGGCCTCTAGCTTTGGCCCGGTGGTGGTGTCAAAGTAGCCCCGCAGGCAAGGAGTGAGGTCGCCCACAATGGTGTGGGCAAACAGCAGCTTTTGTGCCCCAATCGAGCCAGACGAATAGATGTAGAGAGGCACTCCCCGCCGATGCCATTCCTGAATGTGGGCAGCGGCGTCTTCGTAGAGATGGCTGTAGTAAGCCTTGGTGCGGTAGCCCTCATCCCAAATCAGCCCCTGCACCGCCTTGAGCGGAGTGACTTTTTGGTCGGCCCTGGCCCAGGCCAGCAGCTGGGCAACGCAGTCGGCCTGGCTAAGGTTGGCGTTGCCTACCTCAGAGCGCACTTGGTTCAAGATGGTCTGCCCCTCAGGGGTGGGGGCAAAATCAGCCATGAACCGCTCTAGCCGCTGCTCAGCGTAGGGAAACAGGGTGTTTTTAACGAAGGCAATGTCGGTGGTGGTGCCTTCGATATCGAGCACGATCGCCCCGATGGGTCGCTCCTCAAATAAAAGCATCGTTCAGGAGATCTCTAAAAAAGAAAATACCAGCGTTAAGCCAGCGACTGTAGCCGCTGTAGGGTGGGCACTGCCCACCATTGGGGAAACTATTTCCCAGAAATTGCCTTACGCAAACCCAGGGTTAAGCAAACGCAGAATACTCAGGAAATCCTTTGCCGATGGGGCTGCCGGTAAAGTTGGCCACCCAGCCCTCGGGGTTGCAGAACAGGCGAATGGCGGCAAACTGCGGGGCCTCGCCCATGTCAAACCAGTGGGGAGTATTGGCGGGCACACCGATCAGGTCGCCAGCGGTGCAGAGGGTGGCGTAGATGCGATCGCCCAGGTGCAAATAAAACACCGCCTGCCCCTCAACAAAAAAGCGCACCTCGTCTTCTTTGTGAATGTGCTCATCGAGAAATTTCTGCCGCAGCTCGGTCTTCTGGGGGTGCTCAGGGTGCATGCGAATCACGTCGGCGGTGACGTAGCCCCCCTCGGCTTTGATCCGCTCAATATCTTTGGCGTAGGCGGTCAAAATCGACTCGGGGTCAGCTTCCAGGGGCAGCGGTGCCTGGGTCTGCCACTGCTCAAAGCGAACGCCAGCCTGGGCAAGGGCGGCGGCGATCGCCGACCCATCGCGGTACTCATCGATCAGGGTAGCGCCATCGCTGTCGCTATAAATGCGCAGTAAGGTCATTGCGTAACAGTCCTTTGGTCTAGTGAATAGTGAATCTGGGAGGTATGAGATCTAGTGAATGCATATGGGTCTAAACAAAAGCCTGACCTACCTGTTCTAGAAGCATGTCTTTTAGCACGCAGCTCACCAGCACCTCTAGGGCTTCGGTGGCCATTCGCGCCTGGGTCACGGTGGCTCCCCAGCTATACAGACCGTGGCCCGCAATCATGTAGCCCACGGGAGCCTCTACAGGTTTCAGTCGGGCCAACACCTCTGCGCTCAGGGCTACCATATCTTGGCTGTTGGCCACGAGGGGCACGGCCACTTCTCCATCATGGGCGGTAATGCCCGGCAGTGCCTTGAGCAATTCATAGTTTGTTAGCACCAGGCGATCATGGCCACGTCTTAGCAGCCAGCGAGACAGACTGACACAGTCTATCGAGTGGGTGTGCAGTACTGCCCCCACCGCCGGGTAAGCCTGATAGAGGCTGGTGTGCAGCAGAGTCTCGGCGGAGGAGCGCTGGCCGGGGCTGAGGGGCTGCCCCTGGGGGTCAACCACCATGATGTCGTTGGGGGTGAGCCGCCCTTTGTCGCGCCCCGACATGGTGATCGCCACGGTGCCATCGGCCAGCCGAGCTGAATAGTTGCCGCTGGTGGCCGGTGCCCAGCCCTGGCTGGCCAAAAAGCCGCCTGCCTCTGCTAAAGATTGCGCGATCGCTTGAAAATCCATGCCCTGAGCCGCCTGCCTCGCTTCTGCTGGCTCACTACTCTAGCACCAAAAAACTGCGGGCAGCAGCAGGGCTTTTGAGGCGCTATGGCCATCGCCACTATGGTTAGGACGTGTCAAAGTTTTTGGAGCGATGGCTATGTACTAGGCCGCTAACCGAGTTTTCGCCAGTTATTGTATCTCTCCCTATTCGCCCAAGGTTTTCCGAGAACTCCACCGATCAAAACTCTCACCCCTTATAACAAGACAGGGATAGCTCCCAGGAATCTCAACGTCAAAGTATCCCAACGCAGAAAGCTAAATAGGAATAGGAAAACCGTTCATGATTACCCGCCAAGACCTTAAGGAACTGCAAGCCCTCACCAAGGTGCCGGCCCTGTCGCTGCTGCTGCCCACCCACCGCACCTCTCCCGACAACCAGCAAGACCCCATTCGGGTCAAAAACCTGGTCAAAGAAGCCACTGATCGCCTCTCCGAAGAATTTTCCACCCGCGAGCTAGAGCCGCTGCTGACCAACCTCGAAGCACTGGTGGAAGACATTGACTACGACCACGCCCTTGACGGCCTAGCGCTGTTCGTCGCCGACGATTTCGCCAAAAAATTCTATCTGCCCTTTACCGTGCCCAAGCGGGTGATTATTGACCAGAGTTTTGCCACCCGCGACCTGGTCTACGGCTTGCACCGGGCCCAGCGCTACTGGGTGTTTTTGCTCAGCCAAAACGCCAGTCGGCTGCTGGCGGGCTTCGGCGAAACCCTCAAAGAGGTCAACAACAAAGACTTTCCTTTGCAAATGGAAGGCCCTGGTGCCACCACGGCTCCTCCTGGTGAGGCCGACTCGGCCTACGTGGATGATCGTCATCGCCGCTTCTTTCAGTCGGTCGATCAGGCCTTTACCGCCTACGCCGCCGATGACACCTTGCCAATCATTGTGGGCGGGGTGATTCGCCAAATTTCCTTTTTTGAAGAGGTGTCGCAGTACACCTCGCAGATTGCGGGCACCATCACCGGCAACTTTGACAGCGCCACCGAGGCCGAGCTGATGCCCCAGGTCTGGCCGATTGTGCAGGAGGTGCGCGCCAAGCAGCGGGCCGATGCCCTAGCCACCCTCGACACCGCCATGAGCGAGAAAAAAGTGGCCTCTGACCTAAAGGAAATCTGGCAGCTTGCCCACGAGGGGCGCGGCCAGCTGTTGCTGGTCGAAAACGGCTACCGCATTTCTGCCACGGTGGATGACAAAGGCGGGCTTCAGGTCGTCGATGAGAAAGGCGGCACTGAGGTGATGGACGATGCCGTTGACGAAATCATCGAAGCGGTACTGGACAAGGGCGGCGAGGTAATGTTGATGGACGACGATGCCCTGGCCGACTACGATCGCATGGCCCTGACGCTGCGCTACTAGTGACTTGGTTTTGAGTTTTGAGTTGCGGCCCCCAATTCAAAACTCAAAACTCACGAGACAAACTTGAACAACCCTCCGCACCCCTGAGACTCAGCTGATCGGTATAGCACAACTGGCTCGGCAATCTGGGATGCTGGGATTCTGTAGCAACAGATACCCCAAAAATCCTGTTTAGACACCTCAAGGAGTCATCTCTATGGGTACCGATCAACAACCCGGCGCGCTGGTCATTATCGGCGGCGCAGAAGATAAAGAAGGCGACTGTACCGTCCTGCGCGAATTTGTCCGCGCCGCCGGGGGCATCAAAGCCCGCATTGCTGTCATGACTGCCGCCACCAGCCTGCCTGGCGAAGTTGGCGAAGAATACATTCGCGTATTTGAGCGCATTGGGGCCGAGTCGATAGTAATCGTCCATACCGAGCGCCGCGAAGACTCTGAGCGTGAAGACGGCATTCGCAAGGTATCAGAGGCCACCGGCATTTTCTTTACCGGGGGCGACCAGTCACGGATTGTTGACTTTATCAAAGACACCCCCCTAGACGAGGTCATTCAGCAGCGCCACCGAGAAGGGGCCGTGATTGGCGGCACCAGCGCCGGGGCCGCCATGATGCCCGACGAGATGATTGTCGGCGGCACGTCAGTGTCTAACCCCAGCGTCGATGCGGTCGAAATGGGGCCGGGCATGGGCTTTTTGCCAGGCATAGTCGTCGACCAGCACTTTGCCCAGCGAGGTCGCCTGGGTCGCCTGCTGGCCGCCCTGGTTCTGCAACCGGCGGTGCTGGGCCTGGGCATTGACGAAGACACGGGCATTATCGTAGAAGGCGACGAGTTTACCGTGATTGGTCGGGGAGCCGTCACGGTGGTAGATGAAACCAGCGCCACCCACAACAACTTAAAAGGACTGCTCCACGATGAGCCGATCGCCCTGTGCGGTGTTAAGCTGCACATTTTGCCCCAGGGCTATCGGTTTAATCTAAAGACCCACCAGCCGCTGGTGTAAGTCCCCATCGCCACTCACCATGACCACCCTGATCAACCCCGCCCCCGTTCCTACCCCAGTCAAAACGGTCTATACCGGCGATGTTGTTCAGGGGGTACCGGTGATCAGTCACCTGGGGGTGGCCGACTTACCGGCGGGTCAGACCCATCGGTTTTTCTTTCAGGGGGTGCAGATGGGTACCGGGCAGCACTGGTATGTGCCGGTGCTAGTGGCCCGGGGGGTGGGCACCTCCCCAGGAAAGCCCGGCTCTGGCCCCTGCATTGCCCTGGTGGCGGGCATTCACGGCGATGAGGTCAGCGGCATCGACGCGGTGCAGCGGGTGATGGCCCAGCTCGACCCGGCGGCGATGACCGGCACGGTGATTGCGCTGCTGGGCGTGTCGCGCCCGGCCCTAGAATATACCCGCTCACTGTGGCCCAGCGCCCAGCAGGGGGGCGTGGGCATCGACATGAATCGGGTGTGGCCCGGCAATGAGACCGCTGACAATGCCGCCGCCCGCCACGCCGGGCTGCTGTGGCATCGGCTGTTTTTACCCAATGTAGAGGCGGTGCTCGACTACCACACGATCACGACGGGCAGTGCTTTTACTTTGTTTCTATTTGCCGATCTGCGGCAGCCCGCCATTCGCCAGATGGCCGAGCTGTTTCCGGTCGAGCAGATTAAAGATGACCCCGGCCTGGGCGGCACCCTAGAGACGGCCTTGGTGGCAGCGGGCATTCCGGCGCTGACGATTGAAATTGGCGAGGGCCGCCGCTTTGAGCCCGACAAAATTGCCCTGGCGGTGGAGGGCAGCCTCAACGTGCTCAAGCACTACGGCATGGTCAATGGCCCCCTGGGGCGCACCGCCGCCGATGTGGGTACGGTGTTTGGCAATGAGCTTGAGACGATTCGGGCGACGGCGGGCGGCTTTTTAGAGCTGCGGGTGGGGTTGCGCGATCGCGTCACCCCCGGCCAGCCCATCGCCCTCCAGCGCAACGTCTTTGGCGATCTGGTGGCCGAGTACCGCGCCACCGTCGCCGGAGAGATCGCGGTGGTGGCCCGCGACGCCCTCTGCGAGCCGGGCCAGCGGATTGCGCAGATTCTCTATCAAAGCCAGGTGTAAGGTGTTCTCTGGATAAGAATATACCCTCGTAGGATGGGCAAAGCTTGCGTGCCCATCGGCCTAAATGCCTAACGATGGGCACGGGCGAGGCCCTTTGCCCATCCTACGCACAGGGGCAACTCTTTTCTGGAAATGTCCTAATGCCTTCCCCTAGAACTGGCGGCGAGAAAAAATGACGATCGCCACGGTGAGCAGCAGCGCCGTGTAGAGCAGCCCATAGAGCCCATGGCCCCATAGCTCGGGGGCAGTGGGCAACAGGCCCATGCCGTAGACGGCTTCGTTGCGCAGGTTGAGGCGCTCTAGGTCGGGCAGCACCAGGTAGAGGGTGTTGGTCAGTCGCTGCACGGCGGGGTTGTCGCTGAGGTCGCCAAAGGCCACCAGGTCTTGGCTGAGGTGACCCATCAGGTACACCGCAAAGGTGAGCAGAGTGGCCAGTAGCGAGCTGGTAAACACTCCAAACACAATCGCCACCGCCACCAGCAGGGCCGCCTCTAATCCCATAAAGACTAAAGACAGTGCAATGCTGCCAACCTCAAAGGGAATGCCGCTGACCCCCAGCACCACCATAAAAATTAGCCCCAGGACGGCGATCAGCACCGCCAGCACGGCGGTGAGACCCAGGTGCTTGCCCACAATAAATTCGGCCCGGCTAACGGGCTTGGCAATTAGCACCAGCACTGTGCGCTTTTCAATTTCTTTGTTGATCAGGCCAGTGCCCACAAACACCGCCACAATCACGCTCAGCAGGTGAATGCCCGCCAGGCCCAGGTCGAGCAAGATTTTATCCTGCGCCCCGGCGGCAATATCGGGCAGCAGCACGTTCGCAATCACTATCACCAGGGCAAACAGCGCCACCAGGTAGAGAATGCGATCGCGGATCACCTCCAAAAACACCGTGTGGGCAATCACCCCAATTCGAGCCCCAATTCGAGATAGCACCATGGATGTTGTCTTTCCCCCTGTCCCTCGCATCGCTCTCATTCTCATCGCTAATCCCCCTCCCGCCTAGCTGCTGCGCTGTACGTCCCTAGGGTGCCCAGCCTGGCGCGGCGTGGCCAGATCACAGATGAGGCTGCCCCACTGGGTGGTGGCATAGCCTGGCGCAGCGGTCTCGGGCGCAGCGGCCGCTGGAGCGCCCAGGTTGCCCTGGCTGAGGTTGCTCTGGCTGAGGTTGCCCTGGCTGACGGGCATTAGCAGGCAAGATTTCTCCAGGTAGTAGCCGCTCTCGCTGGCGGCGGGGCCAGACCAGATGGCCCAGAGTTTGAGCATGTAGCCATTGCCGCTAGCCAGGGGCTGAAAGTCAATGCGCCACAGGCTGTCTTCCAGCGATGGGTCGAGGCCCATGTGGCTTTGTACCTGGCGCTCCATGGCCTGGCGCTGGCCGTCTAGGTTGAGCAGCCAGCGCTCCACCGAGGGCCAGGGCTTGTTGTGCACCTGCTCTCGCAGCATTTCTTCGGCCAGGGTGAGGTGGTTGACCCCGGCGGGTAGAGCCACCGTCTGGCCCGGAAACCGATAGACAAAGGCGCTGTTTTCAACGCTGTCGGCCACCAGACTGGGGTAGTCGCGCACCCAGGTTTGAATGCGAAAGTAAAACTGAAACCAACTGCTAAACAACAGGCTGAGGCAAAATAGCAGGGCCAGCTGCTGACGCACC
>JBBSKN010000099.1:0-12910 GCA_038256265.1 Phormidesmidales cyanobacterium
AAGAGGGAGGTAGCGCAGGCGGTTGCGGATTGGCTAACGCCAGTCTGAGGAAAGTCCGGGCTCCCGAAAGACCAGACCTGCTGGGTAACGCCCAGTGCGGGCGACCGTGAGGAGAGTGCCACAGAAACATACCGCCGATGGTCTCAGGTCATTGCCCAAAGCCATGACCTGAGACACAGGTAAGGGTGCAAGGGTGCGGTAAGAGCGCACCAGCAGTATCGAGAGGTGCTGGCTCGGTAAACCCCGGTCGGGTGCAAGGTCAAGGGGCAAGGTTGGTCTTTTTCCGGCCCCGCTGTGAGTACCGCAAGAGGCGTCTGGTAACAGACGTCCCAGATAGATAACCGCCCCCCTGGCAACGGGGGAACAGAACCCGGCTTATGTCTACCTCCTTCCCCTATTTATTTGTCAGTTGTGGCTGTAGTTCCCAATGATCGCTGTGACCGATTTACCGCCGTTTCGGCAGCGACAACTTCAGCGCTGGGTGCAAACTTTGGGATTGCCTGCTGACATTACCCTCGACTGGGTTCGCCTTGACCAAGCTTTAACCCATAAGTCGGTAGATGCCCTCTATAACTACGAGCAGCTCGAGCTGCTAGGGGATGCGGTGCTGCGGCTGGCGGCGACGGAGTGCCTGCAAGAGGCTTTTCCCGAGGCTTCGGTGGGGGAGCTATCGGCGGTGCGTTCGGTGCTGATCAGCGATCGCACCCTTGGCCACCTGGCCCAAGATCTGGGCCTAGCCCCCTACCTGATCGTCGGCCCCTCAATGACGGCTGGCCCCAGCCACCTGGCCGATGCTCTAGAGGCCGTAGTGGCGGTGCTGTACTTAGAAACCCATAATTTGGATCTAGTGCGATCGTGGCTCAATGACCCACTGCTGCGACTGGCCGACAGTGTTCGCCAAGACCCCGCCCGGCAAAACTACAAAGTCGCCCTCCAAGAGCTGACCCAGGCCCACACCAAAAGGCTGCCCCAGTATCAAACCCTAGAACAGCGCCCGGTGGATGGTGACCCCCAGCGATATCAATCCACCGTGTGGTTTTGGGAAACCTGTTGGGGAACCGGCGCTGGCTCCACCAAAAAACAGGCCGAGCAGGCCGCCGCTGCCGCCTCCTACTCTCCCCTCGCCCAGGCCCTGACCTCGCCCCGTGATCCATCATCCTCGCCCGATTAATCTGGCAATCTTTGGCCTGGGGCTGATTTAATCAAAATTATGGCGGCCATTTCCCTGGCGCCGAAACTGGCCGCCATATAGAGAGATGAACTGGGCACATAGCCATCGCCAGAACAATTAGGACGTTCTCCATGCCCTTGGAGCGATGGCCAGCGTTATAAATTCCATCCCAGGCCAGACGTGGAGTTTGGCTTGAAGGGAAAACTATAAATCCTGAGCTGGACTAGGATAGATCGCTACACTGACCCTAGTACCTAAATGCCTAGCCCATTGAGCTTGCGAGAGTATCTGTGACCACTGAACTCTATATTGATCGGCTGCCCTCTGCGATCGGCGACCTGCTGCTGGTGTCAGATGGTGCATCGATCTGCGCTCTCGACTTTGCCGACTACGATGCTCGCCTGCTGACGCTGCTCAAAAAGCGGTTTGCGGCCGTCACCCTCATTCCCTGTGCCAACCCCCAGGGCTTTAGCGATCGCCTCAGGGCCTATCTGGGGGGCGACCTGCACAGTTTCGACCAGGTGCCCGTTAACCCAGGGGGCACTGCGTTTCAGCAGCGCGTGTGGCTGGGGCTGCGCCAGATCCCCGCTGGCACAGTGGCCTCCTACGCAGAGCTGGCCGCTAGGGTGGGCAAACCTACGGCCTGCCGAGCGGTGGGCATGGCCAACTCGCTCAATCCGGTGGCGATCGCTCTCCCCTGCCATCGCGTCGTCGGGGCCAAGGGCCAGCTCACCGGTTACGCGGGCGGTCTAGGGCGCAAGCAGTGGCTGCTGCACCACGAAGACGTAGACCTTCGCGAGGGCGCCATGCCCTCACCGGGCCAGCTGTCGTTGAGGCTGTAGCCGTTGCCAAACCCAGGGTTTTAGAGCGTTTCCAGACAGTTCTGGGAGAAAATACGGCTGTGCCGTCTCTTCGCGGTGCTCGAACGACTAGAGCCGGGGCTGCCCAGCCTAGAATAATAGGAATGCTCGTTTGCTTGGCCCTTCCATGACCACCCCCCCAACCAATTCTCAACCGCCCTTGGCCCTGCCCGAGATGGGCTGTGGCACTTGGGCCTGGGGCAACCGGCTGTTGTGGGGCTACGACCCAAGCATGGATAGCGAACTGCAAGGGGTATTTGACCACTGCCTCAGTCACGGCGTCACTCTATTTGACAGCGGCGACTCCTACGGCACCGGGCGGCTCAATGGCCGCAGTGAGGTGCTGCTGGGGCAGTTTGCGAAGAATTATCAGGGGCCAAATCGAGACCAGCTCTGCCTGGCCACCAAGCTGGCGGCCTATCCCTGGCGGCTGACCCCAGGCTCGGTGGTCAAGGCGGGGAAAGCCTCGGCCCATCGCCTGGGCCGCCCCATCGACCTGGCCCAGATGCACTGGTCGACGGCCAACTACGCCCCCTGGCAAGAAGGCCCCTTTCTCAACGGGCTAATGGATTTGGTGGATCAGGGCCAGGCCCAGGCCATTGGCCTGTCAAACTTTGGCCCCAAACGCTTAAAGCTTGCCCACCAGCGGTTTCAGGAGCGGGGGATGGCGATCGCCACCCTGCAAGTACAGTATTCGCTGCTGTCAACCTACCCGGTTACTAAGCTGGGTCTCAAGGATCTCTGCGACGAGCTGGGCATTCGGCTGATTGCCTACAGCCCTCTGGCCCTGGGGCTACTGACCGGGAAGTACTCTGTCAAAGGGCCGTATCCCTCGGGGGTGCGGGGCCTCTTGTTTCGTCAGCTGCTGCCCAAGATTCAGCCGCTGCTGGAGGTGGTGGGGGCGATCGCCGCCCATCGCCAAAAAACTTCAGCTCAGGTAGCGCTCAACTGGTGCATCTGCAAAGGTACCCTCCCCATACCGGGGGCCAAAACCCTGACCCAGGCCGAGCAAAACACCGCCGCCCAGGGCTGGCGGCTCGATGCTGGCGAAGTGGAAGAGCTAGATCGAGCCTCCAAAGACAGCCAAGGTCAGATGGTGCAAAACAATTTTCAGTCGCGCTAACCCTGCGGGTGAGATGCGTGGGCAGAGTTTGGGAGCAAAACCTTGCAGGCCAGTACATCTGGCCTAGGGCAGAGATGGCAAGTTTTTCGCTAGGAGAAACTATAGCCTTGGGGAAGATGTACCAGTGGATTCAAATCTCGATAATAGCTTTATTAGCAAATAATTTTGTTGAAGGTGTTCCACCTAAAGATATCTTTGCGGGGGATGCAAGCTTGGACGTTGGTTCAGTTGCGGTTAAACCTACAGTTTATTTAGTTGGAATAACTTAACTAGACCGCTGACCGCATTTTTTCATCCTCTTTAGGAGAACTCCCATGCTTCGTTACGCTTTGATTTTTCTGGTTGTAGCTCTCATTGCCGCCTTCTTTGGTTTTAGTGGCGTAGCCGCTGGTGCCGCCGGTATTGCCCAAATTTTGTTCTATATTTTCTTGGCTATCTTCGTGATATCTCTAATCATGAACTTCGTCAAGCGCGCCTAGATGATTACCCCGTGTGGAGGGGAAGAAACTAGGTATAGATCCCCCCAACCCCTTAAAAATTGGGGTTGGGGGGATCTTCTTTCTGGGGAAAATGCTCCTTCCTTAAGAGAGGCTCTATTTAGTTTTCAATTAGGTGGCCAGGCGGGCTGCTAGCTTTACTTCAAATACTTGCTCGAAATATTCTTTTTTATAGTCTAGATTCCACAGTTCTGAAGCGCAGTCATCACCGGGTTGGGCGGCCTTAACTTCCATATGCAGCACGTGGGCATCGGTGTCAAAGTGGCAGTGAATGCTTTTGACCGCGCCAATGCCGCGCCGGTCGAGGGCCACCGCCAGACGCAGCAGGGAACTGAGGTGGGTGGCCATCTGCTGGTGGTAGCGGGTGGGTAGATTGCTGTAGTTTTGATGCTTTTTTTTCGGGGCGCTCTTGCGGTGGTAGCGGGCGATATTGGCGATTACCTCTAGCTCGGTTTCGGTGTAGCCCAGCAGCTCGCCGTGGCGAATCAAATAGTAGGAATGTTTGTGGTGCGACGAGTGACTAATAAAGTGACCGCTGTTGTGGAGAATGGCCGCAGCCCAGAGCAGCTCTTTCTCTAAATTGCCCCAGGTGTGCAGACTGTCGCGGGTCTGATCAAATAGATCTATGGCAAACTGGGCCACTCGCCGAGAACGGTCGAGGTGTACCTTATACTTTTTGGCGGTTTTGAGCACGTTGCGCTGGCGCACCGATTTCTGAAACTGCATTCGGTCTTCGATGAGACCGTGGCTGAGCATCCAGTCAACGACAACTCCTTCCCGCAGGGCGCGCTCGCAGATGGTGATGCTGTCGGCCTTGAGCAGCCCCATCGCCTCGTGGAGAATGACCGCTCCCGCCACAATGATCTCGGCCCGCCGGGGCGACATGTCGGGCATTTCTAGCCGCTCTTCGGCGGTCGACTGCCGCAGCTTTTCCACTAGGCTAGAAACTTCTTCATAGGTCATCTGAAAGCCGTTGAGGGGGTCGGGCACCAGCCCCAGCCGCTCGGTGGCGACCTGGGCCGCTAGGCACTCGATGGTGCCCGACGTGCCCGTTAGCTGCATCGGCTCTTCGGGGGTGAGGTGCGCCCTCAGCCCGGTGGTGTTTGACTCCAACATGCCCCGTACGTAGGCCCGTAGCGCCGTTAATTCGAGGTCTGAGATCGGGTCAGTGGAGACCATCTGGGCAGTGAGGCGCACGGCCCCCACCTTGGTGCTGCTGAGAAAGCGGTGGGGTTCGCCGGTGCCCAAAATTAGCTCGGTGGAGCCGCCGCCAATGTCAATGATGGCGTGGGGCTGGCCGTCAAACTCCATGCCTGAGAGCACGCCCAGGTAGATGCGGCGGGCCTCTTCGGTACCTGAGATCAAGTTGATGGCTAAACCGACTTCTTTGTAGACCCGCTCGATAAATTCGTTGCCGTTGCTGGCCTCACGCACGGCACTGGTGGCGACGGCCACGATATCTTCAGCCTTGAGGCCGCTGGCGATCGCACAGCAGCGTTTCAGCGCTTTAATCGCCCGCTCCATCGCCGCCTCTGACAGACCGCCCGTGGTCTTGTTAAAGTCGCCCAGGCGCACGGTCTCTTTTTCGCGATCAACAATAGTGAAGGCGGGCAGGTCGGGCTGAATTTTGACTACCACCATGTGGATAGAGTTTGTGCCCACGTCAATGGCGGCTAGGATGCGATCGCCGGTAATTTCTGGCGGGGCAAAGACGGAGAAGTCGGTGAATGGTGTGCTCAACTCACGGGTCGAGGAGGTGCCTGTCATGATGCGCCCATACTGGTTTGCTTCAGATCTTACCTGCCAGACTACAGCCCATCAGGACGGTGGAGAAACTTTATCGAGATTAAATAGAGCAGGTGAGTAGATGGGTAGGTGAGTAGGTAAAGAAGAAAATCCCGCCTACTCACACACTCACCTACTTACTCCCCTAATCCCCCACTCCCCACTGGCGCTAAACTCATGGGGAACTCGCGTTGGGAAGACCATGACCGTCGATTACGATGGGGTGATTATTGGCGGCACGGTGCAGGGGCGAGAGGCCGCTGCCCTGGCGGCGCGGGAAGGGGCCAGGGTAGCTCTAGTCGAGCCACCGGGGGGCGTGGATAGAGGCATTCACCGCCAGATCTTGCTGACGGCGCTGGCCCAGGCAGGAGCTGTAGAGGCTTTTGGCTGGGACAGTCTAAAACATCAGGTCAGCGCCCTGGCGGCGATCGCTTACCCTCACCTAAATTTAGACTGCCTGGCCACTAGCGGTGTGGATGTGGTGCTAGAGCCGGGGCAGTTTAGCCACCGCCCTCAGCTGGCGGTGACCACCTTGAGCCGACGGCTCAGGTCGCGCGGCTATCTGCTCGCCCCCGGCACCGAAGTTACTGTGCCAGAGATTCCAGGCTTAGCAGAGACGCCCTACCTGACCCTCGATACGCTGTTGACATTGAAGACCTTGCCCGAGTCGGTGGTGGTGCTGGGGCGCAGTGGGGAGGCGATCGCCCTATCCCAAGCCCTGGCCTTGCTGGGCACCCGTACCACCCTGGTGACCCGAGGCGACACCCTGCTGCCCACCGAAGATGCCGATATATCGGCCTTTGTGGCCGCTCTGCTAGAGGCGGCGGGGGTAACGCTCAAACTCGGTACCGAACTGGAGCATATCCACTATAAAGAAGGCTTTGAGGTGTCGCTGAGCCATGGTGAACGCCTCGGCGCAGCATCCCTATTGCTGGCCACGGCATCTCACCCCGTCCTAGAGGGGCTAAACCTTAGCCGCATCGGCATTCAGCCCAGAACTATCCACGGCAACACCACGACGCTGCCGGTGGACGATCGCCTGGCCACTGCCCACCCTAGGGTGTTTGCCTGCGGCCCGGCCCTGGGGGGCTACTGGGCCGACGCCACCGATCACGGGGATGTGGCGATCGCCCTGCGCAATCTTCTCTACCTGCCCTGGCGCAAGTTCTCACACCTCAACCGCCCCGCTCTGCTACCCACCGCGCCCGAATATGCGCGGCTGGGCCTGACCGCCACCCAGGCCCGCCGCTGGTACGGTAGCGCCGCAACGGTGGTGCAGGTGCCCTTTGGCCAGGTGCTCAAGGCCCACTACGGCGACGACATCACCGGCTTTTGCCGCTGGGTCGTGGGTGACAATGGCCAGATTCTCGGGGCGCAGATCTGCGGCCCTGGGGCCAGCGAGTTGATGCATGCCGTAGCGCTAGCCGTACATCAGAACATTCCGCTTCAGCGGCTTGAGCGGATGCCGACCCTGTCCCCCAGCTTGGCCGCCATGATTCCTGCCATGGTAGATAGTTGGCAGCAGCAGCGCTGGCACCAGGGCACCTGGCGACGCGACTGGGCCGAAAACTGGTTTAACTGGCGGCGTACCCGACGGCGAAGATCGTGATCGGATGATTGGGCCGAGGCTGATCGCCCTTTAGCCCCGATCATTGCTCCTCACGCTCTATCGCCCAGCAATGCCATGGACTCGCAGCAGGTCTGCCAGGGTCGTGCAGTAGGGTGTTAGGCCAAAGCTGGCGGGGTTAACCGCGCCGTTATAGATAAAGTGGCGATAGCGCAGGCAAAAGTAGTCCCAAGGGGCCATCTGCACCCTAAATAGTTTGATCAGCACGTCGGCTAGCCACGGCGACAGGGGAATGCGAAACCAGATGCGCTGGCCGAAGTAGTCGCAGATTTGGGCGATCGCCTGATTGACGCTCAGCGGCGGGTTGCCGATCACGTACTCGCGATAGCCCTCGGCGGTAGGATGCTCGACCAGATAGTTGACCACCGTGGCAATATCCTGGGCGTGGGCAAAGTGAAACCTCGCCTCGGCCTGAAAGAAGCGGGCCAGCCCCACCCAGCGGGTGACATCCCTCAGCCCCGCTGAGATAAACGAGTAGGGCTTGTCTTTGTCGCCGCCAAACACCAGGGTGGGAAACACCGTGGTGATCTTGTCGTAAACCGGCAAGTTGGGCAGGCGGTGGTGGCAGTCGTATTTAGTGCGAATGTAGTCGGTACCAATTTCCCCGGCCTCGGGCAGGGGGGCGCAGCGCTGGTTCAAAATGCTGGCGGTAGAGAAGTAGATCACCTGCTGGCAGCGATCGGGGTTGAGGTAGGCCATTAGCCCTAGGTTGGCCTTAACATTGATGGCCTCTACATAGCCGGGGTCGCCGCCCCAGGCGGCGGCGGTAAAAATAGCAATGTCAATGGTGCCCAGCAGATCTTTAAAGGGGGCAATATTTTCTAGCCCGCCCTGGAGCAGGTGAACTCGGGGGTTATTTTGCACCGGCAGTCGCAGCTTTTCGGGGTGGCGCAGCAGCAAAAACAGCTCGTAGCGATCGCTCTCCAGCAGCAATTCAAGAATGTAGTGGCCAATACAGCCGCTGGCCCCGGTCATAAACACACGCAGGGTTTCGGAGCTATGGGAGGTAAAGGGCACGGTGTCCAAATTGCTCTAGGTTCAGGAGGTATAGTCAGACAGTTTAGACCGTTTTGGCCAAGCTCGGGGGTCTCAGCTGGTTTAACAATTCACGGAAGGAAAATCTCAATCCGCAGATCAATTAGTCAGTCAATTAAAGGTTAGGTAAAGCCAATTTCCATTCACCCGGTTTTCTCAGGGAAATTGCGTAGATGGTAGCGCGACTTCTCCTAAAACCTACCCTAGAGCCTTCCATCGACTATGGCTGATACCCCTTGCCCCAAACAGGCCAGGCCCCCTATGGCCCCCACCCAGCGGGGGTTCACCTTGATAGAACTCCTGGTCGTGATTGTGATTGTGGGTGCCTTGGCGGCGCTCGCCCTACCGAGTTTCTTGAGTCAGGTGGCTCGGGCCAAGCAAGCCCGAGCGCTCAACTACATCGGCCTGGTCAACCGTGCCCAGCAGGCTTTCTACATGGAGAACACCCGCTTTGCCACCTCTATCGGCGAACTCGGAGTGACCGACGACATGGCTCCTGACTACGAGTACGACATCATCTATAACCCTGCTGAGCCAAATGTTACCAGCACCAAGGCCACCCCCCTTGATCCCGCCCTGCGCGGCTATGCCGGGGTCGTGTTTACCACCGTTGACCCTGGGGGTATGGCACGCACATCCATGGTGATTTGCCAGGGCACTGCGGCTACAACGCCAACGCCAACGCCCGTAGAGGTGGCAGGAGAATTGCAGATTACCAACTGCACTTCTCTTTAGCTCGGCTGCATCGAGCTCGGCTGCATCGAACCATAGCCGTCGAGCAGTTTTGGTATGGCCATCGCCAGTATGGTGAGGACATGGCAACGTTTCTGGAGAGATAGCTCTACGCCCGTTCGCTACCCAAGTTTCCGCCCGTGACAGTCACCGATGGCCTAAAGAAGCCGGCCACCGCTACAAATTTGCGCAGCGGGATGTAACAAACCCTACCGTACACCGTAGCTGAGGGTCAGAGGCGGCGCTACAGTAAAGGTTGGTCTTTGTTTACTGCACCGCCGTGGGAATTGCCCAGTCATCACCAACCGCCGCCGAGATTCAGAACCTGTTTGACCGCATTGCCCCGGTCTACGACAGCCTCAACGAGCGCCTTAGCTTTGGCCTCCACCGGGTGTGGAAGCGCATGGCGGTGCGCTGGAGCGGCGTGGCCCCTGGGCACACCGCCCTAGATGTCTGCTGCGGTAGCGGCGATCTGGCGATCATGCTGGCCCGACAGGTAGGAGAATCGGGCACGGTGTATGGGGTAGACTTTTCTGCCGCGCTGCTCGGGGTAGCCGAGCAGCGCTGGGCCAAGAGCAGCCTAACCGGGCGATCGCCCAGTCCCTCCAGTGAAGCACCGCTCCAGATTTCCCCCACCGCCGCCCTGCACTGGGTACAGGGCGACGCCCTGGCCCTGCCCCTGGACGATAACTCTATCGATGCTGCCACCATGGGCTACGGCCTGCGCAACCTGACCGACATTCCCCAGGGACTAGCCGAGCTGCGGCGGGTGCTCAAGCCTGGGGCTAGCGCCGCCATTCTCGACTTTCATCGCCCCCAGGGGGCACTAGCCGAGCAGTTTCAGCGCTGGTACCTCGATGCGCTGGTGGTGCCCACCGCCCAGGGCATGGGCCTAACGGATGAGTATGCCTACATTGGCCCCAGCGTTGACCGCTTCCCAACGGGGGCAGAGCAGGTAGCCTTGGCCTGCCAGGTTGGGTTTGAGCGGGCGGTTCACTACCCCATTGCAGCCGGGCTGATGGGGGTGCTGGTGGTGAGTCGCCAATGACCGAGTCTGACCTGTTGCTGCTGCTGGCTCCGCCGATTGTCGGCGGTGTGATTGGCTATTTTACCAATGACATCGCCATCAAAATGCTGTTTCGCCCCTACCGCCCCCTTTACTTGGGCAAGCGGCGGCTGCCCTTTACCCCAGGGCTGATACCCAGCAACCAGGAACGGCTGGCCCAGCGCATTTCCGACACGATTATGGGGTCGCTGCTCACCCCCGAGGAGCTGCAAAACCTAGCGCGGCGGCTGTTGCAGACCGAGCGCATCCAGGCAGCGATCAAGTGGCTGTTGCAGCTGGCTCTCGATCAGGTGCAGAGCCGTGCCCAGGTTCGCACGGCCCAGATTGCCGGGGCCATTCTGCAAGATCTGTTTGGCAAGTCGCTGCCCCGGCTAATCCGCGTCTGGGCGAGGCGCGAAAACTTTTTAGAGCCCCAGCTCAACCAGCTGTTTGACCAGGTGCTGATCGACTTTAGGCTTACCGCTGAGCAGGCTGACCAGATTGCCACCTGGCTGCTGAGCGGGGTGTTTCCACCCGACAAAATGCGGCAGCTGGTGGTCGACTTTCTCACCGACCGCAATATTCAGGTGATCGACACGATTTTTCGAGAGCGCACCAGTGGCACCTACTGGGTGGTGGCCAACCTGTTTGGGGTACGCAATGCCCTGGGTCGGCTGCGGGCCTTTTGCCTTGACGAGCGCGAGGTCAGCAACGCCCGCATCGCCGAGCTGGTGGTGGCCTTACAGCTCAAAAAGCGTATGCAAGAATCGCTCCAGCGGGTGTCGCTGCAAAACCTGCCGGTCTCCACCGTGCGCCAGGTGCGGGGTAACCTGCGGGAGGCGGTGCAGGGCTACATTCGCACCCTGGGGCCAGAGTTTGTGCGCGGCCTGGGCGCTTCGATCAATTGGGAAACCCTGGCCACCCAGCTGCTCAACCGGCTGCAAAATTCGGCGGTGATCACCCAGTCCCTCGACCCCGTGAGCGAGGAGCTGGCGCTGATTTTAGAACGCTACCTGGAGCGCGACCTAGAGTCGCTGGTGGCCCAGGTGATCCCGATTTTGAACATTGACCAGGTGATTATCGACCGGGTGCGGGGTACCTCGGCCAAGGAGTTGGAGATGGCGATTCAGGGCATTGTGCGCAATGAATTGCAGGCGATCGTCAACCTGGGGGGCATTTTGGGCTTCACCATCGGCATTGTGCAGGCGGCGTTTTTCTTTTGGCAGCGATCAGGCGGGGTGTAAGGGGGCTACACCTTGGCTGGCACGCCTTCGTAGGCGGGTTCGAGGGCGGCGAGCTGGGTGATAAGAGCTGCGATCGCCTCAGGGTTAGCCGCCTTTTGAGAACTACTCAGCACCTCGCGCCCCACCACCGTGCTGCCCAGGTGCGACAGCTGCTGTCGGATGGCCAGTGCGCCCTTTTTACCGTCGCCGCCGCTATGGGATGCCAGCGCTACTGGGCGGCCGTTGAACAGGGCGCGAAAGTCGTCGGTGCTGACCGAGAGCCAGGCGATCGCATTGCTCACCACCGGGGGAATCGAGCCGTTGTACTCGGGCGCGCAGATCACTAGCCCCTTGTGCTGCTTCATCGCCTGCTCTAGCTTGGCCAGACCGGGGCCAGCCTCGCTCACCAGCGAGTCGTAGAGGGGCAGTTGCAGCTCAGGCAGGCTCATCACCTCGGCAGTGTTGCCCTGCTTGGTGGCTTCATCGGCAAAGGCTTGAGCCAGGCTTAGGTTGGTGCCATGGGTGGCAGAGAGAATCAGCATTGGACGTTAAAAACTGTAACGGTTGCGCCTTCAATCTACCATCGATGCCTCTTTGGCAACTTCCTACGGTGGATGGTTACCACCTACCGCCAAAACCCTGCGAAGATTGACAATGCCCTCACGGTTTAGCGCTAGCTTGTCTACTGTTGCTCTGCCAGTGGGTGTGATGCCCAGCATCAGGGTTAAATCTTGGCTCCAGGCAAAGTGGGCTTGCCACTGGTGCTGACGCGGATTGTAGAGGGGGACTGTTTGACCTGTCACAGGGTCATAGGCTTGGGTCTGGACGTACTTGCGATTGTTGCAGCCTTGGCAGGCCAACGCTAAATTTTCCAAATCATCGGTTCCGCCTTTGGAGCGCGGAATGATGTGCTCAATGGAGAAGGGGTCTGGGGAATATTTGGCCTGACAACGGCAATACTCACAGCACCCAGCAGCCCGTTGGGCAACGGATTGTTTTTGCTGCAAGCTCAATGGGGGTTTAGCCATAGACAGCAGGTTGGATGCCGAGGTCGGCCATGGTGTCTTCTAACGATTGCTGCCTTAACCCAGCAAGTTGCACTAGGGCTTGAATGCGCTCTATGTTGAGGGCTTCGAGCTGGTCTGAAATCTCAATCAGTCGCTGGTGCTCGTCGGCTGTCAAGGTCTCGGCTTGGCGCTTGTCGATTAGGGCATAGTACTCGTCCCACTCTTCGGCAGAGAGGCCGAGATTGATGTGCTGGAGTAGGTTGGCTTCTGCTGGGGGCAGAGGGTTTGCTGCTGCTTGATTGGCGGTTAGCCGGGTATGCAGAGTTTCTAAAATGTAGCCCTGGGGGTCAAGCCCCTGCTTGGCGGCTTCCGCCCGAAGTTGTGATTCCAGTTCTGGGGAAAGTTCGAGGGTGATTTGGGTCATGGTTTTGCCGTTGAGTCTCAGACAGATCAAGACAGGTGAGAATCGGGGGTATTTGACGTATTTTTATGGGGCTGACTTTAGCTTTTTGCGCAGCCCGTTGTAGAAGGCTGTGGCCTGGGGATGCCCTGGGAATACATGGAGAAACTCTTTGAGGTCTTGTACGGCTTCGCGAATTAGGGCTGGGGTAGCCCCACAGGTTAAGCCCTGCTGGTAGGTTTGCTTAGCCAAATTAACTTGATCGTTGGGTATCAACGTAAGGCGGGACAAAGGGATATTGGGTGCAATGTATTAATGAGCACCCTGTTGAGAAGAGATAAAAGGCTCTGCGGCATTGCCCAGAGCCCGGTATCGTTACCGGTACGAATTCAAATCGGGAACGAT